>CAZWOU010000029.1:0-34046 GCA_964635375.1 uncultured Pirellulaceae bacterium | reverse complement strand
CCGCCCACCAACGCCATCCGCAATTTGCGGTTCAATGCACCGTTCGTCGCCATGCTAAACCACTCCAATAAGCCAGAACCAAGAATTGCCAGACAACCATCGCAGCCGTTGTTTTAGCAGATTCTTGAGTCGCTGTTGGCTGTCGGCGGGCGTCGCACGCGCAGACGATTAGACCAAGTCGATCAAACCGAGACGAATAAACCAAGAAGCGGATCTATTCCTGGATTTCGACGCTGCGAGCCTTTCCTTTTCCCATCAGCTTCATCGGGGCAACTTGACCGACGCCTTGCGTGGCGGCTTGATTGCTCCAGGGCAGGGCGTAGGCGGCGAAGTTCCCGGTGTTGGCGTCGACGACGTAGACGAGCGAGTCGGCAGGTCGGAAACCGCCGGCCCGTACGCGAAAGGCCGCCCGGCCAGTGACCATCAAGTAAGACGGCTTCTTACCCCGTTCGACTCCCAGGTCGGCGACGACGTTGTGCTTAAACATCCCGCCCATCATTCCAGTTCTCGCGTTCAAGACCGAGCAAGTGATTTCACCCGTCAAGAAGTCGAGAAAGAAAATCCCCTCCACGCCGTCGGAAATGTCCCCCGTGGCGATAGCGAAACTGTCTCCGCCGTGGGTGGCCGAGGCATGCAGGGCATGCTCGGGCAAAGTGAGTTGGTGTTGAGGATCGGACCGGAACGCGCCGATTGCCCCAACGAGCATACCGAGGCCGAAAACGAGTCCAATCCCAATGCCGGCGCTAAAGTGGAGCCACTTTTTCATTGTTCATTCCTCCTGCGAAGTTTTAAAGCCCGCGGCCCTTGGGTGGCTGTCAGCCGATTCCCCTGCGATCCGCCGCCGGACGGTTTGGTTTTTCTGAGCCCGTACCGGCATTGTAGGGCTCGTGGGGACCCCTAGCAAACCTCAAAGTCGAACGTCCGACGTGTGCTGAGCCCAGTTTCTTGGGAAAACTTACGCTCTGTCAGGGCATTCATCGAACTTCGATCATCGGCCGATTGGTCCGACCTCCCCTTCACGCCGCTAGCGGGAGATGGAAAACTAGGACGATGAAGATCTCATTGAACGGCGAGCCGCATTCGGCCCCCGACAACTCCACCTTGGCTGACCTGCTCTGCGAACTGCAGATCCCAAGCCAGGAGGTTGCCGTTGAGGTGAATCTCGAGCTGATACCTCGGGCGGATCACGGATTGCATTCCCTACTGGAAGCGGATCAGGTCGAAGTGGTTCGATTGGTTGGCGGAGGATAAGCAGAATGGCCCAGACCAAGATCGAAAACGCCTCGCGGCTAGACCATGGCGTGCGTATAGGCGAGCACCTTCTCACAAGCCGCCTGATCGTGGGGACGGGAAAGTACGACGATCTGGCGCAGATGCGGGAGTCGATCGAAGCGTCGGGAGCCGATTGCGTCACGGTGGCTGTCCGTCGTGATCGGCTGTACGACGGCGAAGGTCAAAACGTCTTGGACTTCATCGATCTGAGCAAGACTGTGCTGCTGCCCAATACGGCCGGTTGTTTCAATGCTCAGGACGCGGTTCGAACGGCGAGGATGGGCCGAGAGATCCTCAGCAATCTGGGCAACTCGGGCGCCGATTGGGTGAAGCTCGAAGTGCTGGGCGACCGAAAGACGCTGTTGCCGGATCCGATAGCGACGCTGGAAGCCACCGAGCGCTTGGTCGCCGAGGGCTTTCAAGTGCTCTGCTACACCAACGATGACCCGGTGACCGCCCGGCGTCTGAAACAGGCTGGCGCCGTGAGTGTCATGCCGGCCGGCAGCCCCATCGGCTCCGGCCAAGGCGTACTGAATCCGAACAACATTCGGATTTGCCTGGAGTATCTCAAGGATGGCGATCCCGACTACCCCGTGATCGTGGACGCCGGAGTCGGCACCGCCAGCGACGTCGCCTTTGCCATGGAACTTGGGGCTGATGGCGTGTTGCTCAACACGGCCATCGCCCACGCTCGCGACCCGGTGGGCATGGCGCGGGCAATGCAGGCCGCCGTGCAAGCCGGTTGGTGGGCGCGGCAGTCGGGCCGCATTCCCAAACGACTCTACGCGACTGCCAGCAGTCCCGAGGAAGGCGTCGTTGCCTCGCATCCCTATCCCCGCAGCGGCAACTCGCCCTGAGCCGCGTCCTCCTGCAGAAGATGCGCTGTGCTCTTGCCGGTTCGAGCTGCGCTTATCCCGAGATGAGCAACAGGAAGATCGGCACGATGACTATGGCGGGCGCTAACACCGCGAGGGCCGCTTTGCCGCCCGATATCTCGTGAGCTCGCGCGATCCCGGTGATTACAGCGATCAAGAAGAAAATCGGGGCGATCAGCGACGCGACGCAAGGGATCACATAGATGAGTGCTGAGGATCCCAAGCTGAAACAAATCACCCGAAAAGTCGCTTCGAAATCCCTCCGTGCGCTGCCCAGCATCATTAACACAACGTGGATCAGGCCGGCCTGAATGAACGAATTCATGATCAGGGCGGGAATTCCGATGCCCATAAAGACAACTGCGGCGACTGCGCATGAGAGCACCATGTTGGTCAAGCTTCCCCCGACCGCCTCCCCCGGGGCGCCCGAGGCAACACCCAAGCAGACGATGGCAAATGCGCCGAGAAGCCCCCAGCCAAAGAGGGCTGCAATTCCAGCGACGGTGGAGAGACAAAGGTAGCCGATCGGGCCGCCGTATCCGCCCGAGCACCTCATCGTGGAGAATGCTTCACTTGGGCTGAAAAGGACCATCTTTACCGTGCGGCTGAGTTTCGCGTCTTCTTGGCTCAGTTCCCAAGGCAACCCGCATCGATTGTCGTCCCGGATTGGTTTCTGAGGTCGCGCCGTCACCGTTTTCGGCGAAGAAAACGGGTTGGGAGACGACAGCCCGCCTCTCGCCGCCGGCGCCGCCGATTCGAACGCCGCCCAGTCTTGAGAGGTGTCGCCAAGCGATCCCAGGGGCGTCGGCCCGAGAGGCGTCAGTGCGCCCGAGCCAACGGGCGTCAGCGTGGGCAACGGTCCCGGCTGAATGGGGGTGAGTCCCGCCGCAGCTGATTGGCCGCCGGCGATGGGCGTCAAACCGGATGCCGTCGATGGGTCGTTGACCGGCGTCAAACCCGAGGGCGCCGTGGGGCCGCCGACAGGCGTCAACCCGGAAGATGCCGTGGGCCCGCTGACAGGCGTCAACCCGCTCGGCGAAGCACTGTTGGCCGACCGGCTGAATTGGCCGCCATTTGCGACCGGAGTCAGGCCTCCGAGAGGTGATAGCGAATCGGCTTTCGGAGCGGGGCGAGGTGCGACAGCCAGTTTCGGCGTCAAGCTGGTTCACGATGGAATCGCAAGAATGGATGTGCAATGGGGGCAGCGGCCCTTCTTGCCCGCCGTTTGGCCTGGCGTCCGCACGTCTTCCCCGCAGCTGGGGCAGCTGAACTGAATGTCGCCATCGGGCGACGTGGTCGCCGGTTTGGACACCGGTTGGCGTGCGGGGGAGGGCGATGAAGAACTCGGAATCCTCAGAACCAGGCCGCAATGAGGACACTTCCCTTTTTTGCCTTGCGAGCCGGCTGGCGTGCGGACCAGTTTGTTGCAACTGGGACAATCGAATTCCACCCCACCCTTCGCGGGCGCTCTGGCCGGCCCAGTCTTCGCCGCTCTCTTTGCCCCTGCTTGGTTTTTTGCCGGCGCCGCCGCCAGTCCGGCTTGAGGCTTGAGAGTGGAGTGAGAGGGGATATCCATCAGGGCCTGGCAGTGGGGGCACTTGCCCCGCTTGCCTGCCACGCTGGCCGGTGTGCGAACCAATTTGTTGCAGGACTGGCAATGGAATTCGATGGGGTTCCCAGCGGCCGCGGTATTAGGTGACTGGGCCGAATCGCGGAAAGTAGGCTTCTTTCTCGTCTTCGCTCGCTTGCCCGTTTTCAAAGCCCCAGCGAGAGTCGATCCGGGTTGGGGGATGTGAAACTGAGCTGTGCAATTCGGGCATTGGCCCTTCTTGCCCGCCGCCGACGCGGGGGTGGACACAGAATGGTCGCAGTGGGGGCATTGGAACCGAATTGAATCCGACGCGGCCGACTTCGGCGCGGGTTCTTGCTCGCCTTGCACCGCCGTCGACTGCCGCGGGATACGGACGACCGCGTCGCAGTGGGGGCACTTGCCTTTCTTCCCTGCCGCGGTGGCGGGGGTACGCACCAACTTCCGACAGCCCTTGCAGAAAAACTCAATCGGGCCCGACGAATGGGTCTTTGCGTCATCCGCCTGGAACCCGAGCAGCAAATCGTCCTCGTTCACAGAGTCGGTCTCCGACTTCTCGGGAATCTCCAATTTCGCGTTGCACTTGGGGCACTGAACGCGCCGACCCCTCATCGCGTCGGGCGTGCGCGCGAGGTTGCCGCAATGGTCGCAGTGAAACTCAATCGACATCTTCGCGTCTGCTCCTGCCCGTGCGGGGCCTATCCGCCAGCACGCCTCAATTCTCAAGGCGGCTCGCCGCACGCTTTCCGACCGCCGAAACGTGGGCCGGTTCGTGATGAACCGCGCCGTCGCCGCCGGCAAATGTGAACAGTTCAGCATAACAACGACTGGGGATCGGGGCCAGAATTGGACCCTAATTCGGCGTGGGCGTTGCCCGCCCTGAAAGGGCGACCTATGTCAGCCCAGGGAAAGCAACGCGGCGCAGCCGCAAGCGCAGCCCTGGGTTGCGCCACGATCCAAACCCAAATATCGCCGCCCCACGTCCGGATTGCGGCGGCACGGATTGCGCCCACGCCGAATTCACGGGTTGTCTTCGCCACCCCCGCGACAGTTCGCCGGTCACGAGGATTCCTCGAAATCACCTTGGTTGTTATGGTGGGTCCCATGTCCAACCCATTGACTGCTGACGAGATCCTTGGGCCTGAGGGTCGAATTGCGGCTCGTCTCGATCACTACGAGGAGCGGCCTCAGCAGCTCGAGATGGCTCGGGCTGTCGCGGATGCGATCTGCTCCGAGAATCACTTGATCGTCGAGGCGGGGACGGGCGTCGGCAAGAGTTTCGCCTATCTGGCTCCCGCCATTCTCTGGGCCACGGAGCCCAATACCGAGTCCCGTCGAGTGGTGATATCGACCCACACGATCAGTCTTCAAGAACAACTGCTCTTGAAGGACATTCCGCTGTTGAACGCCGTGATTCCTCGCGAATTCTCATCGGTTCTGGTGAAGGGTCGAAACAACTACCTCAGCCAGCGACGAATGGAATCCGCGCTCGTGAGGTCCAATAGCCTGTTCAACGATGAGGCCCAGCTAGAGGAACTCCGCAGCATCCGGCAATGGGCCAGCGGCACCCACGACGGTTCCCGCAGCGATCTGCGGTTCCGGACCACGGCGAACGTCTGGGGCGAAGTGGCTAGCGACAGCGGGAATTGTCTGGGCCGCGCATGCGGATCGTACGACCATTGTTTCTATTACCAAGCTAGGCGCCGTGTCGAGAACGCTCAGATCATCGTGGTGAACCATGCGCTCTTCTTTAGCGATTTGGCTCTGCGACAGATTAACGTCAGCATCTTGCCAGACTATGACGTGGTGATTTTTGACGAAGCCCATACGTTGGAATCGGTGGCCGGCTCGCATCTCGGCCTGACGATAACGAGCGGCCAGGTCGAGTACACCTTGAACAAACTCTACAACGACCGGACTCACAAAGGTCTGCTTCGTCATCATGGTTTGAAATCCGAGGAGCACGAGGTCGAGCGTTGCCGCGTGGTGGCCGAACACTTCTTTAACAGCGTTCTGGACTGGAGCGAACGAGAGGAGAATCGGACCGGCCGGGTTCGCGAACGCTTTATCAGCCATAACCAATTGTCCCCGGTGCTGAACAAACTGGCGAGCATGATTGGTCGACACGCTTCCAGTTTGACCGACCCATCGGAGCGCAAAGATTTTGAATCGGCCTGTGATCGCCTCAAGTCGCTGAGTGCTGGCGTTGACGATTGGGTGAAACAACTGTCGGATCGAAACGTCTACTGGACGGAGAACGCCCCCGCGCGATACGGCCGCCGCGTCTCACTCAACTCGGCGCCAGTGGACGTCGGCCCGATCCTGCGGGAACAGTTGTTTCAGAAGACGAAGACCGTCATCATGGCCAGCGCGACGATGGCTGTCGGCGACGGCGACTCGCCGTTTGAGTTTCAAAAGACAAGACTGGGGATTACTCAATGCCAAACCAAGAAGCTCGGAAGTCCGTTCGATTTTCGTCGGCAGGCGTCATTGATCGTCGTCCGCGGCATGGCCGATCCATCCCGCGAGCGGCCCAAGCATGAATTGCAGTGTCTGGCGATGGTGAAGCGATATGTGGAACGGAGTGATGGCCGAGCCTTTGTGTTGTTCACGAGCTACTCGATGATGCGCACCGTGGGGCAGGCCCTGACGCCTTGGTTGGCAGCCCGCGACATGGCCTTGTACAGCCAGGCGGACGGGACGCCGCGGAGTCAATTGCTCGACAAATTCAAGGCGAACCCGCGCGGCGTGCTGCTGGGCGTCGATAGTTTCTGGCAGGGCGTCGATGTCCCCGGTGAGGCCCTGCAAAACGTAATCATCGCCAAGCTGCCTTTCGCCGTCCCCGACCACCCTCTGCTGGAATCTCGTTTGGAGGCGATTCGCGAGACTGGCGGCAACCCCTTTGCTGAATACCAGTTACCGCAAGCCGTACTCAAATTGAGGCAAGGTTTTGGACGCCTGATCCGCACGAATCGGGACCAGGGTATCGTGGTGATTCTCGATCCGCGAATCTACTCGAAACCGTACGGTCGGGTGTTTATCAATTCACTGCCTGAATGCGAACTGATCGAAGAGTCATTCGAGCCGGATCTCGGGACGGCCAATTTCGACGAATGATTTGAGATTTGCTCCGCCGCAGTTTAGGATCGGCCCACTGCCCCACCACCACCTTTAGCGGCCAACTTGACCCAACAGCTTGACCTCACAACCTGGCCCTTACATTGACAGGATGCGCAACGATGCACTCACGAAGACGATTCATGGCCCTTTCCGCCGCCGCCGCCGCGGGGGCGACCCTGTTCGACGTCCCGGCCATCCTCGCCGCTAAAGGCAAGAAAGCTTACGGCGGTCTGCCGATGGGCGCTCAAAGTTATTCGCTGCGAAAATTCACGGTGCACGAGGCGATTCGGCACCTGCAAGGCATGGGCCTTCACCATGTCGAATTCTATTCGAAGCATCTTCCTTTGGACGCTGACGCGGCCCAGATTGGCGAACTGAAGTCGCTGCTCAAGAAGGCTGAGATCTCGATCAGCGCTCACGGCGTCAACGGCTTCACCAAAAATCACGATGCCAATCGAAAGACGTTTGAATTCGCCAAGCGAGTTGGCATCAAGAACATCACAGCCAATCCTCAACTTGATTCCTTTGACAGCCTGGACAAGCTGGTCGCGGAATACAACATTCGCATCGCGATTCACAACCACGGACCCGACGCACTGTACGACAAAATCTCCGATGTGGAGAAGGCGGTCAAGGATCATCATCCGTTGATCGGCGCCTGCGTCGACACGGGCCATTTCATTCGCTCGAAGGAAGATCCGGTCGACGCCGTTCTCAAGCTCGGCAAACGCGTGTTCGCCCTGCACATCAAAGACGAAGAGAAACGCGAGAAGCACTCGCGCAACGTCATCATCGGCTCGGGCCATCTGGACCTGGTCGGCCTCTTCAAAGCACTCAAGAAGATCAAGTTTCCCGCGGACGGCGCTGTCTCTTTGGAATACGAAGCGAATCCCGACAACCCCATCGACGACATGAAACAGTGCCTCGTCGCCGCCCAAAAGGCCTTTGCCAAAGCGGCTGGATAAGCGCTCAGGCGGCGCGCCGGAAGCGACTCACAGCGCCACCGGTCTCGGCGGGCCAGACGCCCGTTAGCCTGCGGCGGGAACAGGACGGACCCCTGCAGGGACCCTCATGTTGGCGGCGGAGAGTGCGAAGGCGAAGAGGACGGCGACACCGAGCAGGATGGGGTCGGAGTCGCGAGTCCATTGGGGAACAAGTTCGACGATGGTCCGCCAGTTCAGCAACCACACCGCGGCGGAAACCAGCATGAGCCCGCTGATTGGCATTCGCGTAAGCGAGCCGCGGGCAAGCGTCTGAAGGGCGGCCAGCACGGCCACGGAGATGGCGATCCAGCAGACCGCATACCAGCCGAGAATCTGCCCGATAATTGCCCACTCCAGAATTCCCCCCAGGCCGCCGCAGCGCGGATGGGCGGCTGCCGTCGCGAACACGCCGATCGCACCGCCCGCGAGAAGACCGAGCATGGCGGCCAAAACCGACATGCCGAGCGGCCCGGACGAGGCGAGTCCGCCGAGGATTCCACTCGCCACAAAACCCATCGCGATTGGCGCCGCAAACAGTCGAGTCGGCGGCTCATGACCGTCGAAACGGATGAAGGCGGCGCAGGTGATCACGCAGAGCAACATCATGTGGGTGCCGTAAATGACCCAGATCGAAATGTCGCCCAAGGCCAATCCCAGGGGCAGGTTGGCGCCGCGGGTGAGCCCCTCAAGCAGCCCAAAAAGAAGAAACAGCGAACCGACCAGCAGCTCGACGGCTGGATAGCGTGAGGGAATCGAGGCGTGGCAGTCGCGGCATTTTGCGCGGAGCAGCAGCCAGCTGAGAATCGGAATGTTGTCAGATGGGCGGATTGAATGCAGGCAGTGCGGGCAGCGCGAATTGGGCATCCAGATCGGAAGTTTCGCAGGCATTCGATAAATGACCACATTCATGAAACTGCCAATGCAGGCTCCCAGCCCGAATAGCCAGGCCGCGAGGAACCACACCAATTCGACGGGAGTTTCACCGAATTCCAACAACACCTCTTCGCTCCTGCTCACGCTTCACTTTGCATTTACTTGCGTTCCCTTGCTCAAAGATAGGTTGCCAGGGGACCTCCGCGAGCAGCAATCGCGTCAACTTTTCGGCTGATCTCGTCGTCTTCCAGCAGGGGCGGAGCATGCCGGGGTTTGCGGCGAGCATCGATGACCAAGGGACCGCTACAACCCCAATGTTTGTTATCAACGAACGCGCCAACTCCGTCGATGTCGGAGGCTGGGTTGCTGCGAGTGAAGGTCGACCAGACGAAATTGCCCAGGGACCTGGCGGCGAAGCTGGGGTCATCCGAAAGCACGATCAGGCGGAATCGATTCCACGTTTCGTCGCCCTCAAGCGAACTGCAGATGGACCGCAATTGTTGATCGTCGGTCTGGCAAGCTGGTGCTCGAACGACTACCACGCCCGGCAACGCCAGATGAGGCTCGGAGAATCCGTCTGGGAGCGGCGACAGTCCGCTCAGCTCGGTCGCGAGTTCATGGCGAGCCGGACCGATGGCGGCAATCACGACCTTGGAGCCACGGCTGAGCCCGTCGCCCGAGTAGTCCAACGTATCGATCGTCGTCTTCGTGTAGAAGTGCAGGTCCCGCCGCCAATCGACTCGTGAGAGCATATGGTGGAAGAAGGCTCTCTCGTTCCGAATATCCAGGTCTTGATCGTCGGAACCGTTGGCGATCCAGACATACTTGGCGAGCGACATTTGTCCTTGGCCGAGAATCGCGTTCGCCTGCGTAAGCAGTTCCTGTGGTTGCGTCAATTCCAGGTAGGGCGTGTAACGCTCGCTGCCAATCGCCAGCAACAAGGGGTGGACGCCGGCAGCGTCGACGGCATGCACGGCTCGAACGCCAGGAATGACGGTGGGGATGATCGGCCCGGTCAGCTCGTGAATCATCGCGCCAAACGCGGTGTCCTCCTGGGGTGGCCGACCGACCACCGTAAACGGCCAAATCGCTTCGTGGCGTGCGAAGACCTTTTCCACTTCCAACACGGGAAAGGGATGCCGAAGACTGTAATAGCCGAGATGATCGCCAAAAGGTCCTTCGGGCAACAGCCGGTCCGGATGGACGACGCCTGTGATGCAGAAATCGGCATCGGCGTAGATCGGCAACGGCGACTCGCCATGCAGCATCCGAATGCGGTGTCCCGCCAGCGCGCCGGCAAACCCGAGCTCCGATACGCCCTCAGGCAACGGCATCACGGCAGCCAGCGACATCGACGGCGTTCCGCCCACGAACACATTGACTCGAAACGGGTCGCCTCGCCTCAAAGCCGACTCGTGGTGCACGCCGATTCCGCGGTGGAGTTGATAGTGAAGTCCCACCTCCTGATCCCTGCGGTAGTCTCCGCCCGACAATTGAATGCGGTACATCCCCAGGTTGGATCGCCCCAAACCGGGCGAGTCGGGGTCTTCCGAATAGACTTGCGGCAAAGTGACAAAAGCCCCTCCGTCATCAGGCCAGCTGACAAGTTGTGGGAGGTCCGAGATCTTGATCTGAGTTGAGACCACGGCCCCCGATGACACTCGTTTCGGTCTCATCGCCAAACCGAGCCGAGCCGCGTCCAGGTAGCGGGCCGGGCGACGCCAGAATTGATTGGGATCGATCTTCAGCTGGATCAGAGAACGAACGCGATCAAGCGTGTCGCGAAACAGAAAGCGAGTTCGCTCGATGTCCCCGAACAGATTGGAGAGCATTGGATACCGGCAGCCGACAACATTGGAAAACAGGATCGCCGGCCCGCCCCGCTCGAAGACGCGGCGATGGATCTCCGCCGCCTCCAGGTTTGCCTCAATCGGCCCATCGATTTCGATCAGCTTGCCGTGGGCCTTCAAGTCGGCGGCGCACTGATGAAGCGACTTGTAACCCATGCGAAATCCGACAATCTGCTAAATCCAACGCGGCTGCTAAGTCCAACAACGCTGCTAAATCTGACTAGCTGCGAAACGAAGTCCGGTCGAGACCGAACGCCCACGTTTCCACATCGTGGCTGCCTCTCCGAATTCGGTCGGGGAGGCGACCAGCTTTTCCGGCCTGACAATCCTATCATCCGCTGGAGTTTCGGTCGTTAGGGCCGCGCCCATCCTCGATGGCCGAGCCTGTCGTGATCGAGACGGGATCGTGTCTCGGCCTGGAAATCGACCCTGTCGCGGGCGGCTCGCTCTCGCAGTGCTGGCGGTCGAGCGACAGTCTATTCGGGAAAGCCTCGGCTTTTTGTGGTTTGAACCGCGGCAGACGCGTCCCCCAGCACTTAAAATGGTCTAGGCTAGTGCCAGCGTGGGGCCATAGAATGGGTGCTTGCTCGGCTTTTTCGTCGATCGGCGACACTTGGAGAAAACCGATTGAGCCTGACCTACATACGGAACCTGCCTTCTTCGCTTTAGCCTACAAGGGACCTCACCGATGTTGCGATGCTATTCCCCCGCTTTCATGAGCTTGGGCCTCGCCTTGGGCCTGCTTTTCGTCGCGGGCTGCCAAAGCGATGAATCGGAACCGATTGCCGAGGCGAAGAAGTATGAGGTGGACGACGAGCCGACGACGCCCGTTCAGCCAGCCGTACCAAGTCGCGGTGATTTGCCTCAGCCGCCGAGCGCTCCGCCAAGCGAACCAGACGATCCGGCCAGCGGCCAGCCAGCCCTGACCGAAAGTCTGCCTGTCGCCCCCGCCCCAGCGGTGGATCCCCGACCCAAAGGTGAGATCGATCCGCAGCCCCTGCCCACGACTGACGACGCGGGTACGCCGCCGCCGGCGCCGCCGGAAGACTCGGGAAAGGGTGACCAGGGAACACCCGGCAAGCCAGCCGGAGACCAAGGCAAGCCAGCCGGAGACCAAAGGCCGCGCGCGGTCGGGGGCAACCCTCAGCCCGGCGTCAGCGCGACAGGTGGCGGCGGATCGGCGCCAATCAACTGGGAAGCCTACAATCCCGACAAAAACGCCACGCCCAAGGAGCTCGTCGCCCATCTCGCGAAACTCGGTCGTGTCGAACCACAAACCAACTCGCTAGAAGCTCAACGCATTGAAGCCGAAGCTGTCCTGCGTGGCCGGATCCGGGCCAGCGAAATGCTGATGAACACAGCGGACTCGTCGGTCGAGCAGAAGCTGCTCGGGGTCAATGTGAAGATCGATTCGCTCAACCGGCTGAACCAGTTGGGGCAACCCGATTTGCTGGGCCACGTCAAGCACTTTGTCACAGCGCTGAAGGACCACCCGATTCCGCAGCTTGCCAGCAAAGGCCGGTTGTTGTACTTGGCGGTCTCGGCAGGCGAACTCGCCCACACCGATGACGCGGACCCAAAATGGGTCGCAGACGAAGTTATCGCCGTGTTGAAAGAGGAACCCAAGTCAGCCGAGCTGTTCCAGATCACTCAGGAGACATCCATTCAGCTCTTTCGCTTGGGTTTTGACGAAGAGGGCCATCGCTGCGCGGATGCTGTCGTCAAGTGTTTTGAAAACGACAAGGATCCAGATATCGTGAAATCGGTCAAGAGTTTTCAGGAAGGCATCGCCTTGGCTGAGTTCAAGATCGGCGAAAAGATCGAAGCGGCCATGACGGGCAAGACCGGAGCGGCCGGGGATGTCGTTAAGGCGGCTCAAGCCGCCGCCAAGCTGGAGAATCGAGGGCTGCCCACTCTTCAGTTACTCGCTCAGTCTGCTCAGTACATGGAATTTGGAGGCCATTACAGAGAGGCCGGCCAAATCAACGATACGATCGAGGTTGCGTTTTCCACGAGCAAGGAACTGCGAATTCAAGAGTACGTCAAGCAGGCCGTCAGCTCGGCCAGAAAACGACTCGCCCTGATCGGCAAACCCCTGCCGATTTCCGGCGAAAAAGTTGGCGGCGGGGAACTGCAATGGAGTGACTACGAAGGCAAAGTGGTCCTGGTCGATTTCTGGGCCACCTGGTGTCAACCTTGCTTACAAGAGATGCCGAACATCGCGGCCAACTACGCGAAGTACAAGAACAAAGGCTTCGAGGTGATTGGGTACAACTTGGACGAAGACCCCAAGGCCTTGGCCGCGTTCTTCGAATCTCAAGAACTGCCCTGGCCCTCGGTCCTCGGAAAGGACTCAGCAAAAAGAGGGTTCGGCGCCGACGAGTTCGCCAACTCGCTGGGAATCGATGGCATCCCCTTCGTCGTGCTCATCGGACGCGATGGAAACGTGGTCGCCATTCACGTCCGCGGACCCATGCTGGGTGAACGGCTCGAACAATTGCTTGGCGACAAGAAGGCCGCTGAGCCCGCTGAGAAGAAGCCCGCTAAGTAGAAGCCCGCTGAGTTAAAAAAGTCTGTCGATATTTCACCAGCCGGCGACTGCCACAGCGATGGTTGCCCTGTGAGCTTGGCGTCTCATTTAAAGTAGGGTCAGTTCGCCGAGGGTCTCCGCGTCGGTTGGTTCCGTCAGAGTGCGCAGTGCTTGCACGAACTTCCCGCCGTTCTCGTACCAGCGATGGGCGCCGAAGCGGCACCAGGTCAGGTCCATCAACATCGAGACTGACGGGGAGGCGCCGCAAGGAAGCGTGGCGATCACTCGGCGGTGGGGCACTGGTTCAAGGTGGTAGAAGTCCATTCCGAGACGTGAGAGGTGTTTGCCCAGCACGAATAGCGACAATTCCGGCATCAGCCGACCCTTTGTTGTCACGGGCGTGATGCGGACAGGGTAGGGGAACGGGTGTCGAGATTCTCGCCGCCGCTCCACCACTTCGCGAGTCGGCTGGACACCCACCAGAGCAGCTTGGACCCGCTCGCCAATGGGGTCATGGCCAGCGGGCGAGATCACAGGCAGGCTTGCAGCCAGGGACATGTTTGGATCCACAGTTGGCTGCCATTCGCCTGCGATAGTTCTGCTCATCGGTGCGCCACCCGGATGCGCCGTCGAATTGAATGGAAGAGATCGGGCAAAGACGTGGGATTTCGCCTTCCCGGTGCTGTGGCGTCGACGAGCCGCCCTTAAGTTATTTACGTCAAAATCCACCTCTTGGCAAACTCGGATCAGCAGGCCGCTTGCGGGTTGGACAAAGTGCTCGGCTTGTAGCGAATGTGCCACCTAGGAAATCGGGGGAAACTGCGCCTGGCGCCGTCCGTGTTGGCTTTTTGCATCGTATGTTTACGTAACGCCACATCGCGAATGTGGTGGTGCGTAATAGAGACGAGCCAAATCGGACAAAAGCATCAATGATTATTCAAGCGATCGGCAGTGCATTCTCGTTTGCCAGGATACTCTCGGTCGTTGCATTGGCATGGTCGGTTGGCGCCGCGACAGCGGCTGGTGCGGGTCAGGCGAACTCACTGAGAAGTGCTTTGCTCGCCGACGCTTCTGACGGTTCGTTGGACGAGTTCTCATTGAGCCAAGCGGCCTTGATCGCCGGTCGCGACCTCGAGCAGCGGGAGTATGAACTGGCTGGCCGGAAGCTCTCCCAAATCGTGAGTGCGTCGGTGCGAGCCGCGGCGAAGGTCGACGCGGAGAAACGGGGAGTTGAGCTGTTTCGATTCATGCACCGAGAGGTCTTGCGAGGTGAATACCGCAGCGGCCAGAACGATCTCACTCGGTTGCTGGAGACGGGTGACTACAACTGCGTGACCGCCACCATTCTCTACCAGACACTCTGCCGAGCGTCCGCCGCGCCGACTCGGGCGGTTGCCGCTCCAGCCCACGTCTTTTGCCGCTTGGATGCCGACCTCGGCGGGGATGTGGAAACGACCTGCCCGACTTGGTTCGAGCAGGCTCAGCGGAAGAACCCACGAGCGGGACGCGTGGTTTCGGATGTCCAGTTGGTCGGCAAGATCTTCTACAACCGCGGCGTCTACTTCCTCGAGCACGAGCGGTTTTCCCAAGCGTTGGAGCAGCTAGACGTGAGCCTGCAATTCGACAAGCAAGATCGCACGGCCCAGTCGAATCGACTGGCGGCCTATAACAACTGGGCGCTCGCCAAGGTGCACGCGAACCAATTCGCCGAGGCGATTGAGTTGCTCGGCCGGGGGATGGCGATTGACTCAAGTTACGGTCCTTTTCTCGCCAACGACCTGCACATCCACCAACGCTGGGTCAACGATTTATGCGAGAATCGGCGGGAAGATGAAGCGGTCCGGCTGCTGTTGCAGAGACGCGGTGAGCGGCCCGAAGAACCGCTTTATCGAGACGGTCCGATTGCTATCTACCGTCACTGGCTGGACCGTCTTGCCCGCGATGGCGACTGGCGGAGCGATCTGTCGCAGGTCGTGGCCGTTCGCCACTTGCTCTCCGACTCGAACCGGCTGCTGCGCGAAGAACGGGAAGCTTTGGGTATCGACGGCGCCAGCGAAATTGCGAGTTGCCTGCTGTCGGAGTAAGGCTGTCGGCGAACCTCAAAGCGGCATCAAAATGGGCGCGTCGCGGACCGCTTTTGTCTACATCTCGGCCGGGAGGTGATGGCCCAGCTTATCTCGTTTCGTGGCCAAATAGCTTGCATTGTGTTTGTTGGCTGGCGGCACAATGGCAACTTGGTCGACGACTTCGATGTCAAAACCTCGGATATTGAAAGCGTCCGATTTCTTTGGGTTGTTCGTTAATAGCCTGATTTCGTGCAGCCCCAGATCCTTGAGAATCTGTAGCCCGATCCCATAGTCTCTCAGGTCGGCCTTGTGTCCGAGCGACTGGTTGGCTTCGACGGTATCCTGTCCGCCGTCCTGCAGTGCATAAGCTTTGATCTTCTCGATCAGCCCAATCCCACGGCCCTCTTGAGGAAGGTAGACCAGCACGCCTGCACCTTCCTTGCTGATCATCTCCAGCGCCATGTGAAGTTGGTCGCCGCAGTCGCACCTCAGCGATCGAATCAAGTCACCCGTAAAGCAACTTGAGTGCATGCGGACGAGCGGCGGTTTATCGGCCTTGGCGGGGTCGCCCAAGACCAGGGCCAGAGGGTTCTGGGATTCGTAGCGAACGTCGTAGTAGACCAGCGTGAATTCGCCGTAGGAGGTGGGCAAGCGAGCCTCAACGCCTCGCGACACGAGCTTTTCGCTGACTCGGCGGTGGGCGATCAGGGCTTCGATCGAGATCATCTTCAAGTTGTTCTTGCGTGCAATCTCGCGCAATTGGTCGCGGGAGGCCCGATCTCCCGTATCGTCGAGGATTTCGCAGAGCAAGCCAGCGGGGGCCAAGCCTGCCATGCGGGCCAGATCGACGGCGGCTTCGGTATGTCCGGCTCGGCGAAGCACGCCCCCCTCTTTGGCGACCAGCGTCGGCACATGGCCGGGTCGCACAAACGTCTCGGGGCGTGATTTGCGGTCGGCCAGCGCATTAATCGTGCGGCAGCGCTCCTCGGCGGTAATGCCTGTTTTCACCGTGTGGTGATCGACTGGCGTGCGGTAGGCGGTCGCCAGCGGCGCCGTGTTGTTCTCGACGATGGGGGACAAATCGAGTCGCTCGCAGTCCTCGGGGAGAACCGGAGCGCAGGGAATGCCTCGGCCGCTCATGACAAAGTTGACGACCTCCGGAGTCGCTTTTTCGGCGGCGCAAATGAAGTCGCCTTCGTTCTCACGGTCCTCCGCGTCAACGACGATGATCACTTCGCCTTGGCGAATCGCGTCAACGGCCTCTTGAATCGTTGAAAATTCGAAGGACATGAGGGGGCCTGCAGGGAGGGGAGTGGCGGGGAGGAAGACTGGCGGATTTGTCCAGAACCAATAGAACGGTATTATAGTCTCTGAAGCCCGTCGCCTTCTAGCAGGCCCCAGTACCTTATGTTTGCCCATCCAGTCCCCAAGACGCCTCCCGTCCCTTTCCGCGTCGCCCCTGTCCCTGGCGCCCCTGTCCGCGGAACCGCCAACTCGTTTTGGCGGCTGCCTGTGGGGTTGATGCTTACGTTCGCTTTGACGACCGCTTTGGCGAGACCAATTCGCGCTGAGCCGCACGAGGCAAGCGAGCTCACTCGGATTCGTGCGCTGCCGTACGCCAATCGAGACGGTGTGGAGTTGCTGGCGGACATCTACATGCCCCCTGGCGAGGGGCCGTTCCCCGGTGTCCTGATGGTGCATGGAGGCGCTTGGGCGGCGGGCAGCAAATGGAACATGTTGTTTCATGCCAATCAGTTGTCGCGGCACGGTTATACGGTGGCGGCGATTGACTATCGCTTGGCCCCAAAGCACAAGTTCCCCGCTCAGTTGAAGGACTGCCGCGACGCCCTGGCTTGGATGCGAACGAACGCGGACAAGTATCGGATCGACAAGTCTCGAATCGGCGCCTACGGTTACTCGGCCGGAGGACACTTGGTGTCGTTGCTTGCTGTCACCGACAAACAGCAGCGGCCTCGCGGCGCCGGCCATTTGAAGGCCGTCGTCGCGGGCGGGGCGCCATGCAGCTTCGATTGGATTGGGCGAGAAAGCACCAACTTGGCCTACTTCCTCGGCGGGTCCCGCGCTCAGAACCCCGCCATCTACCGAGAAGCATCGCCGCTGACATTCGCCTCCCCCAGCGCTCCACCCTTCTTCTTTTTTCACGGTGAACGCGACCGTTTGGTGCCGTTGAGCAGCAGCGACGCTTTACATCAGCTGTTGAAGAAGTCAGGTGTCGATAGTTCGTTCCACACGGTCCCCAAGCGAGGTCACCTGCCGACGTTCTTTGACGAGACGGCTCGGGCCATGGCGATCAAGTTTCTCGACCGCGTGCTCAAGAAAGAAGCGGAGGGGCCGAAACGGGATAATGCGGCCAAGCCCGCGGCCCCCAGGAAACCTTCGCCGGAACCATCGAGCCCATGCGGTTAGAAAATGATGAATACGTGGAGCAGGCCCACTTCTTCCACGTCGTGCTGGAACGCCTCAAGGAGCGGACTCCGCTTCAGGAGTTGTTGGCCTATGTGCGCGAAGAATTGTTGGCGACATCCAAGTTGGTGATGGCTGTTGAGTTCCTCCTCACCGAGCTCAAACATGTGGGCATGATGGGCGAGGCCATGCAGCGATTGGGGCATTACTTCGCCCCATTTCAAACCTACGTGGTGCTGGAAGCGGAGCGCGAGCAGGGGCGTTTCTCGATGGAGATGGCGTTCCAAGTCTTGCACCGAGAGGCGGAATATCGCGCGACGGATCCAGACCCTCAAGGCCTGTTCTTTTACCAGTTTGAGACGCTTTGCCGGAACCGCTTGCGATACGATCAGGGTCTTGAGGCGATGGCCGGCGACCCGGTTTTTGACGAGTCGTGGCGAAGTTGGATCCTCACGGTGCGGCGGCAGATTGGGCTGGTCGACATGGCCGACCTGGTCTTTGTCCGCAGCCCGCATTCTCGAGTCGTCGCCAGGCAGCGAGGTCAGGAGTGGGACGAGCAAACGGTCTTGCTGTTCGGCGAGAAAGAGGGACGCATCGCCTGGGCAAATCGCCGCAAGGACCCGCTCTACCTGTTCGCCGCACTACAACGTCACTTGGGCTATCCGCGAGTTCCGCGACCGCCCAAACCGAACCAGACGGCAGAACTGATTCCACAACTCCTGCGTCGCGTCGAACGGATGGAGGTGCGAATCAAGCTTCTCGAGGAAGAACAGCGAAGCGGGGCAGTTGACTTGTCCCGGTTCTACCAGGGATCAGGAAAGAAACCTAAGGTTGATTGATGTTTTCTCGTGTGGAGAAGGTCGGTACATTGACGAAACTAGAAGAGGTTTGGGGGTTGCAGAGGTTGTCTGGATCGCTTGCGACAGCCAAGAATCGCCTCAACGCCGAGCTGTCCAGGTTGGCTGTCAGGTTGGCTGTCAGGATGCCGGGGCGCGCCGAGACGGACTCGCCGAAGAACAGCGGATTTCGGCTTGATTTTAGACAATCAGGAGAGCAATCGGCAGTCGAAGCCTTGTCGCTTTCTCGATCGGGTGTTAGGCTGCGCGGTTTGGCATTACTTTGCGGGTTTCTCCAGGTTTATGAGACCCCAAGGTGTGTTTCGTATGGAGTTCCAAGGGTCGAGGTGAAGCTTGGATTTTCGATTAGATCTACACGATGAGACGGTCACGCTTGAGTGCATGTCCGAGCCCGTCTGCTGCTCATTAGCGACGCCAATTCGAGAAGTGTTCGCCGAACTCAAGAATTGCAATACGGGCGCCATTCTTGTGTGTGACGACGAAGAAGTGCTGAAAGGCATTTTCACCGAGCGAGACGCCTTGAGGCTGATGGCCGCCAACAGTTCGCTCGATCGCCCCGTGTCGGAGGTGATGACCGGGGAGCCGAACACGATTTCGTCCGCGACCACCGTCGGCGATTCGATTTCCCAGATGAGCTCGGGCGGCTACCGACGATTGCCTGTCATCGATGATGATGGCAAGCCGGTCGGGGTCGTCAAGACTTCATCGCTCGTCCACTACTTGGTCACCCATTTTCCGGACGTCGTCTACAACCTTCCGCCGGACCCCCACCACGTTACGCAGGAGCGAGAAGGAGCCTAGCTCTTCTCCCTGCGCCCACCAATCACTACCACGTTCTTTTTGAAGCGAGATGTGAGTCGACGATGTCTACGACCACAGAAGACGCGGCCAAGTTCACGCGAGAGCAATTCACTATCGAGTCAGCGACGATTCGGCTTGCGGGCGATTCCGGCGACGGGATGCAAGTCAGCGGTACGCAGCTGACGAACACCTCGGCGATGGCTGGCAACGATGTCGCAACGTTCCCTGACTACCCATCCGAAATCCGCGCCCCTCGAGGCACTCGGGCTGGCGTCAGCGGTTATCAGGTGCAATTCGCCTCGACCGATATCTTCACCCCGGGCGACGAGCTCGACGCCCTGGTGGCGATGAACCCCGCCGCCTTGGTCACCAACGTGCCGGATCTCCGCAAAGGCGGGATTCTGATCGTCAACAGCGACAATTTCGACAAGCGCGATTTGGAACTCGCCAAGCTCATGGCGAACCCGCTTGACGACCCAGTGCTCTCTGAAACCTATCGGTTGATCAAGGTCCCCATGACCTCGATCACCCGCAAAGCGGTGGAAGACACCGGGCTGAACACGAAGTTGCAGGACCGCTGCAAGAACTTTTTTGCCGTCGGGCTACTCTACTTCCTCTACGGTCGAGGCTTGGATCCCACGCTCCGCTTCATTGCCGACAAATTTGGCAAGAGACCGGAAATCGCCCACGCCAACGAGAAAGCGCTGCGAGCCGGCTGGAACTATGGCGAAACGACAGAGGCATTTGTCAGCACGTTCAAAGTGGAGCCCGCCAACCTGACGCCGGGCAAGTACAAGAACCTGATGGGCAACACCGCATTGGCATGGGGGCTGTTGGCCGCCGCCAAGCGCAGCAACATCGACATGTTCTACGGCTCCTACCCGATCACGCCCGCGAGCGGAATCCTGGAAGAACTTGCTGATCGCAAACATTTCGGCGTCAAGACGTTTCAGGCCGAGGACGAGATCGCAGCCATTTGCTCCTCCATCGGCGCCGCTTTCGCCGGCGTCATGGCCGTCACTGGATCGAGCGGACCCGGCATCGCACTCAAAGGCGAGGCGATGGGGTTGGCGATGATCTTGGAGCTGCCGTTGATCATCATCAATATCCAGCGGGGCGGACCGAGCACCGGGCTGCCGACCAAGACGGAGCAGTCTGACCTGCTGCAAGCGCTCTATGGCCGCAATGGCGAGTGCCCGATTCCGGTGATCTCATGCAGCAGCCCAGCCGATTGCTTCGACGTGGCTCAGGAAGCTTGGCGGATCGCGGCTGAATTCATGACGCCCATCGTGTTGCTCTCTGATGGATATATCGCCAACGGCGCCGAGCCTTGGCGGATCCCCGATGTGGACGCCTTGCCTCAGGTGAAAATCACGTATGCCGAAGCCAAGGAAGGCGAGACATTCTTGCCCTATAAGCGGAATGAAAAGGGCGCCAGACCTTGGGCGATTCCCGGCACCGAGCACCTGATGCACAGGATTGGCGGTCTGGAGAGAGGCAACGAATCGGGCAACGTCAGTTACGACCCCGACAATCACCAACTGATGACCAACCTGCGTCAACAGAAGTTGGACGGGATCGTGGACCACATACCGTTGCAAGAGGTCGTGGGTCCCGAAAAAGGAGACCTCCTGTTGCTCAGCTGGGGCGGCACCTTTGGCTCGTGCACCACGGCCGTGGCGCGTTGCCAGTCCAAGGGCCTCTCGGTCGCACATGCTCATCTAAGGTACTTGAACCCGTTCCCCAAGAACCTGGGCGACCTGCTGAAGAACTACAAGCAAGTGCTGATTCCCGAGCTCAACATGGGGCAACTGCGTTCAGTTATTCGCGGACAGTTCTTGCTCGAACCGCTTGGCTTGAACAAGGTCAAGGGGCGTCCCTTTGCTGTGACCGAGATCGTTGCGAAAATCGAAGAGATCTTGGCCTAGGCGCGACTCGCTCGGACGAATGTGCCGAGCGTAAAAGGCCCGCCCTGACTCGTTGGGCTGGCATGATGATTACTACGGAAACGACTTACGGGACAAGATGATGACCAGCGAATTGCCAGTCCTAACTGCGAAAGACTTTCAGAGCGACCAAGATGTGCGCTGGTGCCCCGGGTGCGGCGACTATTCCATCCTGGCCCAGATGAAGAAGATGCTGCCCTCGCTCGGCGTGCCTCAAGAGAACGTCGTTTTCATCTCAGGGATCGGCTGCTCGAGCCGCTTTCCCTATTACATGAACACCTACGGCATGCACAGCATTCACGGACGAGCTCCAGGATTTGCAAGCGGGCTCAAGTGCGCATCGCCCGACATGCAGGTCTGGGTCGTCACCGGCGACGGGGATGGTCTGAGCATCGGCGGCAACCACTTGATGCACGTCATCCGGCGCAATGTGGACGTCAATATTGTGATGTTCAACAATCGCATCTACGGCTTGACAAAAGGTCAGTACTCGCCGACTTCGCCCCTCGGCAAGATCACCAAGACTTCCCCCTACGGCGCGATCGATAACCCGCTTCACCCACTCTCCATCGCCATCGGTTGCGAAGGCTCGTTCGTCGCCCGGTCCGTCGACACGAATATCAAACACTTGGGCGGCGTGCTCAAGCGAGCGGCGGAACATCGCGGGACAGCGTTCGTCGAGGTGTATCAGAACTGTAACGTGTTCAATGATGGTGCTTGGAAGTACGCCAAGGATCGGGATTTGAAAGCGGACAACGTGATCGAACTCGAACATGGCAAGCCGCTGATTTTCGGTAAGGATCGCGACAAGGGTATTCGCCTCAATGGCATGGATCCGGAAGTCGTCCAGCTCGGCAAGGGCGTCAGCGAAGATGATCTGCTGTTTCATGACGAGCGGACTCCGGAGCCAAGTTTGGCCTACTTGCTCAGCCGAATGCGGTACCCGGAATTCCCTGAACCCATTGGCGTATACCGAGCGATTGACGTTCCCAAATATGACGTTGAACTGAGCGCGCAAGTCGAAGCGGCCAAAGAGAAGCACGGTGATGGCGATTTACAAGGACTATTCGAATCCGGCGACACATGGACCGTCTCATGATTATTTGCCCGTTCTGCGAAAAAGAAAACATTGAAGGCGCCGATGTATGCGACGGTTGCGAACACTCGCTTAGTGAACTTCACTTGCCCGTGCCAGCGAGCGCCGTTGAGCAAGCGCTGCTGCTCGATCGAATCGCGGACCTCAAGCCCAAAACGCCAATCGTAGTCGATGCGGGCACCACGCTTGGCGACACCCTCGCGACGCTTGTTGAGAAGAAAATCGGGAGTGTCTTGGTCGTGGAAGATGGCAAGCTCGTCGGCATTTTTAGCGAGCGCGACGCTCTGATGCGGGTGGGTGCAAACGCCGCGGAGTTCAAGTACCGGCCGATCCGCGAGTTGATGACACCCAACCCCCGTACGCTGATCGCCGACGCCAAAGTCGCTTTCGCCGTCCGCACGATGGACTTGGGCGGTTACCGCCATGTGCCGATTGTCAACGCAGACGGCGTCGCGGATGGCGTGATCTCTGTTCGCGACATTCTCCGCTTCCTCGCTGATAAAATGGCCTCGACCGGCTAGGCTGTTGAACGAACGCTGCGGTCGAGGCTTCACCCGCACGCCTGTTCCAATCGGCGCAGTTCACTCTATAAATGGGTGATTGTTTCAAGTCCCATTCGATCCATTGGAGACTTCCATGCGCGTTGTCCTGACGACTGACCGACCCGATTCCGCTGCGGCCGATGCTCTGGTGCTCGGCAAGTTTTCCGATGCGGATTGGGACGATGATGCGAAAGCGGTCGATCAAGCCATCGGCGGAAGCCTGACGCGACTTGTCGAGTTTGGACGGCTGAAGGGGGCCGTGGGCGAATTGACGACGTTGCAGGCGCCGACGGGCGTCGAAGCTAAGCAGGTCGTCGTGGCCGGATTGGGCGAGCGATCGTCGTGCGGGGCCGCGGAAGTTCGTCGCGCTTTCGGCGCCGCCGCCAAGTCCATTGCCGGCAAGTCGTGCCCACGCGTCGTCGTGGCTGTCCGGCTGTTGGACGACGCGCAAACCGAAGCCGCACTGGTTGCGATGCAAGTTGGTTGCGTTGGCCAAGATCGCCACCGCAGCGAGAAACGGTTATTCGAGTTTGATGAAATCGCCTGGACCGCTGGCGATGAAAAGACGCTCAGCCGAGCCGCCGTATTGGGCGAGTGCGTCAACTTGACTCGGGAACTCGTCAACGAGCCGGCTAATATCATCCATCCCGTTTCCTTCGCTGATCGCGCCAACGCTCTCGCCGCCGAATGCGGCCTGGAAATCGAGATCTGGGATCGAGCCAAACTGGAAGAGGAGAAATGCGGTTCGCTGTTGGCCGTCTCGCAAGGCTCAATGCAGCCGCCGCGACTAGTCATTCTGCGCTGGAACGGGGGGGCGCCAGGCGCAGCGCCGCTGGCCCTCGTCGGCAAAGGAGTCACCTTTGACTCTGGCGGTCTGTCGCTAAAACCGAGCGATGGGATGAAGACCATGAAGTGCGACATGGCCGGCGCAGCGACCGTGCTTGGCGCCATGGTCGCCATTGCCCGACTCAAGGCACCAACGAACGTCGTCGCCGTGATGGGCTTGGTCGAGAACATGGTCAGTGGCGCCAGCTACAAACTGGGTGACGTCTTGACCGCTCGAAACGGGAAGACGATCGAAGTGCTCAATACGGACGCTGAGGGTCGGCTCGTCCTCGCCGACGCGCTCCACGTTGCTCAAGACGACAAGCCATCGCGAATCATCGACCTGGCCACACTGACTGGCGCCTGCTTGGTCGCGCTGGGAACGGATGTGGCAGGCTTGATGGCCAACGACGACGCTTGGCGACAAGAGGTGCAGGAAGCCGCGGACGCCGCTGGCGAACCGGCTTGGCCGCTGCCGATGTTCGCGGCGTTTGGCGAGCAAATCAAGAGTCAAGTCGCGGACATCAAGAACATCGGCGAAGGTCGCTGGGGCGGTACGATCACCGCGGCCAAGTTTCTGGAAGAATTTGTCGACGAGGAGATTCCCTGGACCCACATCGACATCGCCGGTCCCGCATTCTTTGATTCAGCCAAACCCTGGGTCGACGCCGGCGCCGCCGGCGCCTTCGTCAGGACACTCGTCCGAATCGCCGGAGCTTGACGCACCCTCTTCGCGGTGCGTTGGGGTATTTGTGCGTTTGGTAACCCCAGGGTGCGGCTTTGCCGCCTGGCGACCCTGGGCTGCGTCATGTAACGCCTTCGGCGTAGGGAAGGCCTGCCTACAACTCTGAGCGGCGCAATCGGTCTCGCGCTTCATCGGCCCAGGGACTGTCGGCGGCCAGCTCGATGAAGGTTCTCCAATGGATCTCGGCTTCTTCGAGGCGAAACAGGTCGTCGAGCGTCCTCGCCAAGTGATAGTGGGCGTCGGGGTAGTCGCCATGGATGGACAAGGCGCCCTCGAAGGCCGCAGCGGCTAGTTCGAGTTGCCCGAGTTCTGCAAGCAGGCAGCCGAGATTGTGCCGGGCTTCCACATACAGGTCGTCGAGTTCCAGGACGTTGTAGTAACGCTCGCGAGCCGCCGTCGTGTCGCCAGCTCGATAAAGCAGCTCGGCCAGTTGAAAGCAAGTTCCGGCGGAAGGTCCACCCGCCGCCAACGCAGTTCGATACGCCTCGACCGCTTCTTCCAACCGCCCTTCGTCCTCGTACTTCAATGCCAGCTCGACCATTTCCTCGGGCGTTGCGAGGTCTTGCGGAGCGGTTTGGTATTCGCCGATCGGCAGAGCAAGCGGGATGGAATCCTCACCTCGACTCGCCTGCTCCAACGCTTCGAAGTCAAACAGCAACTGACCGCCGGGCTCAATCAGCCCCTCGCCTCGGCGCAGCAACAACTGTCTTCCCTGCACGATGATGGAGAGCTGGGCGATGGGACGTTCAACGTTTGGCAAGATGCGTGAAAGCCCCGCGAGCTTTCGCTCGATCGCGTCGGGCGAAGCGCCGGCGGCGAGTAGCTGGGCGAGGTTGCGGGCGGTCGCCACCTCCTGAAACTCGAAATAGGGCAATCGGTGGACTTCTCGAGCCGGCACGATCAAGCCGCGTCGAGCCCACCGCCGGACGATTCGTAGAGGGACCCCAAGCAACTCGGCCAACATGGCCGGAGTGTACAAACGTCCCTCAAGCGATTCCTCTTCAATCAGACCCAAACGCTGCCAGAACTGAGTTTCGGTGATGATTTCCACGCGGCCGTCGCCAGCCAGCTCTTGCAAGCGAGCGTCCAGTGAAGGCGAGTCGTCGGAAATCGGCAACTCATCCGCTCCAACAACAACCAAGTTGAGCCGAGCATCCGACAGTTCGACCGTTTGACCCCCATGATCCCGGACGACCTGCCCAGCCGAACGCTTGGGGACCGCGCCAAGCTTGCCCACAAAGGCGACATACTTGGACGCCAGGAGATCGACCGGGGGAACTTCGTTGGGATGATCGCTAGCGCTTGCCATCGTGTTATTCTTCGTCCCCACGGGACAACGGCGTTTCCGCGACCAAGCGATGCAAAGAAACGAATGGGCGGTTTGCAGTCCAGCATCTTCGCGTTATTCAAACGACTTCGGCCAGTCCGCTGTGCAAACGCTTGCGGACCCCGTAGGCATGCCAAGGGCGATGACACGGTTCGCCTGAGACGCGCCGGTGCGAATCGCTACTGCCTTAGCGCCGCACTTCCCAAAGCTCTCGCCACGCGCTGACTTTGGGCGTCAATTTTCCGCCGGCCGGCGCTGCCTCCGACCCAGGCGCGTCTTTCGTCTCGCTCTTGCCTTCTTCTTCACCGGCTGCCTCTTCGCCTTCAGCTTTCTTGCCTTCAGCTTTCTTGCCTTCAGCTTTCTTGCCTTCAGCTTCTTTGCCTTCAGCTTCTTTGCCTTCAGGTTCCGCACTCGCGTTGGCCGGCTTCTTTAGCTCAAGCGTCTCGCGTTCCTTGTCGGAAATCGTGGGCTTTTTTTCAGCTGGTGCTGTCGGCTCCTTGCTCCGCGTGCCGCCAGTGATCGTCTCTTCTTTGATGATCTCGGCGCCTTGGATGGCGGCAGGATTCTCTTCTACGACGACGGAGCGGTCGCGAGCCGTGTCCGTTGGATAGCGGACGGCGACGCGACGGGGAACGCGGCGAACGACAGTGTAGGGAACCAGCTTTCGCACGGTGACGGGGTAGCGCTCGTTGCGAACTTCGCTCACCATGTTGAAAACGCGGACGTCGTATTCCTCTTCACGATCTTCGTACACGTACTTGCGCGTCGTCACCGGAATGGTTCGTTCCATGACTTCCCGAGTCCACGTCTTTTCGCGGATTGGAATGCGGTAGGTGACGCGTTTGATGATCGGTTTGCGCACGGTAGTCGGAACTTCCGTCTCGCGAATCTCTTTTTCCCATTTGCGAACCGTGACCGGCACTTTGCGAGTCTCAGTGTATTCTTCCATTCGAGTCCTTTGAACCGGTCGCTCGGCAACCACGGTGCGGGCTCGATACTCGGTTACGGGAACCTGTACTCCAACCACGTTGGGCACATAGTGTCGCCGCGTCTCAATGACCCCGGGCGATACTTGGGGAACCCAATTGAAACCGCTGCGATAGTAGACCGCTTGTCCAGTGCGTCCATCCACACCGTAGCCGGAACCCGTCCAGCGCAACCGATTTCGAACTTGACCAGGATGGAGAACCTGTTGATCGACAAAGCCGCCACGATCGACGTATTGGGTTTTGAAGGCCGTGACGGGAGTTTGCTCGGTGTACTCGTACTGCTGCATCACAGTCTCGGAGACTGGCCTGCGCACACGATAGCTCTCTTCTCGCTCCTCGGTGTAATCAACCGGTTTCCAAACCGTGTGCTGCTCAACTCGGGAACTGGTCTCTTCGACCCACTCCGTCTTATCGACCGTTCGCTCTTCGTATCGCGTCGACCAGTTGGGTTTCAGCACGGTGTACTTTTCGACGCGGTCGTGGGTTTCCACAACCGGCTTGGCGACCCGAATCGTTCGACTGCGAGTTTCCGTGGTCCATTCGGGCCGACGCACGGTGTATTCTCGCTCGCGATACTCGGTCTGATATTCCACCCGATAGCGGGTCACTTCCTGCTCGTCGTAAACCAGTCGATAGACGATACGGTCGTCGCATCCGTACTGGGCGTAGGACGAAATGCAGAAGGAGAGAGAAAACGCGATGGCCGCAAAGTTGCGAACAAAGATATTCATGCACAGATTCCTTATCACGGCGAATCGTGACGCGGATGTCCCAAGAAAAGTAGAAGGCCAGCCAAGTCCCTAGCTAACGCACCAACAGACCATCAAGCACCGAGCGATAAACGCAATGATCGCCTAACATTGAGTTTGCCGGAGATTGTCGTTTCCCGCAAACGCTAAATTGCTCAGAATGCCATGTTTTGCGCAAAAGCACCGAGCAGCCAACGGTTTACGACACCAAGAAATGATTAAAGAATTATGCCGGATCGTCCGACAACGTTTTCTGTTCCGATTACCAAAGCCGCGACTATGTCTCGACTTGCATCGCTAGCTTACCCAGTCGATACAACCGCGCAAATCGGACACCGCGTCCCTCCTGCTTGAAATCCATTGAGGGAGCAGCGGCATGCTTCCTACTGAGGGCTCTTGTTGTCGCTGAGTTTTGCCAGGGCCGCCTTTGCTTCGAGCGTGATGGAGTTCAGCTCATTCTTGTTGGCGAGGGCCTCGAGTTCGCCTCGGATGTCGTTGCTGTCCCAGGCCGAGTTCTGCTCCTTCAACTTGACGATCGCGCGGATCGCGTTGCCCATCACATCGAGCCGTTTTCGTTCCCTCGCCGCGTCTGACGCTTCACCTCGAACCGCTTGCTTGTTCTCGGGGTCGAGCATTTGCTTGAGCACCCCGACCGACCTGACGTCACCGCTTCGAGCGAGTCCAATGGCCGCGTTGTAGCGCACGTCGGGCTCGGAATCCATGGTCATTTTCGCCAGTCGATCGGCGGCTTCGGGCCCGCCAACGACGCCTAACGCGAAGGCTGCGGTCGAGCGAAGGGCGGCGCGTTCGGTCTTCTGAGGTTCGTTGCCGGCTCGCTCCTTGGACGCGGCGATCAGCGTCTTCAGCACCTCGGGGTCCTCCAACGCCCGCTCGCTCCCCACATTGCTCGACAGGATGGCGATCGCGGCCAACGCCGAGCGTCGGACTTCCACGTCTCGCTCGTTTTGTTCCTGAGTCGCCGCGATCAGCAGTACCGGCATGCCTTCGGGCGTGCGGAATTCTCCGATGGCTCGACACAAGAATCGTCGCAATTTGATGCTGCGGTCATCCTCGCCCGGTTCCGCCAATTGAGCATTCAACAGGCCCGCGAGTTCACCGGCCAATTGTGAGTCATCTTTTAGATGGTCATACTCGTCGTTGCGCAACATATTGGCCAGCACGAGTGCCTTTTGCCAACTGGCCGAGTTCATCTTGCGGATGTCCTGCACCAACTTTTGCGGGTCGTTGCCCATGTGGGCCAGCCAGCTGAACATCAGCCAAACGCAGACGATGATCGAGACGATGACCGCTGGTATCAGAAACAGCTGAAGAATGAACGCCGCGTTTGGCGCCTGAACCGGCGGCAACGAATCGTCTGGTTTCGGCGGCGTTTTGAGGGCGTCACCGTCAGCTGGGGAAGCAGGGGAGTTCATTCCGAGGAGTTCCTGGCGTAAAGTCAATCTTGCAAGTGTAAGATCGAGCACCACGCGCTACCACCCCCAACGCCCGCACCCGCCCATGAAATTGCTCCAATTGACCCTTCCGACGGCTGCTGAGAACGTCGCCTTAGACGAGGCTCTGCTGGAGTCGGCCGAGGCGGAAGAAGGCGGCGAGGTGCTGCGGATCTGGGAGTCGCCGCAGCCAATGGTCGTCCTCGGCCGCTCGTCGCAAATCGAGATTGAGGTCGATCGTAACCTGTGCCGTGATGAGAACATCCCCATCATCCGCCGCAGCAGCGGCGGCTTGGCCATCGTGGCCGGACCAGGCTGTCTGGTCTATTCGGTCATTCTGAGCACGCAGCGACGCCCTCAGCTTCAATCGATCGACAACGCCCACCGCTTCGTGCTCGAACGGATCCTCAAGGCAGTCCGCGGCTTAGGCATCGACGCGGCTTGTCAGGGCTCAAGCGACTTGACCGTGGGTGACCGCAAGTTCTCGGGCAACAGCCTTCGCTGCCGCCGCAACCACTTGCTCTACCACGGCACTCTACTCAACGACTTTCCGCTCGAGTTGATTTCAAAGTTGCTCGGGACGCCGCCCAGGCAGCCTGACTATCGAGATCGCCGATCGCACGACGCGTTCGTCATGAATCTGGCGCTCGAACCCACATCGCTGCGTGGCGCAATCATCGACGCTTGGTCACCCAACGGCGTCTTGCAGTCTTGGCCGGAAGCTCTCGTGCGCCGTTTTGTCGCGGAGCGGTATTCGCAGGACTCCTGGAACGCCCAACGCTAGTTTGGAAGGTATCTCTCTACACCAGCCGCCATCGTTTGCGGAGAAACCACTCGATGCCTAGCAGGAGGGCAAAGATCAAGAACAGTAGCCAGGCGCTGATGAGGCTTGCTCCGAGTTGCCATTTCTTCTGGATGGCGATTTCCAGGTCGGGCGGGTTGTCGATCATATCTTGAAGAATATCATCGCCCTGTTCGGCGGAGACGATTCGTCCGCCGGAGTCTTGCGTTGTGGCGGCCAATCGAGCGAGTTGATCGGGATCGGCGGCGGGGTTGCCCAGCTCGATGTCGCGAGCGGTGAGGAGGAAATCGGCTTGAGCTTCGCCGAGCGGTTGTCCGTCTTGCGAGGCAGAGAAGCGGATTGAACAGCGGCCGGCGTATGGGGCGTTGTCCAGGTCGCCTCGCCATTTGTCGCCGTCCTTGACCAACTCGATGGGTGTTCGCTGGTTCTGGGGGCCGACGAGCCAAGCGGTCGGCTGGGCGTCGGTGACAGCGTCGCCACTCCCCGTTTTCGCTCCGGCTGTGAACTCAATGCGGGCGCCAGCGTCGTAACGTCGCTTGGTCAGCCGAATCCAGACGTCGCTTTTTTCCACCGCGTCCCGATGGGCCAGCCACAACACCGCCTGTCGCCAGAATCGCTTGTGCTCCATGGCGTAATCATGGGTCCAACGACGAGTTGAATCTCCGGCGAACGCCAGCACTCGGCCCTGGCCGTATTCGCCCGCGACCAAAAGCGGCTCGCCCTTGGGCGACTCGGCCAGCACTTGGGCTCTGGGCTTGACGCCAGTGAAACGATTGGCGCCCAGCAATGGCGGCAACTTTCGCCACAAGGCCTGATTGTCTTCTTCGTTCGTTGCCAGCCGCGTGATTGGGTGAGTTCTCGCGGGGAGCATGGGAAGGGGACCAGGCAAATGCAGATCTTGCTGGATTGGCTGCCGCAAACCCAATTCTTGCCGAACGAAGCGAGGCATTTCGATCGGCAGCACATCGTTCATTTTGGTGAGCCGGAAACCGCCGGGCGAAAAACTATAGAATCCGCCGATCATCATAAAGCCCTGGCCTGAGTCGATGGCGGCAGCCAAAGCGTCGATATTCGCCTTACCCAACGCCGACGAATCGACGTTCTCCATCAGGACCACGTCATATTGACCGTCGAGGATGTCACGAAGATCGACCGGCCACCGCGAACGATCATCCGACGCGTCGTAAATGAAGCGGTGCTCAAGCTCGATGTCCGGCGACTGGGCAAGCGCCCGCCGCAAGCGAATCTGCTCGCCAGGCGGGGCCGAGAAGACACTCCCGATCAAGTAGGCAACCTTCAAGCCTCCATCGCGAACGGTGAGGAAGGCGGTGAGTTGATTGTTGTCGGTCACTCGTTCGCGATTCTGCGGCGGCACGCGGACCGTCAACGTGTAGGAGCCAGGAGTGTCTGGCGTGAAGGGGATTTTTATCGGAACCTGTTCGCCATCCGAACTGGCCGTCACCGTGAAAGGGCCGAGCGTGGACTTGCCGCCGTCGGGGCGGGTGACTTCCAATTCGACAGGCAGGGGGCGGTTCACGTAACCTCGAACTCGAAGTAAGGCTTCGATGGTCAACTTGTTCTTGACGAACACCGTGTACTGTTCGGGAAGGTTCGCCACCGCCACGTCGGCGAACTGTGTCGCATCGCCAGCGGCGCCGAACGGAAAGGCGTACAAGGGGCAATCGAGCCTCGCCAATTCGCGGCCCGCGCGGTGCAGTTCTATCTGAGGTTGATAGGCGGTTTGGGATCCGTCGCTCAGCAACAACACGCCGGCGATTCGGTGCCCCGCTTCGCGCCGCACCGCCTCGTGCAAGCTCGTGCCGATATCGGTCAATTCCTCATTCGGCGCCAGCGGCAAAGTGACAGACTTGCCGTCCCAGCCAGCCTCGACCAGTTGACCGCCGAACCCATACACGCGGACCTCGAGCGTCTTGTCCAGTTTGGCCAGCAATGGTGACGCTCGCTTCAAGAACTCGGCTTGAGCCTCCCAGCGCGTCTTGCCGTCGCCGGACGAGTTCGGCAAATCCATGCTGCGGCTAAAATCGAGCATCACGATCAGTACGGCCGACTGCTGCTGGGCGTCCGTTGTTATGCAAGTGGGCCTCAACATGGCGAGGGCGACGAGCACGATGACGGCCAGTCTGAGGCCTTGCAGCGTTCGCCACTGTCTGGGTTGGATGGAACGAAACGTAGACGGCGCGAGCAGGACGAGCAGCAGCGCGGCGACCATCGCCAACACGGCGAGGTAGCTATCAAGTACGGGCTCAAGTCTCCACTGGGACATGCCAGGCCTACGAGGATTGCGGTGCGGCGCGCGTGGCCGAATTCGGGGATGTAGAACCGCCGCGTTCGGGCGGATAGAAACGATTGGCCAGCAACTGTTCGATTCCCAAGACGAGGGCCGCCACAAACATCAGTAGCGGGTAGAACTCGCGGCCGACGCGCTGGGCGCCTTGAACGCGTTCGATTTCGTCGCGACGACTGGCGAACTGATACTTGCCCTCGCCGAAAACGCTGTCCAACTTGCTGGCTTCCATCCGTTCCAGGTTGCTCGCCTCGGAGGGCCAATTCACTGCAAAGCCGCGAATTACCGGACCCCCGCGGACTCCCTTCAAGCGGTAGGCGCCGGGCAGATCGGTGAAGGCGGCCACGATTTGATTGCGTTGAGGCCGCACTTCAAAGGGCGGTCCCGTCGGCAGGAACATCTGGTACCGCTCGGGGTCTTGCGAAGGGCTGTTGGGCAGCGCCGCCGTTTCGCCCGTCTCGTAGTTCAGATGTACGTCTCCGCTGGCCACCAAGTACTGAAGTGTTGTATTAGCCAGTAGGAACGGCGGCCAGTTGTCGAGACCCGATGCGAGTTCATTCCAGGGCGAACGGCGTTGCGGACCGGCCGACGGCTCGGAGAGAGGCGTGGTCATCATCACCACGCGACCGCGCCCGAGCGGTTTATCGAGCAGGCAGGCGTTGCCGCTGGTGAAGGGCACGATGGTCTGAACATTGGCCTGAAGTTCACCGAGGCTCCAATGCTTCTCGACGGGGAATCGGTTCCAGGGCGTACTCGTCGCCGTGGCTTGAAACAGTCTGGTAATCGGATGGTTGAAGTTGGCCACATTCACAAACAGCTTTCGCCCCCCGGCTCGCCACTGGGTTGAAAGCGGCGCCGCCAAGACTCGTTGGGCCGCCTTGGTGTTGAACGACTCCCGCTGGCTTGCGTTGCGACCCAAGAAAACGCCCAGTGAACCGCCTCGTTCCACATAATCGCCCAGCCGAGTCCACTGGTCAGCGTTCAGCGGCTTGGGGTCGAGCAAGCAGACCGCCGCGTAGTCCTCGAACCGCTCAGTGTCCAGATCCAACTGCCTGATTTCACTGATCTCATAGCGATTCTTGCCCTGCTCGCGTTCGGCGTCCGGAGCGACCGATTGCGTAAAAAAGACCGACCACGCGTTGTCCGGGGCGATGATCAACACCGGCCAAGCCTCGTCGACTCGGAAAGCAAAGTGTCGCGTGTCGTCGATCGCCAGTCCATCTTCGCCGAGCAGTCGAATGCGGCCATGACGAACGCCGCCCTTCGACTCTTCCAAACGAAACCGCAAGCTCGTAGCTTGGCCCGGCTCGAGCGACACTTCCTGCCGGCCTCGTTGTTGCGCTTGAGGCGTGCGAATAATGTCGTCCTCCACGATGGGCAGCGTGGGGTCAAGTTGTTCGACTAATAATTCCACCTGTCTCGCTGCCGACAGACCGATGCTGCGCACGTCAACCTGTAATTCCAAGGGACTGTTGCGGGCGACGACTTGCGAGTTCATCGTGATTGCGCCGAGGGCAAGATTTTCGGGATTCTCGACGCCCACATCGACGACGTAGACTCCGACGTCCGGGTGGTCTTCCAAGGCCACTTCCGATTGCGCGCCCCTCCAGGCCGCCTCCGTCAGGTCGGTGAAGACATAAATCTCCTTTCGATCCCTTTCGTTTGAGTCGAGCAGTCGAAGGCCGTCGGAAATGAGTTGGCCGAGCGGTCGCGGCGCGGCCGCGGATTCGAGCCTTTGCACGGCCTTGGCGCCGGCGGCCAGGTCAACCGAAAACACCGGCGCCGTCATTTGAGAATCTAGTACTGCCAGCTGACTATCTTTGGGCAACTGCTCGATCAACCACTGGGCCGTTTGCTGAGCCTGTTCAATTCGAGTCTGATTCTGTCGCCGGTATTGCATGCGGGGCGAGGTGTCGAAAATCAGCACAGCGGCAACGGGCGCCTCTTGATCGCCCAGCATGGCTGGCGGCTGACGCCGCACCGCAGAGAAGACAAAGAAGGCGACGAACAGAGCCAGCAACACAGCGAGG
>CAZWOU010000028.1:0-48989 GCA_964635375.1 uncultured Pirellulaceae bacterium | reverse complement strand
ACGGTCTGCGGCGATGAATAGACCCAGATTCGCTTGGCGGTCGAGGGAGCGGAATCGAGCGGCAATCCGTCGCGGCCAATCTCGAATCGTCTCATCGGAGGCCCGCTGACCACCGGCATAGTGACGGGTGAATAGCGTTGAAACCAGAGTCGGTCGAAATTGCTCTCCCCGACCCACATGTCCATATCCTGGGCGAAGAAGACATCTCCCTCACATGCGCGCTGGCGAAGGTGGGCGATCACCTGTGAAAACGCAAAAGTTGATCGCGGCTTGATCCCGCCTGAGATGATGACGCCGAGCAGACAAATCGCGGCCGCTGACAGCGCAATGGCTCGAAGCATTCTTGGGCGACGATGTTGGTGGACGACAAACGACCCCGTAGCCAGCATGAGCAGTGGCCAATGGGCCCAAAGTCCGTGGGTCAGGTACCGCGTCCAGATTGCCTTCTCGGCTAACACCGACTGTAACTGAGCCGCTGGAAACCCAGAAATAAAAACTGTCGCAGCCACCGCTCCGAGCAATCCGGGCGAGAAGACTTCGCCATCCGATGGAGAGCCATCCTTGTCGCGGGCGCGTCCTGAGAAGGCGTAGCGCAACAACATCACAATCGCGAATCCATACCACAGCAGCCAACTCATCGCGGGCAGAGGAGCGTCGTTGAACGTGCTCCCAAACAGCAAGCTCGACGACGTCCAAAAGTACTCGGCGTAATTCTCGATGTCGAGAATCGCGTAGGGGCGTTCCGCTCGCATGTAGAAGAGCGCAAGCGGAATCACCGGAAGAACCAGCAGACCTGTCACGAACGAAGTGGAAAGCCACCGACGCCATTGGCTGGGCGAGCGAATGATCACGGCCAGCCACAGCAGTTGGTCGGCAAGCAGCACGTTGACGCCGAAGAAATGGGTCCAACCACAGGCGGCGCCGGTCGCGACAAACAACGTCATGGTCCAACCGGTCGGCCTCTTCAAAAGTTGCAGCCAACAGAGCGCATGAACGGAGACCAGCAATGTCAGAAAGCTGTATGGCAACAGTCGATAAGCGATCTCAAGCCAAGCGGCGTTTAGAGCCATGCATGCCAGAATCGCCGTCACCGTGATCGTGTCGCGAGTAAATCGCCGCAAGAATTCTCCCCACACGAACACACAGGCAACCGCCGCGAGGATGCTTGGCAGACGCAGCATCAGGTCGCTGCGGTCCACCCACTGCAAGGGTGACAACAACCAGCGAACCAGGGGCGGATGCGACGAGCCGATTTGCATTAGGCCGCCAATCGGGCCGCTCCGAATCGCTCGCAGAAACAACAACTCGTCGCAGTCCAGTCCAGTCGACGCGGACCAGTACAGCAGCATTGCGGCGACGATTGAGGCAACGATCGCCGAGGGGACGAGATCTCGCCAAGGGCGGAGCGGCCTGTCCGATATCATCGTTGTCTCAGTCATTTGCCCTACGCCAACTCCAGCAGACCGGTCACCGCCTTCCCGTTCGCACTTCGCGACCTCGTCCAAAACCTACCTTACGAGGCCAATTGGTTTGAAACCGAGTCGCTGCGACGTAACCTTGCCGGGGACGATCCCAGGACATGGTCACTGTCGGTTGGATCGTGCGGGTTGCACCGTTCGATTCGGCTTGAGCAGGCTCTCTTTGCGCCAGGCGTTATTGGTCTATGGACTTACAACGAATCTTAATCACAGGCGGCGCGGGTTTCGTTGGATCGAATCTCGCAGTCCGATTCCGCCAGGCGCTTCCTCAGGCTCAAGTGGTGGCCTTGGACAACTTGACGCGCCGCGGCAGCGAGCTCAACTTGCCGCGACTGCGAGATTGCGGCGTTGAGTTCGTCAAGGGCGACGTTCGCAGAGGGGACGAGATTCTCGGTCTCGACGAGTGCGACTTGATCATCGACTGCGCAGCCGAACCTTCGGTGCATGCCGGACTGGACGGCGACGCGCACCCGCTGATCGAAACCAACTTCAATGGGACGTTTCACGGACTGGAAGCGGCTCGTCGATGGGGCGCCGCGTTTCTGTTTTTGAGCACGAGTCGCGTCTATCCGATGGCGAACTTGAACGGCTGCCCGTTTATCGAGGACGAAACGCGGTTCCGCTGGCCCGATGTTGTTGGGTCTCACGGCGGCATTTCGGGTCGAGGCGTCACCGAATCATTCTCAACCCAAGGCCCGCGATCCTTGTACGGCGCCACGAAACTCGCTTCCGAGCTACTTGTCGAGGAGTATGCGTTTAACTTCGGCGTCCCGGCCATCATCAATCGGTGCGGAATACTGGCGGGGCCGTGGCAAATGGGCAAAGTTGATCAGGGCGTCGTCAGCTTGTGGGTCGCGGCCCATCACTTCCGCCGGCGACTCAGCTACCTCGGCTTTGGCGGACAGGGCAAGCAAGTTCGCGACATGCTGCATATCGACGACCTGTTCGACCTGCTACTCAGACAAGTTGCCAAGCGAAGCGAATGGAGTGGCGAGGCGTACAACGTCGGTGGAGGCCTCGAACGGTCCGCTTCCCTGATGGAACTCACGACGCTGTGCGAGCAGACAACCGGACGCCGTATTGAAATCGAGTCGGTAGCCGAGACGAGCAAAGTCGACTTGCGAATCTATGTGACAGACGCCGGCCGCGTGCAACGAGCGTTTGCTTGGCGTCCCACGCATAGTGTCGATGACATTGTCAGGGACATCCACCAATGGCTCTTGGAGACCAGCGACGTGCTGGAACCGGTGCTCGGATGATGCTGTCTATTGTCATACCTGCGTTCAACGAGGCCGAGAACATCGGCGCCTGTTTGACCGAACTGAGAGAAACGCTCGGCGACAAACACCAATTAGATTACGAGCTGATCGTTGTCGATGATAACAGCTCGGACGAAACCGTTGAGCGAGTCCTCGAGTCGCAACGTCGAGATCCCAGAGTTCGTTTGGTGCGCCGCACGCCTCCGAGCGGGTTTGGGCGAGCGGTTCGCAGCGGCATCGAGGCGGTTCGGGGCGACGTGGTTATCATCTGTATGGCCGACCTCTCCGACGACGCGGAAGACGCGGTTGCCTACTATCGCAAGATCCAAGAAGGATACGATTGCGTGTTTGGATCGCGGTTCATTCAAGGCAGTCAAGTGCAGGACTACCCGCGGGTGAAGCGATTCGTCAACCGGATCGTCAACAACTCCGTCCGCTTTCTGTTTCGCACTCGCTTCAACGACCTCACCAACGCCTTCAAGGCCTACCGCACAAACGTCATTCGCGACTGCGGGCCCTATCGATCCTGCCACTTCAACATTACGGTCGAAATGTCCCTCAGCGCGTTGATTCGCAAGTATGACGTCGCCCAAATCCCGATTCGTTGGTACGGCCGCACTTGGGGAAGTTCGAAGCTGAAGATGCGGGAGATGGGGCGCAAATATCTCTGCACGACGCTGATGATGTTCTTCCAGAAGTTGCTGATCTCAGACGATCTGCTGGCCGAGCGGCTGGCCAATAATCAACGACAACTTCGCCAAGGTCCGTCAACGAATATCGAGCAGCGCTTGGCCCAATTGGAGCAGCTCGTCTCCGAATTGCAGGGCGGCGGAGAGCAGGCAGTGGCGCGTACTCAAACGGCAAGTACTCAAACGGCAAGCGAGGACCAGCCCGTCGAGACGTAGGCTGCAGCGTGTCTACACTGGCCGACTTCCGCACGGCGCGAACTTCCTGCTCGAACTTCCTGCTCGGCCCTTTTATGTCGACGCCGCGTGAGCTGCACTGAAGAATGGAGTCGCCGATTTGGTCGTCTGAATCTGCAGCTCCATTGTGGTTGTCCACTTGCCTTCCGCATCGCCTTGTAAGAACCAATGCGGTTGCAACACGAGCGACTGATGGACGAGCTCAAAACCGCCTTCCGATTGGCTGACGGTCTCAATTGGGAATGTCCAGAGCGACGTGGGGCGGTTGGTCTGCCAGCGGATATCGATCCCCAGCCATTCATCAACCATGCCGAGCGAATCGACATTTTGTAGGTCGAGTTGCGAACCCAGCTGTCCAAGTCTGGAACGTTGCTTGTCGTAGAAATAGCGATCGTCGGCGCCAGCGGGCAGGCCCGCGAAATTCAGCTCGACGCCAAAGTGCAGCGGTCGGTCCTGGGGAAGTCCTTCCAGGCGGTAGGCAATTTCCAATACCGACGATCCCGCATTGAGCGTGACGCCTTTCGTGATCCGAATGGGGATTCCCCAGGCGTTGCCGTTGCGAGTCATCATGACTTGGATGCGATTGGGGTTGCGTCGCACAGTGGCGTCATACTCGCCGGACACAAAGTCGCCGCGCTCAAGCGCATCGCCCTGAGCGACGGCGCCCAAGGTTGCGTCTTCATCCCAGAAGTGGTCAATCAGGTTCTTTCGCATGTGTTGATCGTAGTGCAGCCGTTGATCAAGACCTTCTTGCTTGAACACGACTCGATCGTGAATGCTGGCGACATCAGTTTGATCGGCATTCGGTCCCGCGAGAACTCGGCGGTGGTAGGCTTCTGGGCGGCGCATAAGCGTCGCCAACAGGTTGTGTGAGATCGAGCGAACATCCAGTTCGTACATGCGTCCGCCTTGGGACGGTTCAAGCAGGCAAACGAGTTGGTCGTTCTCGAGGCGAATCTCCGGTTTACCGTCTAGATTCCAATCTTGCGTGCGGTCCTCAACCCATTGGGTGCGCCCTTCGGCTCGGTCGAGCGCGTTGTCAGCGTCAATCAAGCACTTGTAAACCGCGTTGCGGAGGTGGGGCAAGTAGATCCCGCCGAAAGCGCCGTGCCAATAACCGCAGTTGCATTGACCCTGATAGAGCGCGTCGCGAGCTTGTTCGAGTTCCGCAGCCGGCGCTGCTGATTGTTCCAGCCGCGCCAATCGATCGCTGACCGCCATCATTCGCGAATACATCTCGTCAGCTTCGGCATAGCGGGTCTTGAAGTTGCGCCAGAAGCCACCCCGAACGAATGGCTGAACCCGAGGCCAACTTTCGGCTGATTGCAGCTCATGCCTCACCGATTCGTATTCCAGCTGGCGGGCGACTGGGAGCACCCACTCCGTCATTTCGCGGTAGCTTGCATCTGGCAGATAGATCTTGCCTGTCGAATCGGTTTCATCCGCAGCGTCGGCCAATGTCGTCGTCGCCAGCCAATCACGATTCTCCAGCAACGCCTCGAAGAAACGATGCAGCCAGCCGTCTTGATAGACGTGCTTCTTCGTCTCCGGCCAAGTGCCGAACTTCTCACCGTCGTCTCCAAACACAGCGACAGCGTTTGGATTGCGTTCGGCGATGCCGCGCAGGTGATCGATCGTCTCGTGCGGCTGCCCGAACGGAATCAAGTAGCGCAATCGTTCACTGCCAGGAAAAGCTCGAATCGTACGACCATTGTCCTCGGTCGTGTAATAACCATGAAGCTGATTCTGATTAAGTCCCGCATTGAGGAAATGGAAGTCGTCGAGCACGGTGTATTGCATGCCGGCGTCGGCCAAGTCGGACGTGAGTGACTGTTCCCACACGCGTTCGGGCATCCACATCCCGCGAACGGACCCGCCCAAGCGATTCTCCAACCAGCGTGAATACAGCTGGATCTGACCAATACGATCCCGGCTGGGAATCATCGTCAAAATCGGTTCATAGAACGGACCGCCGATGATCTCCAGTCGACCTTGGCCAACCAAGGCAGCGATACGATCCAAGTATTCCGGCTGGCGTTGATCAAGCCACTGCATCAACGAGCCGCTGGTGTGCAACGACAACCGCAGGTTTTCGTCGAACTGCTCGAACACGTCGAGGAACGGCGAGTAGCTATCAAGGAACGCCTGCTCGATGACGCCGTCAAAATTGCCGATAGGTTGATGGTTGTGAATGACCAAGCAAAGCCGGAGCGGATTCATTTGTTCACATTCAAGTAAAGACCGAAGCGGGCAATATGGGATTCTCAAGAAGTAATCGGCAGGCTCGGGCTTGCTTATCTAGTTTTTCTATTCGGTTTGTTTTACCGAATCGAAAATATCACTCGACGGCCTTCGGCCGTCTGACGTTTCGGAGGGTATCCGCAGCTTTTTCCGGGCTGACGGGATTGATATAGCAACCGCTACTGATCTCGAAACCGGCGGCTGTGGTCAAGCGCGGAAACAGCTCTATACGCCAGTGATATAGGTCTTCCGCGGATCTGTCAAAGGGCGCCGTTTGAATTAGATAATTGTAATCTGGTTTTTGTAATGAGTAATCCAGTTGTTCGGCGAGCCGCCGCAGGAGCCGCCCCGCAGTCTCGAGCAAACGGTGGGGGGCGTCAACAAAACTGGCGGCTTGCGTAATTGGCGAGACCCAGACCTCATAAGGCAGCCGACTCGCATAGGGACAGAAAGCGATCAAACCATCCTCTTCCGCGATGACTCGCGATCCGTCATCGAGTTCAGCCTGGATCAGATCGATGTGGCCGCATCCGCCATGCTCGGTCCGCCAGGCCTCGAGTTGTTTCAGTTCGCGCGCGGAATCGTTTGGAACCATCGGCAGGGCGATCAACTGGCTGTGCAGGTGCTCAATCGACGCGCCCGCCCGCGGTCCGCAGTTTTGAAAAACACGGCCAAAGACGCAGTCGCCTTGATCGGCAATCGCTGCCAATCGCTGTTGATACATCCGCCACACCGCATAAGTCTGGCAGTCGTCTAACTGGGAGCTGCGCAAGACATGGTCAGGCGACTCGATCAGAACCTCATGATGACCTCGGCCCGGCTGGGCTTGCAGCGGGGAAACAGCTGGGCGAGGCGGGCAAACCGGGTCGCCAGCCGTCGGGCGCCCAACGGCCGGGTACTTGTTGTTCACGACTCGTATCCGCCAGGGTTCCGGCGGTTTCGGGTCGACCGCAATTGCGGGCGGAGTTTCGCTTTCGTTGCCGGGGCAAAACGGACAGGCGGTGTCGCCGAGCAAGTCTCGTTTGGAGGCGTCGTCATACGCATTCGGGCGCCCCGCCCGCTCCTCGGCGATAACGACCCAGTGTCTTCGAAGCGAATCTTGGCGAAATTCAGACATGCAAGAACGTGTTCTCCGTCAGCCTGTGCGCGGCCTCGCTAAATCACTGGACAAGCGGCCGCGAGGCCTTGTTCTTGGAACGCACGCGACGGATCGTTTGGCGATAAAGGTCGGCGTACTTTCTGGCGCTGCTGTCCCACGACCAGTCCTGAGCCATCCCGGTTTCCACGATCTGCCCCCACTGTTCCGGCCGTTCTGTGTAGACCTCACAAGCGCACCGCAACGTTTGCTCAAGCGAGCTGGTCACATACTGCTGGAAGGAGAAGCCGTTGGCCGATCCAGCTTCGAGCGTCTCGGGCGTGACGTTCATGATCGTGTCAGCCAAACCACCAGTAGCGCGAACGACGGGAACCGACCCATACTTAAGACTGTATAGTTGATTCAAACCGCAAGGTTCAAATTGACTGGGCATTAGGAACATATCGCAGCCAGCCTCGATCCGGTGGGCCAACTCGTTGGAGAATGCCAGTTTACAACCCACCTTCTGAGGCCAATCGGAGGCAAGCTGGGAAAGCAATTCGTGGTAGGACGCGTCGCCGGAACCAAGGATAGCCCATTGGGCCGATTCGGACGGCAGCCATTGCTGCATCACGTCGGCGACGAGGTCCCAGCCTTTCTGATCAGCCAGTCGCCCTACCAAACCGATGAGCGGAACCGCCGGATCCACCGGGAGACCGAGTTCGTTTTGAAGTTTCGCCTTGCATTTGGCTTTACCGCTACGCCAATTCGACTGATCGAACTGTGCCGGCAGGAACGAGTCAATCTTCGGGTTCCAGACGTCGTAGTCGACTCCGTTGATGATTCCCGAAAGGTCGTCCGATCGTGCCTGCAATAGCCCTTCTAGTCCACAACCAAAAGGCTCGCATTGAATCTCCTCGGCGTACTTTGGACTGACAGTGGTCAGCGCATCGGCAAAGACGAGTCCAGCCTTAAGCAAATTGATGTTTCCCCAAAACTCGAGCTCATGGTAATTAAAGTGCTTCCAATCCAGACCGGTGAGCAGCATGTCCCAATGCCAAAAAACGCCTTGATACGCCATGTTGTGGATGGTCATGATCGAGGCCAGGTCTTGATAACCTTGAGCCTGTTCGTACTCTAACCTCAGGAATGCTGGAATGAGCCCGGTTGGCCAGTCGTTACAGTGGATCAAGTCAGCTTGGAACTCAAGCAGCCGCAACGACTCCAGTACGGCTCGACAAAAGAACACAAAGCGTTCGCAGTTATCGGGGTAGTCGTCATCGTTCTCCCGATAGAGTTCTGGCCGGTCGAAGTAGTCGTCTTGGCGGACCAAGTAGACGGTAGTCCCGTCCGGCAATTCGCTGCGAATGAGCTCGCCGCTGGCGACCTTTCCAGCGATGGGAATATCGAATTTGACGCCGGTCGGCTCCATCGGCAGGCCGGACTTCAACGCCGATCGATACGCCGGCATCATCACAATCGGCTCAACGCCCTCGCGCTTCAATGCAGCTGGGAGAGCGCCGCAGACGTCGGCGAGTCCGCCTGTTTTTGCAAACGGGGCGACTTCGCTCGTCGCAATCAGCACGCGAATGGAATCCACTGGTTTCGCCTTACAGGTAGCTGCTCTGTCAATCACGAGGGTTGTAGGTCTGCTGCATTGTAACTGTTTTGAGGAATCCGCGGACGCTCAGCAGACGCCTACTCCCCTCGCGTCAGGATTTACAAATGGCTGCAGAGCCGACTCGCTAATATTAGGCATCGTTGAGGTTAGAATGCGAGGACTGGAATGCGAGGACTGGGTGTCCGATAGAAAAATAGCCTTAAGCGGGTTCAATAGAATAGGGGACTGTGGCCGTTTGTCACGTCGCCCCACGGGGTCTTTTCGTCTTTTCCCGCAACTCCTCGATTCCCAATGCCAGTGCGGTTCAGCGGTCGGACGGCGGAGTTGCCAGGATGGCGGCCAGCGAGGCGACGGAAAAAAGCCCTGCAAACAGCCAAAGTGACGCGTCGTAGCCACCCAAGTAATCGACGGTCAAAGCGGAGACTAAAGGCCCGGCGCTGCTGGACGCCACGGCAGCCGTCCACATCGAACCGCGAATTCGGCCCAAGTGCACTCGGCCATAGAATCGAGGCCAAGCGGTCTGGCCAAGCACGAAGAACAAGCCCTGGCCGCTGCCAAACAGAAGCGCGAACACGACCGCGCTCGTCGAGTCATGGACAAACACTAGCCAGACGATCGACGTCGTCGTTGTGAGCATGGAGATGACGAACAGCCAGTTGATTCGAATGCGATCCGCCAACATGCCGCCCAAGAACTGCATGCCACCCAAGCTGATCGCGAACACCGTGTAGAAGTTGGCCTGCTCAAGCCGTTCCAGGCCATGCTGCGTGAGTAGAGGCTGGATGTGAAACATGATTGCCGTCCCGACCATGGACCAGAGCACCGACATGCCCAGCAACACCCAGTAGGCTCGGGTCCGCATGGCCTCGCCCAGCGAATACTCTCGCCGTTCAAGAGGCTTGGACTGGGGAGCTGAATCGCCATCGGGCCGTTGCCCGATATCTTCTGGTCGGTTGCGATAGAGCAACGCGACTAGGGGCAAGACAGCCAGCCACACGGCTACGCCCAGCAAGCAATAGGCCCATCGCCAACCGACTCGATCAATCAGCATTAGGCTGATCGTGGGAACAACAGCAACTCCCATTGCTCCTCCCGCGCACATCAGCGCCGACGCGGCGCCCAGGCGTCGATCGAACCACATCCCCAACGTGTTGCTCGCCGTCAACGCCAGGAGGCCCTGTCCAAACATTCTCAACAATACGAAGGACAAAAAAATCGTGTAGGGTCCCGACATCGAGGTGATGAAACATGCCGCGCCCAATAGCGCCGCCGCGCCGCCCATCGCCAAACGATTGCCTCGCCGGTCGATCCAGGCTCCAAACAACGTCTGCGGCAAGCAGGCGATCAAAGTGCCAAACATGTAGGCCGTGGCAAAATGAGTCTGCGAGATCTCGAGCGAGCTTACGATCGACTCGTTGAACGCCGAAATGCCGTAGGTCTGGCCCGGCGATGTGGCGACCATGGCCAACGTTGCGATTGGCAGCATCACCCATCCATAGAAGAACGGGATGCGCGAAGTGATGGGGTCCAAGCTGGGCTTCAAGACATTGGAACGGTCAGTCGTCATAACTCTCGGAGCACCACCATCATTTCCTCAAGAAACGTAACCGTGCAAGTCTTGTGGTTCTCTGCAGCGTGCAGGCAAGCAACGAAGGGAGGATCATATCAGCCGGAATACGATTCGGCGAGGTCGGCTGGGGGCCCGTGAGGTTTGCCTGACCCTCGCAATCGGAACAAGAAACAGCAGGTTTTAGCAGGCGATCTTCATTTTTGAGAAAAACCGCTTGCAGGCGTGGACGCCACTTTGATAAAAAGCGTGTAGTTGAGGGACAACCATCCAAACTCAAACATCATGAGGAGGCTGACATGCAAGATCCACCGAAAGGGTTCCAGTGAGGAGTCCTCGGCGGGCTTCTCATGCGAGTCAGTTTGTTTCCCTAATCTCTTGAATAAAACCACACTCGAGCCCGGTCTTCGCGTCGCGAAGGTCGGGCTTTTTTTATGGGTGTAAAGCTCAGTAATCGTATTCCCAAATGGTGTGGTACGCGTCGGCCCTTTCAAAGTGCTCCAGCATCGCAGCGTAGAAAGGATGTCCGCCGATGGTGGCGCTGTCGCCAATCACGAACAGCTTGCGTTTAGCTCGAGTCCAGGCAACGTTCATGCGTCTTGTGTCGCTGAGAAATCCGATTTGGGATTCTGAATTGGATCGGACGAGCGACACGATCACGGCTTCCTTTTCGCGGCCTTGAAAACCGTCGACGCTGTCGATCTCAAGCGATTCATGCGACTGCATTCGTTCGCGCAGCAAGCGCACCTGAGCGGAATAGGGCGCGATGACGGCGATGTCGCTGGCGGGCAGTCCGGCGGCAATCAAACTGTTTGCAATGATCTCGACAAGTTCCGCCTCGCGGAGGTTTCGCCGACTCGCTCCGTCCTCCTCCTCCTCTTCATCCGCTCCCGACCCAGCCGTGTCGATAAAGTGCAAAGCGCCGTTTGTCCATTCGTCTCGCTGGACGTCCTCAAGATCGCACAACTCGTGGCGTCTCACAGAATCATCGCCGCTCAACGCGCCATCATAGAATTGGTCGGATGAGAAGGACATGATCTGGTCGTGCATTCGGTACTGCACCGTCAGGCGGCGTGTCGATGTTGTCCCGAATTGACTGACGAGCCGTTCGAGCATGCTGACATCAAAGCCCTCTTTCACGGCATCGCGCGAAATCACCGTTGGCGGCAGCTGACAATGATCTCCAGCCAACACAAGTCGGTCCGCCCGAAGAATCGGAATCCAGCAGCCGGGTTCGACAGATTGGCAAGCCTCGTCGATGATGGCTAGATCAAACCGCCGCTGACCGAGCAATTGGCTGTCGAGCGAAGTGTTGGTGGCGCAAAGCACATCGCAACCATCGAGGATAGAGCGAACGACTTGCCCTTCAAGTCGTTTCGCATCGCCGATCATTTGTTTGGCCTCATCGCGCATCTGCCGCTTACTTCCCGGCGCCGGTCGGGCCCGCGTATACCGATCCGCTTTGTCATACAGAGCCCGAGCTTTCTGCATCAGCTTCTTGACGATCTGCAAATCGGGATGTGATTGAACCATGAGATCGAGCGTGCGTTCGCGAACTTGAGGAAGAACGCGAGCTGGGTGGCCTAAGCGGATCGCGTTGACGCCGATTGCGATCAACCGCTCCAACAGGTTGTCGACGGCCATATTGCTGGGCGCGCAGGCCAGGACTTTCTCCTCGCCCGCGACCACTTGCCGGATGAGTTCTACGACAGTCGTCGTCTTCCCCGTTCCGGGTGGGCCGTGAATGATCGCCAGTTGCTCGGCGGAAAGAGCGAATTGCACTGCTTCCAATTGGGATTCGTTGAGCTGCCGGTCAGCTGGTGTGTCGGCTCTGTCCGCTCCTAATGTCGCCTTGAGGCCAATCTTTTTCGGCAGATCGGCTTGATACGAAGGTTTTTCTTGGCCCAACAACACGCGGCGGAAGGTTGCGAACGGTTCGCCCTCCAAACTCTCGGCTCGCTCCAGCGCTCGACGTTGGCGCTGTCGGGAAATCTCGTCGCTGGCGACATCCAGTCGGAACGGCCCGTCTTGGTCGTCTGCTGGCCAGCGTTCAAAGGCAGCTTCGATTTCGCTTGGAGTTCGCCGGCTAACGACGCCTCGCAATCCTTCGCCCCCGTCGTGGGAACGAAGCAACACCGGCGAGCCGGCATCGAGTCGAGTCCAGGGAAGTTGCGACTCCGGGTTGCGAGGGCCCATGGTCAAGAGAACTCGCCCTCCCAACCCAGCCGTTCGATCGCGAATCACCAGACCGTGCAGACTGCGCCCGGTCCGTTGAGCCTGCTTGAGCGACATGGTCGACATCGCTTCAAGGGTTCGCTGCGACTCGGCCTTCGCCTCCATCTCCAGCAGACGCGTGAATCGTTGAAAAAGCGACTCTTCCTCCCCAGTCCGCCGCACCGCCTCCGCCCAACACCGAATGTGGCGGTCGGCCAGCGTGACGCCATCCAACCTCGCCGCTAGACGCTTGAGCGACCGCTCGGGAACCTCGGCCGTGGCGCTTCGACCCTCGATTTTGACAACACCAATCGATGAGCGATCCAAACGGCCCACTTGAACCAACAGACGCAAGATCGTCGACTTGGTCGTTCGCGGAGGCAAAGCATCAAAGTAAAGGTAGGCCATCGGTGGTTCTTATCGCTCGCGATTGCGACCGGTTGCGGGCATCGGCGTCCGGCCACCATAATCCAAGCTGAGATAACAATCATAGAGCAGTGCCAAGATTTGCAAGAAAATCCACGCTTCTCATTGAGTAACGCTTTTTTTGCTCCTTGCTGACGTTGGCAGCACTGAGGCGCAAGTCCAACCTTGGCTAGCCATACCATGAGCTGCGATCGTCATGCCGCAAGATCAGACTGAATTTCACATCGTCCTGCAAGGCAGAGTCGCGGCGTCGGTTGTCGCGTCTCCGACGGGCGATTTGCTGCCGACAGCCGATGGCAACGCATTGCCGCTTCCCCTCACTTTTGACGAGGCTTATGCCAACTTGGCGCGATTGCCCAGGCTCTTCATCGAACCTGACGGCGCCTTTCTCTGGATGGGTCTCGATCCCAGCGGGAGAGAACATTGGCGCCTCGACGGTTGTTTGTACGACAGCGGAAAACAGCTTCAATATGTCGAACTCAAGGGCCACTGCCCGTCATCCATTTGGAGCGACTTGACGTCGGCGCTCGCCGCTACCAACGCCAACGCCATGGTCCAACTCGTCCGCTCCGGAAGATTTGTTTCCATCGAGCGTTTCGTCAGCTACTTGACTTGAAGCATTCGCTCGAGCGCCGTGATTGACCAACTTGCCGTCTCATCGTCAACTTCAATCCGATTGACTGGCGTCCCAGCGGCCAAGTTCTCAAGACTCCAGCAAAGGTGGGACAAGTCGATGCGGTACATCGTGGCGCACATGCAGACGACGGGAGAAAGGAAGTGTATCTGTTGCTCGGGGTGTTCTTCCTTAAGTCGATTGACAAGATGCAGCTCCGTGCCAATTGCCCACTGAGTTCCCGCCGGCGAGTTCTTGACGGTCTCGATGATCTTCCCAGTCGATCCCGATACGTCGGCCAAGTCGTTGACCTCTTGTGGACACTCGGGATGCACGAGGATCTTGATGCCCGGATATTGTTCGCGATACTGCTCAACGTGCCCCGCTTGGAACATTTGATGAACGCTGCAATGCCCTCGCCATAGAATCACGCGACTATCCTGGATCGCCTCCTCGGTGTTTCCGCCGAGTTCATCGTCGTAGGGGTTCCAAACCGGCATCTGTTCGTTGCCGATTCCCATTGCTAGCGCCGTGTTGCGGCCGAGATGTTGGTCCGGAAAGAAGAGAACGCGACGCCTTCGCTGGAACGCCCATTCGAGCACCGCGGCTGCATTGCTCGATGTGCAAACGATGCCGCCATGCCTTCCACAAAACGCTTTTAGGCTTGCCGCTGAATTGATATACGTGACCGGCGTTATCTCGTCTGTGTCGATCAACTCTCCGAGATCCGCCCAAGCTGCCTCCACCTGCTCGATCGCAGCCATGTCCGCCATCGAACAACCGGCCGACAGGTCCGGCAAGACCACGCCCACTCGGCGACCATCACGCTCGGCCAGTCTCTCTTGCCGGTTGGCGAGTATGTCCGCCGTCTCGGCCATGAAGTGCACGCCACAAAAAACAATCCAATGACAATCGCGGCTACTCGCAGCCATCTGGCTCAGCTGATAACTGTCCCCGCGCAAATCGGCATGCTTGATGACCTGATCCTGTTGATAATGATGGCCCAGAATCAGCAGCCGATCGCCCATTTCACGCCGAACCGCGTCAATTCGACGCGCCAATGCTCCATTCTCCAAGGACTGGTAAGGGGGCAGATCAAACTTGGGCCGCTCAAGCGTTGTGGACATCGGTTCGAGTTCACAAATTGGGAAAGTTTTGACGGTTGTGAGGCCGATAACAGAAACACGGTCGCATCAGGACGCAATGCTAGCATTGAATAGCAATTCTCGGTATCGGCAATCATGACGGAATTCAAGGCTGTTGATCCCGAGCAGGTTCTTTCTGCAGTCAAAGCGGGCGTCGAGGGAATTGCAGACGTACTGAATCGCACTTTTGACGGGCAATTCCAAGTCGCCTCAGCCGACATTGTCGAACCGTTCTCCGGGACGTCCGCGCTCGGACTCGACGGCCCAATGCTGGTTATTCAAGGCGATCTGGAGAGCGGCTGCGCGGTGGCTGTCCTGCCTGCTAGCGCCGGGATCGCGCCCGACTGGTGTTCCACCCCGGATGATACTCAGCAAAGCAAACTCGGGTCCCTCGCCCAGGAGTTTTTCTTCTCGACCATCCCCGAGGACTTCTTTGCTGCCGATCAGCGGTTCGATTACCTGACTTCTGCAGATCCACTGGAGAAGATCGAATTCGTCAAGTCGGCCCAACTGATCCGCGTTTCGATTCAGAGTGAAGCCGGCGAAGGCGAACTGCTGCTGATTTGGGCGTCGCAGCACATCGTTGACTTGAGTGCGGCAGCGGAACCGAGCGAGGCGGCCGATGCGACGGCGAGTCAATCCGGCGAAGCGGGCCTGGCGCCCGAGCCTGATCAGCAGCCTTCTGATAGCGAGGCTTCGCGTCGGATTCAATTCAACGATCTCTCGGATGGTATCGTGCAGCTCCCCATATTTGCACGCAGCATCCTAAAAATCCCGGTGCCTGTCCGAGTCGTTCTCGCCGCGAGAAAAATGACCGTGGGCGAACTGGGCGAACTCGCACCAGGCTCCATCATCGAGTTCAAGAAATCGCACGAACAGCCGTTGACGCTTGAGATTGGCACCCACCAATTGGCCGAAGGCGAGGCCGTTCGTGTGGGCGAGAAGTTCGGTCTGTGGATCACGGCCATCACATTGCCCGGTGAGCGATTCTCGGTCTCAGATCAGGCTTGAAATCGCTATCCGCGTGATGCCGGGCCACGACTTTCTCGTATTCTCGATCTTCAGTTCACTTTCGCGGTTTAGGTCGTTTCGACTGATCAAAGGGTGCGTTCTCAGCGCTGTGTTTGGGTAGCCATTTGGCGAGTTTGGCTTTGGCGTCTGCAAACTGTGGATCGTCAGCCAGATTGTTCCATTCCATCGCGTCTTTTTCGTGATCGTAAAGTTCTTCGGACCCGTCTTGATAGCGAATGTAGCGAAAGCGTTCACTGCGGACTGCGTGGTTATCGCGACCGTGGGTTGTGATGGCCGGACGATCCCACGGGGCCATTGGGTTGCTGAGCAGACTTCGCATCGAGCGGCCGTCGAGATGCTCGCCCACGGGCAATTTGCAAATATCCGCCAAGGTCGGGTAGAGGTCCATGAAGTCGACGGTGCGGTGGCAGTGCGAATTGGCTTTGGTCAGGCCCGGTGCAACGATCATCAGCGGCGCGCGTGCCGCTTCTTCCCAGAGGGAGAACTTTCGCCAATGTTGCTTCTCTCCCAAGTGCCAGCCGTGATCGCCCCAAAGGACAATGATCGTGTTTTGTGCGTATTCACTGTCGTCGAGCGCTTTGATCACTCGGCCGATTTGTGAGTCGGCAAATGCGATGCTGGCCAGGTAAGCCTGAACGGCGTGCTTCCAGTTGTCCGTATTCAAGATCTTCGCATGATCGCCCTCAGGTCTCGCCATTCGCTTGCCTGCTGTCGGGATGTCGGACAGATCATCGCTGAGGGTCTTGGGAAGTTGTATCTTGTCGAGTGGAAACATGTCGTAGTACTTGCGAGGCACCTGCCAAGGCATGTGCGGACGAAAAATGCCGCAAGCCAAGAAGAACGGTTTGTCATGTTTCTGTGCGAGGAACTTGGCGGCCCAAGTCGCCACCTGATAGTCATTCATCTCGCTGTCGGCCACGTCCAACGCGCCCCAGACGATTCCACCCGCCCTGCTATGTCGGTCCTTTCGAACTTCCGCAGTTGGTTTTGGGTCTGCTTTTTTCTTGAAGTAGTAATCCCAGGAAGCGTCATCCGGATAGCGACCATGGAAGATCTTCCCGCCTCCGACCACGTGATAACCGTTGCGTCGAAACAGCTGGGGCAAGGTGACAGCCTCCTTCATCGCCGGTCGCCAAGGTTGCGGATTCAGATAGACTCCGGAATTCCACGGACGAATGCCCGTAAGCAACGCAGCTCGAGAAGGATTGCACGCCGGCGCGGCGCAATAGGACCGATGAAACAAGACGCCTCGACCTGCCAGCTGGTCAATGTGAGGCGAGAGACCTTGGGGATGGCCATCGAGACATCCGATCCAGTCGTTCAGGTCATCAACTGCAAGGAACAGCACGTTTGGCTTGGCCTGGTCGGCGAAGGCAACCGATGCCGACAGAGCTGATGGCAGAACAACGACGCCAAGTAGCATCACTAGGGAGCGGATCATCATCGGGCGCCTCAATTGGAGTTCGATCAACGAATTGCTCTATCGTAGCCGAACACCAAGGCCGACACACGTTTCCGGCGAAACCTGGGCCCATCAGGTTTTGCTTGTGCACGACGCTTACGGCGGCTAATATGTGTGGTTCAGGGGGCTCCTGAAGAGTGAACTCAAATTGTTCTACTATTTGAGACGGCAACCGCGCTGCTCCGACATGCCGCGTCACAGCTCGGCGTTCGATGATTCAGCGCCGCATTTCTCCTTCGCTCGTCGAAATCTGTTACCAGATTGGGTTCGCTCTATGTTCCGAACTCGCTTAACCCAAGGGAGTCCGACGGTGGCTACGAAATCAACCGCTCGTTGCGCTACGTTTGTGTTCATTCACCTCCTCTGCGCAATCGGGATCGCTACGGCAGCCCGTGGGCAAAATCAGCCGGCGACGCCAACGGAAGTTTCACAGTGGATGCAGGATCGCGACTATCAGAAGGCGGTCGGCGCCATTGACAAAGCGTTGCAAAACAAGCCCGAGTCGCCCGATTACTTGCGTTATCTGCGGGGACGCGCGCTGCATTTTCAAGGGCTTTACGACGAGGCGATCGCGGCTTTCGACGAGTTGGAAAAACTTCATCCGAAAAGCGAATGGGCGCGGAAGGCGCGATTCGCTAAGGGGATCGCCAGCGCTCGCAAGGGCGATTTTCAGCCAGCTGAACTGATCTATCGAGATGAAGCGAACTTCTTGCTTTCGGACGAACGCAAGCAGGGGATCGCGGCGATCTATCGGGGGTATGCTGACGCCTTCTTCAAACCCTCAGAGGAATCACAAGAGAAACCCAACTACGATCAGGCCTTTGACTTTTACCGGAAGGCCTTGGCGGTCGCTCCAAAGGGCGAAGATCAAATTGAAATCGAGTTGCGGATGGCAAGGTGCCGTCAACTGTCCGGCAAGCACGCGAACGCGGCGGATCGCTACGCCCAGTTTCTCAACGAGCACAAGCAGAGCGCGGAAACGCTTGAAGCACAGTACCAACTGGGTGATTCGCTGTTGGCGGCTGGCGAACCTGTCGCAGCGAGGCTGGCATGGCGGAAACTACTGGCGGCGGACGCGGAAGGCAAATCGACGCGCACAGCCGAAGCGGCGTTTAAGATGTCGCTCACTTTCGGGATCCCAACTCCGCCCAGCCCAGACGACATGAGCGTGGGCATTCGCTCTTTGGAAGAGTTCATCGAACGTTTTCCTGAGCACGAGAAAATCAGCACAGCCCATTTGCGAATCGCGCAGAGCTACCAGAATTCCGGACGATATGACGACGCCGTAAAGCGTTTCCTGTTGTTCCTCTCCGATCCCAAGTTTGAACAACGGGAGGACGCCGCGACCGCTCGATACTTGCTCGGCCATGCCTACAAGATGCAGGGCCGGTTCGAAGCCGCAGCCAAGGCCTGGGAGACCTTTCTGACAAAGCATCCCACGCATCAACTATGGAATGAGGCGCAACGTGAGATCATTGACGCCAAGTTTCTTCGAGCCCAGGCCCATTACGCCAAGGAACAGTACGCGGAAGCTCGCCAACTGTGGACCGCCTTCATCGCCCAACACCCGCTCGACGCTCGCAACATCGACCTGATGTTTCGATTTGGCGAAATGCACTTCGCCTCGAAGCAGTGGGAAGCGGCTATCAGCGATTGGCGGCGTCTTGTCGCCAAGCACCCTCAGTCGGACCAAGCCTCCAAGGCGCAGTTGATGATTGCGCGAACGCTTGAGCAGGAAGGTGCGACGCTCAGCGAGGCGCTCGCCGAGTACAAGAAGTTGGACTGGGGTCCGCATGTCTCAGATGCGAATACTGCGATCGAGCGGATGACGTCGAAGAGCCTGATTGTGGAAACAGATCGGGTGTTTCGGTCGGACGAAACGCCACGGTTAGCGATCGCATCGCGCAACATCGAGCAGGTGAAGGTTCGAGTCTACTCGTTGGACCTGGAGACGTACTTCCGCAAAACCCACCTCGCCAGCGCCATCGAACGACTCGACATCGCCTTGATTGATCCCGATCGGGCGTTTGACTTCAAGACGCCCGATTACCGTGAGTTCGCCGAACTCAAGAGCGCCATCGAGACGCCTCTAACTGCTCCACCCGAAGGCCCGGTCCCCACAGCCGGAGTGATGGCGGTCACCGTGAGCAGCAAGACGCTTGAAGCCACGTCGTTGGTCGTGCAAAGCGACCTCGATATTATCGTCAAGCTTTCGCGGAACGAAGTATTCGTCTTTGCCGAGAACATGAGAACCGGAGAGGCTTGGCCCGGCGCCCGAGTTCTGCTGAGTGATGGAAACAAGGTTTTTGCCGAGGGTGAGACCGGCGAGGACGGAGTGTTTCGAACGAACGACAAACGTCTCCACGACGCCAACAATGTTCGCATCTTTGCCATATCCGGAAGGCACATTGCATCCAATATGGCTTCCCTACAGGGCGTTGGCGTTGTCTCGGGTCTTTCGAACAAGGGCTATATCTATACTGAACGGCCGACGTATCGACCGGGACAAGTCGTCCACGTTCGCGGTGTCATTCGCTCCGTCAAAGGCGACGCCTATCAGACGGTCAAGGGCAAGACGTACAAGGCCAGTGTTTTCGACGGGCGCAATCGACGGCTCGTCTACCGAGAAGTGGAGCTCAACGATTTCGGCGCGTTCCATTTCAATTTCCAATTGCCGACGGACAGCCGGCAGGGCGACTACAACGTTCAGATATCAGACGCCAACAAGGCGAAGTATTTGGGCGCGTTTCGCGTGCGTGAGTTCGTCACGCCAGAGGTCGAGCTGACGATCGACGCCAAACGCTCGATCTACTTTCTCGGCGAGGTCATCGAGGGAACGATTCAAGCAGCCTATCGCTATGGATCGCCTCTGGCGGGTCGCACAATTCGCTATCGCGCCGCTGGCGGGCCGATCCAAACCGTGACATGCGATCAACACGGCCGCGTTGCTTTTCGTGTTGAGACGCTTGATCAACAGCCTCGCGTCGGCAGCCCCGATTCGCAGATTGTCACCATCGAGGCCGAACTGCCTGAACTCGGTCTACAAGCGGCGCGCGCTTTCTACCTCGCCCCTCGCGGCTACACGCTTTCAGCGTCCACCGTACGCTCTGAGTTCTTGGCGGGTGAGACGTTTGATGTGACCGTTCGCGCCGTGGACCCAGCCGGTCAGCCGGTTTCCAAGGAACTGACGCTGTCGGTGATGCAGGCGCCTATCGGCGTTCAGGACGGCGAACGACTCGTCAAAGCCTACGATCTCAAGACCGACGAGAAAGGTCTGGCCCACAAAACATTGAAGCTCGACGAGGGTGCCCACTACGTCTTGCGGTTCGATGGCAAAGATCGTTTCGGCAACCTGGTTAGCGCCGCCGCGAACGTGGAGATCTCTGCGGACGACGACTTGAATCGGCTGAGAATTCTGGCCGACCAACACACGGCGCATGTCGGCGAACAGGTACGAGTGAACCTGCATTGGCGCGAGAAGCCCGCCCTCGCACTGATGACTTTCGAAGGCGCCGAGATTCTGGACTACCGGCTGATCCGGCTGAAGACCGGTTCGAACAAATTGCAGTTGCCCATCACTGCCAAACTCGCCCCCAACTTTCAGCTGGGCGTTGCGGTGATGACGAACGGTCCGAAAGAACCGACCAAGAAGCCGTTTACGCGTTTTCACCACGTCGCCAGCCAGTTTCAAGTTCAGCGCGATCTGCAGGTCCGCATCGACTTGCCGCAGTTGGCGGCCGCCAAGCCAGGCGAATCGCTGCGAGTCAAGATCAACACCACCGATCGCAGCGGCGCGCCAGTCGCGGCCGAAGTCGGACTCGCCATGGTGGAAAGCTCGCTCGGCGACCGCTGGAAGCCCCTGGCAACGCCAATCACGAACTTCTTCCGAGGCGGCGATCGCACTCTTGCCCTTGCTACACTCTCTAGCATCAACTTTGCCTATCGGCCGAAAACTGCCCCCATCGACGCGATGCTGTTGGCCGAAACTGATCGCGAAAAACTGCTTAACGCCGAACAAGTCAGGATCGGCGCGATGCGGCAGGGCGGACGATTCGGCGGATGGGCTGGATTCGGAGGCGGGGCGTTCGGACGCGGCCCATCGGGCGGCAGCCCTTCCGGAAGCGATCCTTTCGGAGGCGAGGACGGTGGTTTAGCAAATACCGGGGACCAACCGGCCTCAGTCACAGTAGCGCTTCCGGCCTTGAAGCTCGATAATACCCCGCCAGTCAACCTGAGCCTCGTCGTTTCGCAAAGCCAGAGCCTGGGTAACGGCGAACAAACGATTTCTGCGGGCAAGCGTCCTGCGCTGAAGGCACAAGGAAAACAGGCCGCGCAGATCGACCCGAAAATCGGCCGCGAGACGACGCTCGATGTTGCGATTCTCGGGGACGATGGAGTCTGGAGCTACCGCGAATTGAGCGGCGAACTCACCGACCATCGCACTCGGCAAGCCGCGTTGGAGACGCTGCGGCGAACACTGGCCAAACAAGACGTGCGACTGATGGACGGTCTCCGCGACCACGAAACGGGTTATTGGAATCCGTCAATCGTCACGGACGCCAAGGGTCAAGCGACGGTCGAGATTCGCCTGCCGCGGCGTTCGACCAAATGGAGATTCAGCGCACTGGGCGTGTCCAAGGAGACGCTCACCGGCGGCGGCGAAGTCGACCTGCAAGTCAGGGAAGATCTCTTTGGCCATCTAACTCTCCCCAGCGCCTTCTATGCCGGCGACAAGGCCAAACTCGTCGCGTCGGTGCATAACCACGTGATCGAAAAGGGGCAAATCGATGTTGAGTTGCGGATCACGATAGGCGAGAAGACAACCACATTGCGGCGCAAGATCGAAGTCACCGAAACGGGCGTGAAAGAACTGCAGTTTGAACACGCTTTCGAGTTGCCCGCGGGCCGCAATTCGCGGCTGGGCGAGCCTGGCGCCGTGGCCACATTCGAAATGTCCGTCATTTCGGGCGAGCGACGAGATGATCTCCGCCGCAGTGCGCCGATTTTGGTCGACGGTTCTGCGGCGTTCTCGATCGCAAGCGGATCGGCAACGGGAGACACTAGCGCGACAGTTGCCCCGCTGCCTGCAGCGCCGCTCTCGGAGCCGCGGCTTCAGATCATTGTTGGGCCGACCGTCAAGCAAAGCCTGATGGACTCGGTGCTCGCGCCTCCCACTTGGTGCCAAACTCAGTCCGCTCGAGTTGCCTCGCCCCTCGATGAGCTGACAAGCGAACTGATGGCGTCGCTCGCACTGCGCGAGTGGGCCAAGAAGACGACGGACAACGACGATCCGAGAATCGCCTCGCTCGACGCCAAGATTCGTTCGGCGTTGACTGCGTTGGCCGTTTCTCAAAACAAGGATGGCGGATGGAGTTGGGCGAATCGCAAGGTCGCCAGTGACGCCTTCGCCACAACTCGGAACGTCTGGACGTTTAGTGAAGGCAGTGACGCCTTCGCCACAGCCCGCGTCGTTTGGACGCTTAATCTCGCCAAACAAGCCGGCTACAATCCGGGCAACCAACTCATGTCGGCTGCGACTGGTCTTCTAGAGCTGCGTCTGAGCCAGACTGCGGTGACCGACTACGAAACCAAAGCGGTCCTGTTGCATGCATTAGCCGAAGCGGGCGAAGGTGATTTTCCTTTGGTCAATCAGCTCTTCCGCAATCGGCAGAGTCTCGGTTCATCTGGGTTGGCTTACCTGAGCCTCGCCTGCGCTGCGATGGACCGCAAACAGACCGCTAAGGAACTGCTGGCGTTGCTCAAGAAGACGGACCTGGACTCGCTCGACGCGAAGCAGCTGCCGTCCGGCGGATCTCAAGTTGAGCTTCGGGCGCTGTTCGCCCTTGGCCTGGAGTCGATCGAAGAGGACGATGCGCTGCCCAAGCAAGTCGATTGGTTGATGAGTCATCGCACAGGCTATCGTTGGTCGCCCCTCAAAGCGACTGGCCCCGCCGTGCTCGCGCTCAGCCGCTGGTATGGCGGAACCGAATTGAAACGTGAACGATATCAATTGAAGATCGTCGTCAACGAGCAAGAAGCCAAAGTGCTCGACGTTCGCGAGAGTCTCGGCACGCAAGTTATCGACGTGCCGCCAGGGTTGTTAGGCGACGGCGAACAGCGCGTTCGCTTTGAGTTGACGGGGCGAGGCCGTTTCACTTACCAATGCGTTCTTGGCGGTCACATCGCCAGCAACAAGATCAAGAGCACGACAAAGAACTGGATCGTCAACCGCTACTATGAGCCGGCACAACGAGAACTCGACGGCGAGGTCGTCCCGCGAGGATTCCGCGCTGTGGCGGGAGCCGTCAAACGTTTCCGGAACTCGCTGAACAACCTGCCCCACGGCCAACGCGGTGTGGTTGAGATACAGGTGGAACGCCCCAAAAACACGGGCGGCGAGCCGAACCGACGAGAGTACCTGGTCGTGACCGAACCGCTGCCCGCCGGGACAAAGATCGTTGAAAACTCCATCAGCGGCAGCTTTGAGCGGTACATAATGTCTCCCGGTGAAATCACCTTCTTCATTGGGGACGCGGCGCCCCAAACGATACGATTTGAAGTGCATGGAAATCTTGTCGGCGACTTTCGCGCACCTCCCACGATCGCGCGCAACGCCTACCGTCTTGACGAATTCGCGGTCGCCAAACCCGCAAAGCTCAGCGTGCTGGCCAAGGGCAAGCCGAACCCAGACGTCTATCGGCTCTCGCCGGACGAACTACTCGCACTCGGTAAACGGCAGTTCGCCAAGGGTGAATTCGAATATGCTCGCGACCAGTTGACGGATCTCGTGGACAATTGGGACCTGAAGACGGCCGTCTATCGCGACACCGTGAAAATGCTCCTGGACATCCACCTCGAGACCGGTCCGGCCGATGATGTCGTCAAGTACTTTGAGATCATTATTGAGAAGTACCCAAACTTGCCGATCCCGTTTGAGGACTACCTCAAGATCGCGGCTGCCTATGACGCGATTCAAGAGTTCGAGCGGAGCTACCTGGTGTTTCGCGCGACGGTCGAGAAGAGCTTCATGCGGGAGAGCTTTGTGGCCGGTTCGCTGGAAGGGCAGGGGGACTTCTCTCGCAGCGTCGAGTTCATGTCCGGTTTGCTTCGCGATTACCCGCCCGAGCCCTACACAGCCGCAGCCTCCTACGCGCTGGCCCAGCGAATCTACGCCAAAGCGCCAAACGCCGCCGAGGACGAGAAACTCAAGCTCGAAGGCGTCAAACGAATTGATCTCGTCGAGCAATCGCTCGATCGACTCAACCAGTTTCTCACCCATCACCCGGACGATCCGGCGGCCGACAAAGCTGCCTTCTCCTTCGCCAACGGACTGTTGGGGTTGGACGCCTACCCAGCCGCAATCGCCGCTTGCGAGCGGTTCGCCAAACGCTACCCAAAGAGCGAGTACCTGGACAGTTATTGGTATGTGATTGGGTTCTGCCAATTCGCTGAGGGCGACCACAAGGCTGCCTTGGAGATGTGTGAGAAAGTCAGCCGCAGCGAGACGGTTGATCCTGAGACCGGTACCCGCTCGGATAGCCGCAACAAATGGCGAGCCATCTACATCCTCGGCCAAATCCATCACAGCCTGGGCGAGCCGCGAGAAGCAATTCGCGAATACGAGCGAGTCAAGGAACGCTTTGTCGACGCCAAACAAGCGATCGACTATTTTTCGCGGAAACAAATCGAGCTGCCCGAAGTGACGACCGTCATGCCCGGCAAGCCGGCTGCGGTCGAACTCAAACATCGCAATGTTTCCGGCTGTGAGGTTACGGTCTATCGTATCGACCTGCTCAAGTTCAGCGTGCTCCGCCGCAATTTGGGCGGCATCAGCAACATCAACCTAGCCGGCATTCGAGCTCAGCAACGCCAGTCGATTGAGCTGGGCGATGGCAAGGATTACCGAGACCGTCAAACCAAGATCGAATTCGCTCTCAAAGAACAGGGCGCCTACTTGGTCGTGTGCCGCGGCGACGACTTGCATTCCAGCGGTCTCGTGCTTGTGTCGGATCTGATGTTGGAAGTCCAGGAAGATCGCCAATCGGGCCGAGTTCGGGCAACGGTGCGGGAAAGCGATAGCAAGAAGTACGTTCGCGATGTGTATGTGAAAATCATCGGTTCATGGAACTCAGAGTTCTCCTCAGGAGACACGGATCTGCGAGGCGTGTTTGTGGCCGACAGCATTCAAGGCCGCTCCACCGTCATCGCCCGAGCCGACGATTCTCGCTACGCCTTCTATCGCGGCGCGGAAGAACTTGGCGCTCGGCCGCCCGGCAGTCGCGGGTTCGGCAGTTTTGGCGGCCAGCAACGCCAACCTCAAGGGAAGAAGCTTAACAAGGCCAGCAACGGCAAAGACGCCCTGCTCCAAGGACTCATGGAAGGCGCCAAGGAGCTGCAAAACGAACAGGTCAAGGAACTCGAAGAGCTCTACAAAGGGCTTCCAGCCGAGGGCCAGGGCGGTGGCATGGGCGGAGGGATGGGCGGATTCGGAGGAGGCGGGTTTGGCGGAGGCGGTGTTTTCTAACCCAGTTTGTTCCTAGGACCTACTGATTCCGCGGGCGTTGTTCGGGCAAGATCAAACGCTTACAGGCCGAGATGCTCGCGCGCGTACAGTAAGCTGGCCGCGACGTTGGCATCTTCCAATTCGGCTCGCTGCTCAAGCGTCAGTCCGCTAACCTGCTGCAATTCGCGAACTGAATGCTCCCGCACAAACATCATGGCCCGCGCCAAGTCGCGAGCGCGGACATCCGGCATCGTCGCCCAGTAGCTTTCGGTCAGGCACGGAACTTTCAGCGGATCGCGAGTGATCAGCTCGAGCGCGAAACGGCAACCCGGTTTGACTCGCCTGAGAATGGCAACGATTCTCTTGAGGTCGAAACTGCCCTCGCCAAGCGGGATGTCTGCGAGTAGGAATCCATCTTTGTACTCGCGCAAAGCTTGGTCCTTGAGGTGAATAGCGAACGCATAGGGCGCCAGCGCCTCGATGGTCTCGTAGGGATCATCGAGCAGGGCAAAACTGTTTCCGGTGTCAACACAAGCGCCGATGAACTGGCTGCTTATCTTCTTGAACAGCGCTACTCGCTCATCAATTCGGTGGTCCTTGTGATTCTCCACGGCCAACGGCAATTGGTATTTTCGCACAATCGGTTCGGCCAGCTCAAGCATCTTCGCACCGCGTCGTGCGAATTGCTGGAACTCCTCGATCGTTGAAAATCGCTCATACCGGCGGCCTGGCATGATGACCGTTCGAGCCGCATTCGCACCGACCTCCGCCGCCGTTCTTATCTCCGCCTCGAAACGAGCCAGGTCCGACTTATCCTTGGGCGGCCGGACGATCGCATCAATGAAAAGATCCCATCGCTCGGCTAGATCACGCAGCTCGCGAACTCGATTCTTGTCCATCGCGCCCAACGCCGCCTGCATCCCGCCCGCACCCAACTGTTTGCAGTGTTTCAGAAACGTGAGCGGCACGGACAGGTTGATCTTCGCCTGCTCTCTTCGAAGCCAGGCCCCGCGAATCGAGCAACAGTTGGTCACGAGCCCCAGGCGCGATCTTCCGACCGGATCCGCAGCTTGAGAGACGCCAATCGAAGCAAGACACGTCGTCATACTCGCCGAGCCCGCGATCATCGCACGTCGGTTCAGGCTGATTTCTGAAGGCATCGGTCGTTCCCCCAAGTTCGGTTTCGTGCCCAGTCGGTTCGCGATACTGGTCGGTTCGCAATACTGGTCGTTCGCGATACTGGTCGTTCGCGATACGTGGACGAGTAAGATACCATGCATGCCGCCGAAACACGCTGCCTTGAAAAGAACCATAACCATGAACTCACGACCTCTAGGCGCCATCCTCGGATTGCTCATCGCCGCCCAGACTGTTGCGCACGGTGCGGACAATCGGCCGCCAGCGCCAGAGACAAAGGTGTGGTTTAAGAAACTTCGGCTGACGGATCGTTACTACTGCGATGGAGTGGACGCGGGCGATATCAACGGAGACGGCCAGGTCGATGTCGTTGCTGGACCAGTCTGGTACGAGGGCCCTAAGTTCGCCAAGGCCCATGCATTCTACAAACCAGTCCCGCTGCCTCCCGAACCGGCGCCAAGCAACAGCATGTTTAGTTTTGTTCGCGACTTCAGCCGCGACGGCAAGCCCGATATCCTCGTGCTGGGCCGAGTCCACAAGCACTCGGCATTCTGGTACGAGAACCCAGGCGAAACAGATGGGGTTTGGAAGAAGCACTTCGCCTTCGACCGAGTGCGTGGCGAGTCGCCAGCTTTGGTTGGCATCCATGGCGACAAGTCGCGGCAAGTGATTTCGCACTGGGACGGCCGCTGGGGTTGGATCGAACCGCCGCCGAAAGATCCTCGTCAGCCATGGAAGTTTCGCCCCGTCGGCGACAAAGAAGATTGGCCGCAGTTCTATCACGGCGAAGGCGTCGGCGACATCAACAACGATGGTCGCCAAGACCTGATCATTAACGATGGCTGGTACGAGCAACCGAAGAGCGAGAAGGAAACGTGGCTGTTCCATCGACAGAAGTTCTCCCAGGGCCGAGGCGGCGCGCAGATGTTCTCCTACGACGTTGACGGCGACGGCGATCAGGATGTCATCTCCGCGCTCGACGGCCACGGATGGGGACTCGCTTGGTTTGAGCAACAGGCAGGCGACCAAGGCGCGATCGTTTTTCGCGAACACAAGATCATGGGCGACCGCAGCGAGGAAGATCTGTTCGGCGTCGCCTTTTCGCAGCCTCACGCGCTCGCCTTAGCCGATATCGATGGTGATGGGCTAAAGGACATCGTTTGCGGCAAACGCATGTGGGCCCATGGCCCCAAGGGCGACATCGAACCCAACGCCGCTCCCGTTCTCTATTGGTTTCAGCTGATTCGTTCCAGCCAAGGGGCGGTCCGCTTCGCGCCGCATCAGATCGACGACCACTCGGGCGTGGGCGTTCAAATCACCGTGAAGGACGTCAATGCCGACGGACGGCCTGACATCCTCACCGCTTCCAAGCTAGGCACGTTCGTGTTCTTCAACCGGGTCGGGCGCTAAACATCCATCGCGGCAAACATCCAACCTACCAAGCGCGCAGTCTCTTCCAGACTTTCGCCTGCTGAAACGCTTCGGCCGCCTGAACGCCCGCCTGGGCGCCTCGCGTTTCGTACTGGCGGGTCATGACTTGCTCAAGTGGTGAGAAAGCCGCTTCCTGGCCGCGAGCTAATTGGCTCTTGTGGCAGCGCAACATCTGCCGCTTGAGATCTACGAAGCTGGACACGTCGAGATAGAATTCAGGTTGGAAACCGAGCATCTCGATCGTGTCCATCCACCACAGGGCGGGCGGTTCGAGCAGGGGAGCGCTAGCGGTCTTGTGCCCGGCCGAGGCGCAAAACCACGTTGCCGATTCGGCCAATGAGGAGGCGGCCCGATGATCGGAATGGTAGTCGGACGCCGCATGGGCGATCACGATCGTGGGCCGGAAACGACGGAAGAGCTCGACAACCACCATTCTCGCTTCTGCCGAATCGACCAGTTCCCCATCCGGAAAACACCCCTCGAGAAACTCCGCGCCAAGCAAGGCTGCGGCAGCTTGCATTTCACCGCTGCGAACCTCGCCGAGATTTTCGATAGGCGGATCGGGTTGACCCTTTTCGCCTCGACAGAGCACGGCGACCCCGATGGCCGCACCGTCAGCGCTGGCTCGGGCAAGCGTACCTGCGCACAACAATTCGGCGTCGTCAGGATGGGCGACGACGGCCAAGACGCGTTCGGCTGAGAAATTCAATTTCATGATGCACAGTTCTTCAACGCCTATCCGCCTTTTGGAGGTTGGCCGTTTGCCCAGGGACCGGCTAGTTTCTGATAGTCAAAGGGAGTCATCACGCTGCCCTTGTCGCCAGCTCGCCAACCAGCAACATGCTTCGGCTTGGCGCCTTTCTCAGACATCGATTCCCAGCCCTCGGCCCAGCTTGTGTCGCCGTTACTGACGTTGCCCTCGCGATCAACATGGAACACCTTGCCTTCACGATAGCTTCGGATAGCGAGGTTTACCATCATCACGGCGGCGCCGCCAAGTACGGGGTCGTTGTTGACCGAGTTCGGCGTGTTGTTGCGAACCGCGTCAAAGAAGTTGAGGAAGTGCATGCTGTTGATGTCGTGCTTGACCGTGGCTTCGTAGGTCTCCCGTTTCGGCTTGCTGTCGAGTGTGACTTGAGGCCGCTCCGGCACGAATTCAAAGGTCGCCTTGGCGCCATTCAAGTAGCAAGGCTTGTGGAACAGCAACGCGCCGTGATGCCCGCGGATAATGTGGTCGAGCTTTTCCTCTTCGGCGACCATCGTGCTGCTGACCACTCCCTGCACGCCTTCATGGTAGTCGGCGATCAACGAACCGACATCCGGCACGTCGCGATCGTCGTACTCCAGGAAGATCCCGCCTCCGCCAACCACGCGGCCGGGATTCCGTAGTCCGGTCGCTTTGAGGATTCCTGTCACGCGGTGCACAAACAGGTCGCCAAACATGCCCATACTGAACGGCCAGTAGCAGCGCCACTGCCCAAAAGTCGATCGATCGAACACCATCTCGGGCGCCAGCCCCTCGTCGACGCCCAGCCACCGGCGCCAATCGACCGTCTTCGGAGTCATCTCGGCCGTGATCACATTGTGCCGAGACATTCCCGCTCGACCGTTGCGGAAACACTCAGTGTGAAACTGAACGATCTTTCCTAGTCGCCCTTCGTTGATCATTTCGCTCGCCATGTCCCAGACTGGCGAACTCGTCGACTGCACTCCAACCTGCATCACAAGTCCGCTCGACTTCCACGCCTTGATGACATCGGTCGACTCATCAATGCGATGGGTCATCGGCTTTTCGCAATAGACGTGCTTGCCGGCCGCAAGCGCGTCGATCGCCTGTTTGGCGTGCCAATGGTCGGGTGTGGCAATGCAAACGGCGTCGATCTCATCGTCAGCCAACATCTCGCGATAGTCGGCATACTTCTTGGCGGTTACGCCAGTCTCCTTCTTGATGTAGTCGATCGCCCGGTCACGGTGCACCGTGTAGACGTCATTGACTGCGGTCATGTCGATGTTAGCGCCCGCCTTACGAAGCTTGGCGAGCGTCCGAACGTGGGTGCCGAATCCGCGTCGACCGGGGCCGATGACGCCAATCCGAATTCGATCCGCCGCCTTCGCCGCGCGGGCTGGCAGGGGCGCTGCGAGCCGACTCGCCGATGCGCCAACAGCCGCTCCCGCAGCCGTGGTTTTGATGAAGCCACGTCGAGACACGCTGGAGTCTGTCATGATCTAGTCTCCTGAGAACACGTTGGTGTGGGATGTAGTTGAGTCTGTTTCGTTGTCCAATTTTGTTGTCTTGCTGCCTAGTCTTGCTGCCTAGTCAGTCGTTTGATCAACAGATTACGAAACTGCACTGGATCGCCGTGGTGTTGCAGCCCTATCGGGCCCTGCCGAGGCATCTGGGGGAGATGGGCGTTGTCGATCACGGTCTCGCCGTTCAAGGTTACGGAAACGCGTTCGCCGACGACGGAAATGACGAATCGATTCCATTGGCCAAATGGTCGGTCGGCGTTTGTTGAGGGGATGCACGCCTTACGAATCGCTGCCGAAAGCTTGCGGTCTGTGCGGTAGCCGTTAATCTCTCCCGATCCCAATTTCTGACTCCAAATATTCAGCTGACTCTTTGAGCTGCCGCGCAAGTAGATTCCGCTGTCGCCCGCGTCGATGTGCTCGAACGTCTTCCGCTTGCCACGGTCATCGAACACAAAATCGCCATTGGGCAGCACGATCGGGTGTTGTTTCATTGCGGGTTTGGCGGGAAGTCGCCAATCCGCGATCAGCGCAAAGTCGCCAAACGCCTTCTCGGTCCAAAGGTCTTTGTCCGTCCGCTTTTTTGACTCTGCCTGACCGTCGTAATGGATCTCTCCATCGCGGGCCGTCCAATGTCCAACATGGCCCGGTCGATGATTCCAGTGGTTGAACGAGAGGCCGTCGAATATCGACCGGAAGCCTTCGTCCGGCTCGGCAATTTGCTCTGGCTTGGGGTTGCTCGAAGGCAGAGTTCGAATACGGATCTTTCGAAAATGGACTTCGCTGTGTTCAGCTTGCAAGCCGATGTGGCCTTTGACCAAACTGGTCCGAGTTGCTCGGCTGACTATGCTTCCGTTAACCGCCAGTTCGATGCTCCCGCTTTGGCATGTCAGAACGTAAGTGTTCCATTTCCCCGCGGCGAAGCAGCGATTCTCGAGCGGGCGAGCCATTGCGGTTTTGCCTTTCCGCGCGGGATTCGTCAGTGGTTCGAGCGAAGCGTCGCGGATGCCGAACAGGCTGCCATGATCACCGTCAAGCAATTGCGCTTCGATGCCTCGGGGATAAGGAGCGCCGATTTGCGGCAAGGCGTCAGTGTGAAAGAAGATCCCAGAGTTTCCTCCGGCCGAAACGTGCCGCCACTGGACTTCCAACACGTAGTTCTCGTACATCTTCTCTGTGCGGAGAAAGCAACGTGGTGATCCGGTGCAAATGAGGACGCCGTCCCGCACGCGCCACGTTTCCTCGGCGCCGTTGACATTAATCCAGCCAGCGAGGTCCTTTCCGTTAAACAGCTCGACCCCAGCCTTGGGCTCGCGGCCCTCAGCTTCGACAAGACTAACAAGGAGAACAAGAGTGATGGCCGCCAAGGCTTTCAGTTCCCGGTTTCGTTTCATTCCGCCGGCCCTCCTTCAAGCAGTTGCCGAATGCCATCGCTGAGCATGCGATCCACGCGCGGATCGCAGAACGCCATGTTGACTTCATAGCCGCCTTGCGAATAAGCCTCAGCCGTTGGAATGTACCAGAGCCCGCCGTCCCCATAGCCAGCCATTGCGACAAACCGCTTGGGATTTAGGGCCTGGCCCGCCAATTGATATTCTACAAAAGGCTCGCCCGGCAGGTGGAGCAGAGAGATGTCGTCCAAATGAAGAGCGCCGAGCGTAATCGGCAGCTTCGTCTTGCAGCGCCGGAGCCACGCCAGCGTGAATGCCGGGCGGTTCCGATGCACAACCTGTTTCGTCTTGTCGGAAATGAGTCGCTCGATTTCCACAGCCGAAAGATCGTCTCGCGGTGGAGGGAGCAGGTCCACGGATTGCCAAGCCAGGTTTCGAATCGGCTGGGGTCGCAGTAAGTCCGACGCGGTCTCCATTGCCTCATAAACACGCTGTGTCAACAGCTGCCGATTCTCTTTGACATCACTGTTGTTGTACTTGCCCGTGTTCTGGTTGCCGGCACAACCCGTGAAATAGAGATGGGTGCAGTCGGGATCGTCGTGCTGCTGCTTCAGGCGCCGAGCCATGCCGACGAACTCGCTGCTGACGCGACCTTCCTTGCAGCAGTAGCTAATTGGATGCACAGCATAGTAGTAGCAGGCCGCGACCTTTCGCTTTCCATCGTAGAAAGCAACCGTCTTAAGCCAAGGGTCGATCACGCCAGCGGGCAAATCGCGAACATCGTCGCCGCTCGGAGCAACGCTGCGGTTCTTTCTGACTTTGCCATCGTCGCCGAGGATCCGGCGATTCGATGTTACCTGTTCAACTTGAGCCTGAGCTCTGCCGACGTGGGTCAGCGCCCGACGGTTCTTGAGCGCCTGTTTGATCGCATCGCGGCCGCGCTCGAGACAGCGGCGAAAGAAAAGCGGGTCGACGTTTGGCGGCAAGTCGCCTTGCTCGCGGACGATGCGATCGGTGTCCAGGCAAGCAAAGGGAGCGTCGTGTTGGTGCACGCATTGCACGGCGACCCGTTGCGGTATCGTGCCCGCCGCCTCAGCCAACGCATTTCGCCAGGCCAGATGGGACGCGTTGCAGATTCCAGTCCAATCGACGGCGCAGAGAACGATCGGCTTGCCGGCGCCTATCAACACGAAACCGATCGCCTCTAACGGATCATCGACCTGAGTTACCGATGGGATCCACCCCCCGCAAAGCGAATGCCCCTTCGGCGGAGTAACGTCGAATCGAAATGTGGCGATTTCAAAACTCACCTTCTCACCCTACCTCTTTCACGTCTCCAGCGCGTCCGACTGGGCGCGTCTCCACCATCACCGCAAGCTCATAACATACGCAATCAAGTCCGCCATTGCCTGTCGATCGAGGTCCTTCTCCAGGCCGATGGGCATCAGTGACTGGTTGGCGCCTGCAATTCTTCGATCTCCCTGCGGAGGCAACGCAATCCGGCCGCGCGATTATGACCAAGATCCGCTCAGAGAACAAACTGCGGAGCGCGCGCGGTATCTCGATCCGTTATGACCACGTAGTCGCTGTGCTCGCGAATGTAGGTGACAGGATAGTCGTCGCCCGGTTCGCCCAGTACGGCCAGCCGCAAAACTGTGTTGGCCCAGTCAAGCGAGATTCCGTTGCGGCAGTAGAGCCGAATCCGCTTTGCGCCTAGCAATTGCCTCATTCCCAGCGTGACGCCTTTGCGCGGGTGACCCTCCAAATTACCGCCGATCTGAGATCGAATGGCGTTGATCGTGCGAGTGAAATCGTTCAGGTAGACCAGTCGAGGGTCGGACTCGCGAACGTTCGGCTCTGGTTCGTTGTAGGCAATGTGGCCATGGATTCCAATGCCGCCGTAAGTCGTGTCGATGCCGCCGACCGACGCGATACGGTCCTTCAACGATTGCACGTTGAGGTGATCAGGAAAGATCAACTGTTTGGCCGGTATCATCCATTTCCGCTTGATGCGACTGGTGAATTGCTGCTCAACAACATGCCGAAAGCTGAGGGGATGATTGGCGGAGAGGGCGATGCCATTGTCGTCGCAGTGCTCGTCCATCATGAAGAACCAGCACTGTTTCAGACTGATCGATTGCTGGTTGATCATCTCCGCCAGGATCGGGTACTGACCGACTGGACCGACTGGCAGAATCAGCTTCGTCGCTCGGCCCTTGGCGTTGTTGCTCTTGATCTCGCTGGCAATCGAATCCGCAAAGTGTTGATGCAGGCGGTCAATGTCGTCAAGGACCACCAATCTGTCCTTTGAACATCGAAGCAATTGTGCCGGTGATAGTTTGAGCAATCTGCGGATTTCTTCCGCGCGAGGTTTCTTCATGTGCTTAGATGGACTTGAGGTATTCGAGTAAATCGGCGACCTCTTGCGGAGTCGATTCGCGTAGCTGCAAGTCAGGCATCAGCGATTTTCTCTGGGGACCACTGAATTCGATTTGTGATCGATCGATCTGAATCTGTTTGCCAGTGGCGTCTTGAATAACGAGACCGCTCTTGCTTTGCTCGACGAGGAGCCCGTTCAGAACGCGGCCGTCCAGCAGTTCGATCAGGTAAGTGACGTACTTGGGATCGATTCGTTTGGAAGGACTCAGGATCGATTCCAGCAACTCGGCCTTGGTCTGTTTGTCGCCCAGCTTCGTCAAGTCGGGGCCGACGTTCTTGCCGACTCCTTGGGCTTGGTGGCAATTGCGGCACTGCAATCCCGCAGACTTTTCAAACAGCTGACGACCTCGGCGGAGATTGCCTTTGAGGGCCAAGATCTGGGCGACGTCGACCGAATCCCCCAAGCGTTTTCTCCGCAACGACTCGGGGAAGTACGCTTCAAACAGATCTCGTTTCGCAGGGTCGTCGAGTTTGCTCGCGCGGTCGATTGCCATTTGCCGCGAATCGGGGCTCAAAGGTTGCTCGTGTAGGGCGATCGCCAATTGCAACGCGCCGCTCGTGGTTGTCAGCAGCGAGTCGATGGACGACTGTCGCGTGTCTGGCGATTGGTCGTTGAGGGCGGCCAACGTAGACTCGATGACCTTGTCCCGCTCGCGTCGCATTGCCACTTCAATCGAATCCTCAGCCTTGAGCGAGGCGATCCAGTCCCTCATCAATAGAACGCCTCGCGAGTCGGCAACCGCGGATCCAAAGTAAGGCATGCGACCTCGTCCCGACTTGGCCATGCGATACAAGAGAACACTTCGCATCGGCTCGCCCGCCGCGATCACTCTCGGCCCATGAAGCCCAAAGGCGCCTTGGGTCGGCCGCTCGCCAAGCAAGTTTGTTTTCTCCAGTTGGTTCTTAAAGACAACATCCATCGACGCAGTGCCGCCGCCGCCGCGACGATGGCAATGGGCGCAGTTCACATGCAAGTAGGCCCGCGCGCGATCCTCCAGGCTCGCCGTATCGTCGTAAGGCGAGGCATACGGTTTTGTCTTCTTCGCGCGTTGGGGAGTAGCAGAAAAGAAGCCGAGCCGAGTAAGGTGCTCAAGCTGCTCAACCGATCTTCCGTTCGCAGTCAGCGTTCGCTCTAGTTGAGCAAGATGAAACGCTTGGACGGACCCCGATCGCGTGGTGTGGCAGAGCAAGCACTCATTGCGGCCGGCAACTCGCCATTGCCGCGTCTCTTTGCTGTCGGCTCGTTTGTCGTAGACCGAATAAGAAATCGTTCGGCCTTCTCCTTCCAATAGCTTGGCGTCCGTCTGCTCGTCGTTCCAGACATACGTATAGGGATGCCAGAGCCCGTCGCGATAGTGGAGGATTTGGGTCTCAACTCGCCTCCCTGGGGGGGCCTCGGCGTGCGAGCCGCTGGGGAGCCGAATTGTCTTGCCGAGAACGCTGTTTTCCGGAAGCCTCCATTCGCCGCGGAACTCGCCGCGGCCCGTATTGTTCGCGGTCCAGCGCCCAATCGCGTCGGTTCCAGGCATGGCCACGAATCGTTCGCTCACGGCGCCGTCTTGCCACATTGGGGCCACGATTTCATACGCTTGGACGCCTGGCGCCAAGCGGTGGTCTTTCACCGAACCGAACAATCCCGTCTCGCTCAGTCGCCGAGGGAATGCGGACGACGATGCCGCGGCAAGGTTTTTTTCGATCCGGAAGATTTGCCCTTCGTAGCTGACCACGTACAGTTCTTCACGGTTGTCGACGCCGAAGCAAATGATGGGCATTTGAGTTTCGGCGATTTCGCGAAGCTGCTGCACCTTGCCGTTGGCGTAACGCAAAGCCCAGATCTTGCCGGTCACATAGTCGCCATAGACATAGTCGCCGACCAAGTCGCTTAAGCGCTCGCCGCGATAGACAAATCCGCCAGTCACCGATCGCGACTCGGTGTGCGAATGTTCCACCGTTGGTTTGATGATCGGCGTCGGTCCGCGAGACCGTTCCCGATGCACAGGCTGACTCCCTTCGACCAGGCTCCAACCGTAATTGCCGCTCTTCTCGACGCGATAAACCATCTCCCATAATTCCCAACCGACGTCGCCGACCCAAAGATCGCCGGTCGCTGAATCGAAACTCATTTTCCATGGGTTGCGAAAACCGTACGCCCAAACCTCGCCTCGCGCCGCGGGCGTCTTGACGAACGGGTTGTCGTTAGGGATCGAATAGGGACGATTCTCGCCAGCGCGATCGACGTCAATCCGCATGATCGTGGAACGCACGTTGCTAATGTCCTGGCCCGATTTGAGAGGGTCGGGCGGAAAGGCCGGGCCGGCATCGCCTGCCGACACGTAGAGAAACCCATCCGGTCCAAACTTCAGACAACCACCATTGTGGCCCCCCGATTTCCAGGTGAGCATGATCGTCTCGCTGGCGATGGAGATCGTGGGGGGATCCGTGTCGGCGACGCGAAAACGAGACAGCCGAGTGCCATCGTCCAGATCGGCGTCAAGCACGTAGCAAATGTAGCAGTAGCGGTTGTCAGAAAATCTGGGATGGAACGTCAATCCGTAAACCTGTTTCGCTCCCGGAATCGACTTTCCGATGTCGATTGCCAAATCGGCCGTCTCGACGTCCGATCGGTTGGGAAAAGAGTAGATCGCCCCTTTGACTTCAGCGACATACAATCGATCCGAGTCGGGGCAGTTCGTGAGAACGGTTGGATTGTTGAATGAGAGATTCTGAAAGACCCGCTGCACGCGATAGGGGGGCGGCGGTGTCGGCGAGCCCAGAATTCGAGACTTCGTCCAAGCGCGGCGCCCTCCTGGTTGAGCGTGGACCGGTTGAGCGTGAATGGCGACGCAGGTTGAGAACAGCAGCAATAGTCTTCCGCATAGCTTGGGCAATGAAGGGCTCGCTGCACTCGGCGACAACATAGGCTCATTTCCTCGGGAGTGATTGCGTTTCGGACGCTGGACGTCGTTTGGCCCATTGTGGACTTTTGAATCCGCTGGGCTTTTTGAATCCGCAGGGCCGCACGGCGATCTCAACGAATATTCACCGTTAGTTCCGCGATCGCATCAGCCTATGTTGATATAATGGGATCTGATCGGCAAGAGACGCCTTAGCGGCTGGGCAGAAATAAAGTCTCCATTGAACACCGGCGGAGTTTAACGATGCACTCGATTGCCATCGATGTAACAAAGACGCACGAATTGAAGAAGCTGAAACATGGCAGCCCCTTGATATCGTGCCGTTTCGATCCTGATTCAAAATTCGTGTTCTTCGGGGCTCAAGACAGCCGCGTTTGGCGGTGGGACCTGGCGACGGAAAAGAAGGTCGAACTGAAGGGCCACGATAGCTGGACTCGAGGTATGGCGTTTGCGCCCAACGATGTCTTGCTGACCACGGGTTTCGATGGCCGGCTCGTCTGGTGGAGCTACAAGGAAGACGTTCCCAAACCGGTCCGAACCGTGTCGGCCCATCAAGGTTGGGCTCGATGTGTCGCTGTCAATCCCAGCGGACCGATTGTAGCGACGGCGGGAAACGACTTGGTCGTGCGTCTATGGGATCTGCAGTCGGGAAAACCGATTCGGGAGTTCAAGGGGCACGAGTCGCATGTCTACAACCTGGCCTTCCACCCCGATGGCAAGGCTTTGGTGAGCGGCGATCTCAAAGCCAACTTGATCCACTGGGATTTGGAAAGCGGCAAACAATCGCGGGCGTTTAAAGCCGAATCGTTGTACAAGTACGACAAGGTATTTAAGGCCGACATCGGAGGAATCCGAAGCATCGACTTCAACGGCGACGGGTCGTTGCTCGCCTGTAGCGGGATCACCAATGTGACCAACGCATTCGCGGGCGTCGGCAACCCGTGTGTCGAACTGATCGACTGGAAGACGGGCAAACGCAAGATCCAACATCTGTCCAAGGCCAAACTGCGAGGCGTCGCGTGGGGCGTCGCAATGCACTCTACGCCGATCACAATCGGCGTTTCCGGAGGCGGTGGAGGAGGTCATCTTCTTTTTTGGAAACACGCCGAGCAGAACGAGTTTCATCAGCACAAGTTGCCGAACAGCGCGCGCGACCTGGACCTGGCCTCAAATGACACGGATCTCGTCACCGCCCACACCGATGGCCATGTGCGCATCCATCGCATGGTCAAGTAACACGGTCAAGTAACACGGCCAAGTGACTCGGTCAGGCGTCTCGTGCGCCTTCAAGGCTTGGAACGTCGCTTCCCTCGTCTTCTTCCCATGACCGCGCCCGCAGATCATCCGCGACCCGCACAATCGGAACAGTCCGCCCAGAGACGCGTCACCTGCATCACCGTTCCCAGATAGGCCGCTGATTCACGGTAATCCAATTGGCCCTAAGCGTCCCGTATTCTTGGTGAAGGCTTTGAAGTAGCAGATCACGGGTTCAAAACGGCTCCTTCACTTGATAAATTGGTTGGCTTTGGTTGACCACGCGGCGGCCACCGTCGCCAAACGGAATTGTTGGGATTGGATCGGACATTGGCAGTCAGAATCCCTTCCAGCATCAGGATTCTTGACGAACGCAGAAACGGGCTGAGGAGATATGTCGCACGACAATAACTCGCGGACACCAAAGCCAATTCGGTTCCTCTTCGAGAACTCATTGTTCTTGGTCTTCGGCGCCGTCGTCGCTTTGGTTTGGGCCAACCTGGATCACAAGAGCTACGAAGCGCTGGTTCATTACGAGCTCGTCCCCGTCGCAGAACAGGCTGATCACGATCTGACTACAGGTCAGGCGGCGGATCATCAGACGGCGGATCATCAGACGGCGGATCATCAGACGAGCGGAGACGTGGAGTCGGTTCCAACGAGCGATACAGCCCCAGTCCACCCAGTCGCAAAACCTGACACGGCCACGGCCGCCCACGGCGAAGACTCGCACAGCGGGGACTCACACAGCGGGGCGCATTCCAAGCACAGCAAGTTCACGCTGCACTGGTTGATCAACGATTTACTAATGGCCTTGTTCTTCGCCATCGCGGGCAAGGAAGTTTGGGAGTCGATCCTTCCGGGAGGCGCCTTGTCCAACCCGCGGAAGGCGGCCACGCCTTTGCTGGCGACGCTGGGGGGCATTCTGGGACCAGTTTCCGTCTATTTGTACGGCTTGTTGTTTGTGGCTTCGCCTGGCGGGTTGACGAACGGCTGGGCGATACCCTGTGCGACGGACATCGCGTTTAGCTACTTGGTGGCCAGGATAATATTCGGTCCCGGGCATCCGGCGATTGCGTTCTTGCTGTTGTTGGCGATCGCCGATGACGCCGCCGGGCTTGTGATCTTGGCCGTCTTCTTCCCTCAAGAAGACCTGCAACCGGTCTGGCTGTTATTGACCGCGCTGGCGGTTGCCATCGGGTTCAGTTTCCGCCGAATCAACCTGCACAGTTTTTGGTGGTACGTCTTGATTCCTGGTGCCCTCTCATGGTTTTCATTCTACAAGTGCGGTCTTCACCCAGCGTTGGGTTTGGTGCCTATCATTCCCTGCATGCCTCATGCACATACGGACCTCGGTATCTTCGCCGCCAAGGAACTCAAGCGCAAAGACACGCTCAACGAGTTCGAACATTGGTGGAAGAATCCGGTGGAGCTCGTGTTGGGTCTGTTTGGTCTCGTGAACGCGGGCGTAGTGATGAGCGCGATGGGCGCTGGGACGTGGTTGGTCTTGGCGGGGCTGTTGATTGGCAAACCGCTCGGCATCACGCTATTCACCTGGCTCGGCGAAAAGCTGTTCAAGTTGCAGGTGCCTGAGGGCATGAACTACCGTCACGTCATCGTGCTCGGCAACATCGCGGCGATCGGATTCACTGTTGCTCTCTTCGTCTCGACGGCGGCGTTCCCGACGCCCGGTCCAATACAGGACTCGGTCAAGATGGGGGCGCTGATGAGCTTTGGCGCCGCGTTTGTGTCCATTGCCGTCGCCAAGGCCTTGGGAGTCAAGCCGGGTCAGCTGGGCAACAAGCCCGCGGCCGAACCCCAGGTGACCGCCGCCCAGCGCAGTCGCTAGCGGCTCTTAAGGGGACAGCTCAATAGCTGACCTGCTGTAGATAGCGGAGGACGCGTTGGCCGACGGTGCGCCAGCCAACGCGTATTCGCGCTTGGCCCACGGCGCCGATGCAGAGTCGTCCCTTGACGTCGTCGACGACAGCCGAGCCCTCGAAATACGTCTCCTGCGGCTCCTCTTTCCCGCTGCGGCTGGAGTGACTTGCGATTGGTCCGCCGTGCCGACCGGCCAAACTGTCGGGGACCGTACGGGCTGGCCGCTTGGAGACATGGGAGAGTTTGCTGCGAATCCGCCAACCGGTGCGTTGGTCCAGCACGATGTGGACCGGCTGGCCCTCCTGGACAAATTCCATATCGTGTTGATCGATCATCAGAATCGCCTGCAGATCCTTGGGATCTCCCACATAGCAGACTAGCAATCCGAAGGGGTAGAAGGCGCCGACATTCTTCGTGGCAGTGGGTTGGCCCGTCCACGTCGCGAGCTGATCTTCGTTCTCGGCGGTTTGGCGGTTCGGTATTCCGATTATCTCGCCATCCGCTTTGGCGCACACAATCAGCCGCTGGCGATCGTCTTGTTGCTCTTCGATTTGTCGGTCAACGCTGGCCATCGTCTCAACCAGCTCATCCATTTCCAAGGCAGCCTCATCGACGCCCAAAACGGCCAGACTGTTTGCCGTGGCGGCTCGGTCGCCAAGTTGCTCGCGGCGACCTTGCAACGAGTTGAGCTGCAGGTCGAGTTGGGTATTTCGCAGCGAGATGATTGGGTCCCCGCGGTGAACGACTTCGCCGGGTCGCACGTGGGCCTTGGTCAGGTTGCCAGCGACTTCGACATAAACCGGTGCAGCGTTTCGCGGCTGCACATGCACGTGGCAACGGACGTAATGCGGAGTCGGCACAACCAGCAGCGCCAACGCGACCCCGGCGCCAGCGACACTGCTGATTGTAAATCGAAGTTTGTTCACTTGGTCCATCCTTCCAGGAGCGCTCATGTGTTTGAACAGACGAATCATGGGGTGGACGAAGAGTCCATATAGCGACATGCAGGCCAGGGCCTGTCCCACTGGCTTCAGGCCGTAGGGCTCCAACACGCTGTTGAGAAACCAGACGATCGAAAACACAACGATCCAACGGTAAGCGCCCGCCGAGACGCTATAGGCGGCGAACAGCCAGCGACGGCGAGACGGCAGGAACGGATCGTCGGGCTCGTCGAGTCCCAAGAACCATGCTCCCGCTTTTCGCTGCAAGATCGTCGTCGCCTTTTGCCGCAGGTTGGGGATTTCGAGAATGTCGGAGAGGATGTAGTAACCATCGTAGCGCAACAATGGGTTCGCGTTAAAGAGAATGGTGCTCACGGAACTGACAAACATCACGTTCAGGCACAAGTAGTTCAGCATGCCAGGTTGGGTGCGCCACCAGATCAAAGTGCAGATCGAGGCCATCAGAATCTCGACATACATCCCCGCGGCGCCAATCGCAGCCCGTCGCCACTTGTTCGGCAACATCCAACTGTCCGTCACATTGCAGTACAGGCAGGGCGTCAGCACGAGCAACATCACGCCCATCTCGTGGCATTCGCCGCCGAAGCGTTTGCAGGTCAAACCGTGCCCAAACTCGTGGATGATTTTGGTCACCGCGAGCGTCGCCGCGAGCCAGAGCCAATTCTTGGCGGCAAAGAACTCGTGAAACCCTGGCAGCCGCGATTGAAAGACCTCATACTCCGACAGCAATAACGTCAGTGAGACCAGGGCCAAGAACAGTCCGGCGAGCACCGCGGGCAGGCTGAACATCCAGCCGATTCGCACGTTGAGCCAGCTCAGCATGCGGTCGGGATCGATGCCCTTGAAGCGAATGCACAACACGTTGGTGAGTGCTGACCAGCGCCGCCGGTTTGCGTTCTCTTTGCGGCGTCTTGCCAACAGGGCGCCTTGTCCGCGAGCGTCTGAATTGACCAGTGCCGCCTTGTGCATGGCGCCAACGAATTGGTGAATCTCCTGTAAGGAAATCTTCTGCGGAGCAAAGCTCGCCTCAAACTGGCTCTGCAGCGACAGCAAGCTTCGCTCGCCGTCCAACCATGTCAGCAGCCGATACTCTTCCTCTTCGAACCGATAGTACTTAAGCGTCAAAGGATCCTTGACGACCCAACACCGGCGCCCCTGGTAAACCTGCTCGCGGCAAGCGAGATCCCCGCGCAGCTGCAACCGCAGCGGGCGGCCGGCGCTAGAGATCATGCTGCGGGCAAGACTCGACATCCCTGTCTCTTTCCGGGGTCTAGCGAATCGCGATCACGGTGCGAGCCGATTTGCCAGGCTGCAGCAGCCACTGGCCGTTAGCCCCGCGGCGGTTCTCCACCTCCGCGCGAACCCGCAATCGGTTTCCGGCCTGAATCAAAGGACTGGCAAAGACGACGCGGCCGAGCAGGCTTGCCGATTGTCCGCGAGCGAGGGCGACGTGGACAGTCACCTGCCGCCCTTCGATTTCATGCAAATCCAGATCCGCAGCACTGACCAGACCTTCGACTCGCAACCGGTCCATCCGCACAACGCGTATCACTTCGTCGCCGGAAGTCACCCACTCGCGCGATTGCTTCAAGACATCCATTATCATCCCGTCAAATGGCGCCAGGATCTGCCGACGTCGAATCTTCTCTTCCGCCGCTTCAACGCCAGCTTGGTGCACGTCCGCGTTCAGTTTGGCGACCCGCATGTCCAACCGGCTCTTCGAAATCTGCAGCTCGGCTCGATGCTTGGCCAGCGACAAACGCCGAATCTCCGATCGAGGAACCGTGCCGTTCGCGCGCTCGTTGATCTGCTCCGCGTCCTGCCATTCCGCCGCCGCCAGCTCATAGGACTTGATCGCGAACTGCACGTCGATGTCGTCCGAAGCGCGCGCCATCGCCGCTTCTCGCTCGCGCTCCGCGGCTCGCTTCTCCAATTGGGCTTGGCGGTCGTCGATCTGGGCGAGCAGTTGGCCTTTGGCGACGTTCTCTCCGCTCTTCACCAGCACTGACTGCAAGAGGCCCGTCTCCTGGGCGGCGGCCGCCACATCGAACACCAAGAAGACCTGGGACATCTGCAGCTCGGCCGACTTTGGAAGCGATCGATTCGAGGACGATAGGCCGGCAGACGACGGACCTTCCAAGGGACCGCTCAACACAACCGCAGCGATTAAGAGAAGACTGTTTGCACCCATCGTTCTGATTACTCCGATTTGACCAATTGCATCCGCCCACTCCTCAGGCCACTCTCAAACTTAGCTCGCACCGGCGCCAAGAGTCGCTGGCCTGCGAATTTGGTTGTCACCGCTCTCTTAGGGCCACCAGAGCAGGGAGGCTTTCTGAATTGTCTCGATCAGGTCCCCAAACCACACAGCGCCCGCTGGCCGCAAACCGCAATGAACCTGGGCGATGAGCGTGGCTTCGTTGCGCAGTTCGGGAAGCTTCGTCTTGTCTATGCGAATCCGCAGGCGGACCACATTACCCTCGCTCTCGTGCACGTCAGCCGAGCGTTGGATTTCGACTAACTCGCCTTCAAATCGTTGATCGGGATGGGAGTTCAGGACGAAGGAGACCTTCAGCGGATCGCCCTCTTGAGCTCGCATCCGTTCCTCGATGTGGCCCATCCGCCGCTCCGGCATCCACAGCTCCAACTCCCAAGAACCCTCGGGATCATACAGCGTCATCAGCCGGTCGCCGCGGCGAACCGGTCGATTCCAAAGCCGCTCAGTCAACCGCCACGTGGCGACTTGAGATCGTTGCTTCGCGGTGATCCGCAGCCCCTGCTGTTCGATCTCCACCAACGAGATTCGCTCTCTCAAGTTGCGAATCGCCGTGCCCAGACGCCGCACCTCGCCTTCGATTCGCTGCTGCTCAATTGGGTCCAAACGGGCGTTCCGAATCAGCAACGAGTTCTTGGCGTCGTGCTGTTGTTTCTTCTCCTCAATCTCACCTTGTAACCGCGTCATCTTCTCTTGGAGCGCTCCGCTGCGGAGCCGCACAAGCAGCTGGTTCGGCTCCACCACTTGTCCGTGACGGATGGGAAGTTCAGCGACGACGCCCTCCGTTTGCGCGAAGACTTCAAACCGATTGGAAGGAATCAATTGGCCATTGCAACTCAACTTGAGCGGCGTGGGTATGAGCGCGAGCGCAGCGGCGGCCGCGACGAGAACAATCAGAACTGCAACCGTCTTGGGTAGATGGCGAGCTTGCAGAAGAAACTTGCTCTTCCCCAGCGCGCGCCACACTGGCATCAAGAACACCTGGTCGTGGGACAGCGAGTTGGCCAGCGCCGACCCGCCATGGGCCGCAATCATCTCGATCCGCTGTTCCACGCCTGGCTCGGTTCGGCTGTCTCGCAACTGCTCGACGATCAAAGCCCCGATCGGTTCGCCAACCACACTCGATTCGTCAGACGTTGCCTCTCCGTCGCCCTCCTGTGCATCGCTGTCGTAGAGTGGCTGAACGACAACCAGCTTGGAGTGCGACACATCCAAGTACGCGTCCAACGCCTCCTCCACTTGGGGCGCCAAGGGAAACTCGTCCGTGTCGCGGCGCCAAAGAGTCTGTCCGGAATGGGCCACTCGCTGAGCCACCTCGCCCAATCGAGTCACTTCCTCGGCGCGGCGGTCCAGCGTATCCAAACCACTGACCGCCTCTATCTGATATCGACGCCCTCTGCGAATCGCCACACTCACGCGGTCGCAACGCAACAGGCGGCGGGATTCGTTGACCATTGCATAGCACGTCTCTTTGACATCCAGGCGGCGATGGATGCTGCGAATGAACTGCTCCAAGTTGTCCCACAACAACTCGCGTTCATGGAATCGCTTGAGGTGCTTTCGAGTGACAAACGACTCGGCCAACTCGCACATCTGGGCGAGAAACCTGAGGTATCCGCGTTGTGTTGTCGGACCGCCTGAAGGACGTTGAAAGATCTCTATCAACTCCAGCGGCCGATCTTCGAACTTCACAAACCCAATGATCAGCAGATGCTCCGTTGGGTTGCCCGCCTCACCCGCGTCGCTCGCACCCGACTGGGGAGGTATCAGAGCCGACTGGCCATCGGCCACCAACTGCTGCAGCAACTGATAGTGCCGTTGGGCCTGTTCCTTGTCGTCGTGCAGACTGGCTCGAGGAAAATTGATCTGGTAGCGGAGACTGAGCCCCTCTTCGCCAACCGTCCAAACCGCCGCGCCCAGTGAGGCCAGAGCCGACACGACACGCGGCAAGAATTCCGCATAGAACGTGTCTTCGTCGCTGTCCGACTGGGCCAACGTCGTGATCTCCTGCACGATCGCGCGGATTTGGTTGCGCGTCTCCTGCACCAGCCTCGCGTCCGACTCGCCAGCCGAGACCGACTCGGAGGCTTGCAGCGGACTTGGCTGCAGCGGACCTGGCTGCGGCGGACTTGGCTGACCCGCTGACGGGCCAAGCGGAACAGTGCCTGCCGATGTCGGGCTGCTCAGCCCCGGACTGGGTTCGTCGATCGGTGGAATTGAGGTCATATCTACTGGATCGGGTGAACTTCGCCAGTATCTCCCGCAAAATCCCTACAAATTGCCGAATTGCGACAGCTTGCTACGACAGCAGCCGGCGGCGGGCGGTGAAGATTAGCCGCGCTGAGTAGGCCCTGTAGACCGAGAGACCCAGTTTCGAGGACCCGAGCTGATTTAGAGGTTGGGGAATCGATAGACGGGGGTCGAATGGGGGGGCCGGTCAGGTGTGCGAATACGGCGCCGCCTGCCATAATGGAGCCAGCCAAAAGTCTTGTGCCTGTCGGCGTTGGCTTTGCTGTCGGCTTTGGCTTTGCTCCATGCACGTTTATCGAGCCGCCGATGAAGGGTGCCGCACGAGATCGGGGGCGAACAGGCGATACGTCTTCCAAGTCTCTCCGCCGCGCAAGGTTTGCCAGCCCATGGCCACATCGATTGAGATTCCGTTTCCCAACATGTTTCGCGTGCGGCAGTCGTTCGAGCGAGCCGAGGTCGCGGACATAGCCGATGAGGTGCAAACTCAGCTGGCGGGGATCGATTTAGGGCGGACGATCAAGCCTGGTCAAACGGTGGCCATCACTGCGGGCAGCCGAGGCATCACGAACATCAAGATCGTGCTCAAAGCGGCGGTTGACTATTTCAAGGGCATTCAGGCCACGCCGTTCATCGTGCCTGCGATGGGTAGCCACGGCGGCGGAACGGTGGAAGGCCAGCTAGGCATCTTGAGTGGGTACGGGATCACCGAGGCGTTCTGCGGATGCCCGATCCGGGCGACGATGGAGACAGTTGTCGTGTGCGACGCCGCCGAGGGATTTCCGGTGCATTTCGACCGGCATGCCTACGAGGCGGACCACGTGTTGGTGTGCGGGCGAGTCAAGCCGCACACGAACTTCGTCGGCGACATCGAGAGCGGCCTGCTGAAGATGATGTTGATTGGACTCGGCAAACACAACGGGGCGAAGATCTATCATCGGGCAATCCAAGATCACAGTTTTGGGCAAATCGTGCGCAGCGTCGCTCGCGAGGTCTCTTCCAAGTGTCGCATCGTCGCGGGACTGGCGATCGTCGAGAACGGTTACGAACAGACGGCCAAGATCGAGGCGGTCGCTGTGGATGAGATGGAGAATCGAGAAAAGGAGCTCTTGATTCTCTCCAAGCGGTTGATGCCGAAGCTGCCGTTCGACGCCGCGGACATTCTCTTGATTGACGAGATTGGAAAGAACATTAGCGGGACGGGGATGGACACCAACATTGTGGGCCGCAAATTCGGCGCCCACAGAGCCGCTGAGCACGAAACTCCCAAGATCCGTCACATTCTCGTCCGCGGACTTACGGAGGCCACCCACGGCAACGCGACCGGGTTGGGTCTCTCGGAATTCTGCCTGTCGCGGGTGGTCCGTCAGCGAGACGCGGAGATCACCAAGATCAACTGCCTGACGGGAGGCCATGCGTTGGGCGCGATGACCCCAGTTCATTTCGAGACAGACTTGGAACTCCTTCAGGCAGCGACATCGGTAATTGGCCTCACGCCCATGGAGGAGGCGCGGATTCTGTGGATCCGCAACACGTTGGAGTTGGTGGAAATCGAGTGCTCTTTGGCCTACTTTGAGGAGGCTCAAGAGCGAAGCGACTTGGAGATCATCGAGCAACCGCGCCCCTTGCCGTTGGATACAGCGGGCATGCTTGCTGGCTGGCGCTAAGCGGCGCCAAATCAATTTGAAGAAATAACGAGTGGCCGAGTCCGCCTTACGGAGCAACGCTAAGGCTGTTTTGGCTGCGATGGTTCTATGGAATGACGTCAGCGTCAGCACAACTCACTGAGCGATTCTCCCTGCGACTGCCTGCGGATTTTCAGGCGTGGCTGGATGAGGATTGCCCTGCGCGAATTCATGGCGGCGAGTTCTCTCAAGCGTTGACCGTCAACGAGATCATCAACCCGGATGCGGGCGTTCTGTGGGGCGGATTCATGCTGCCCGATACGATGCCGGTGATGGGGAACCGCTATGGCGACTGGATTTGTTTTCGCCTCGATTTCAAGGGCGGCATCCGCGACTGGATCATCTGGCGGCATGGCGGCGGCGACTGGACGAGCGTTGGATCATCGTTCGTGGAAGCGCTGCTGTACGAGTCGGTCTCTCCCTTCGCGAACGGGAACGCTCCGAGACCGTCAACGGCGGCCCGTTGGGCGATCGATTTTCTGCAGCGCGAGTCTGGTCCGTGTCTCCAGGATCTCTTCGACGAAGGCCATCCCGCGCGACTGGCCTCGATGCTCGCGTGGCGGCCATCTCTGCCGGCCCATCGCGACATGGCCTTGCTCGCGCTGGGTTGCCCGTTTCAGAAGCAGGCGACGCCGTCGCTGGCAACACAAATGCATCTTCGCTGGGATCCGGATTTCGTCCGCTTGTGTTTCGACACGTCGTCCATCACCGCCGCCCAGGCCGCTGAAATCCGCCATCGGCTCGACGACGACGACGACCAGTTTTTTCACCAGGACTGGGAGACAGCCGGATCGATGGCCCTCGCGTGCATGAAGCTCTCCGCTGAATTTGCCTGGGCGTTTGAGATCGCGGGCTGGGCGGCGGAGCGGATTGGAGATGTTGACGCCGCGGTCGCTCGATATGAGCCCGGAATGGAGTGCTCCGTGTTCTCCGATGAGTCGGTGCAATTTCGAAGTCATTGGTTTGACCCAAAACACGGAAAATTCTCGGCGGCCCGCCTTCGCCATCTTGGATATGTGTCGGACGACCCCTACAAGCAGTTGTTACTGGACGGCTCGGAGACCATTCGCCAAGAAATCTCTGCGTACTGGATGCGACGAGGCGAAGCGGCTGAACAGGACGGCGACTTCGAAACGGCCTATGGCAACTATTGGAAATCGGGCTGGGACGTTGGCTGCCCCCCACTGGCCCAATTCCCCAACCTACTCGACGCCATGTCACGGACGGCGAAGCGAGGTCAGGCAGATGGCTTGCACGAGCTAGCACTGCTTCACCGCCGATCGATTCCGCGGGGCTGAGACCTAGTCGTGTTGGCAGGCGATCATGCACGCCGGTGCACGATTTGGGAGGACGTTGCGAGAGGGCGTTCTAGAGGCGCAAAAAAAAGCCCCCGGTGCCGACGGTTCCCGGGGGGCAAAGGAATCCGCTTACAACCGGGAGCGATTGGACGGCGACGGCTTCCTGCTGCCGCCTTTGAGTGTCCTGTCTGGCATCCACCAAGTTGACAAAGGAGTAAGGTCGGCCTCCATGCCAACTGGGTCGCTTTGCGGTCCGCAGATACGAGCT
>CAZWOU010000027.1:36273-49406 GCA_964635375.1 uncultured Pirellulaceae bacterium | reverse complement strand
GGCTTAGCCGGGTGCTGGGCGAAGGCTGCGGAAAACAGCAGAAGAGTCAGAGCGGCAACGAGTCCAATGCGTGTCATGTGAATTACTCCTTCGGTGTAACGAGATGATCGCCTTCTAGCGTCCAAGGCGCGTCTTCCAATTCCCTCAAGTCTCGGTCGATCTGCTGCATGTCGCGCAGATCGTCGTTCCAGGAACGCCACAGTTTGTGGGCGTCGAGTGGCTCCGTTGAATTACGGTTGGGGGCGATCGCCGGTTGCACGCCGCCTTTCTGGGGAGCGGAGGAGTGCGAATTGTCGTCGTTCCGCAAGCTCCAACCGACGGCGACCAGGGCGATAATGGCCGCTGCCATTATTAACACAGCTCGCAGTTGTCTCGGCGTGGGGCGAACCCGAAGAGTCTTGAGCTCCGCTGGCAGAGGGCTATCGGCTGGACTGAGAATGTGGGCCAGATAGCCTTCGCAGACCTGCTGAAACTTGAGCGATCGGGCAGGGCGCCGCGCGGGGTCCTTTTGCATGAGCCACTCGATCAATGCTTCGAGTTCGCCGCTGATTTCGTGGTTAACGCTGCGAATGGTCAGCGGATTGCACGTTTCGATCTTCCGCAGCACGGCCATCGAGTTCTCAGCTCGAAACGGCGCTCGCCCCGTGGCGAGAAAGTAGAGGACGCTGCCGAGACTAAACAGATCGCTGCGATGATCAAGGTTTTCGCCGCGAGTTTGTTCGGGAGACATGTAGTGCGGCGTTCCGGCGAGCCATCCTGTCTGAGTCATGTCGGCGTCGTCGGCCGCGCGGGCCAGGCCAAAATCCGTCAACAACGCGCGGCCGTCGTCGCCGTCCTGAAGAATGTTGCTCGGTTTGATATCGCGATGCACCAACCCCTGCTTATGGGCGGCCGCCAACCCACCGGCCACGTGGATAGAAATTCGCACTATCTGCAGTTCGTTCAACGGTCCCTGTTCGCTAACCAATCGCTGAAGCGAACGCCCCGGGACGTAGGGCATAACTAAGTAGGGGTGCCCGCCGCTCTGAATGGAGTGAATTGGCACGACGTTGGGGTGGACGACTGCGGCCGCCGCCCGAGCCTCGCGAGCAAACCTGGCTCGGGCCGTTGCGTTCGAGGCCAGGTGGGGAGAGAGAAACTTGATGGCCACAGTTCGATTTAGTTCACGATCAAATCCGCGATAGACGACCCCCATCCCGCCCTGCCCGATACAGCTCTCCACGTCGAACTGATCAACTCGCCCCAGCATCTCCGGGTGCGTCGGTGGTTCAAGCAGTGTTGAAGCAGAAACCGGCGGCTCGTTGTCGCGGCTCCATCTCTCCGAATCGTCCAACAAAGGAACCGCGAAACTCGAATCTGGCCTATCAGCCGAGCCGGTCTGGAGGCCGTTGGACAGATGTTCTTTCGCCATTTGCCAGAACGGATCATCGCCAGCGAAACCCGCCAACGCTTGCTGGCATGCCTCGCACCGATCGAGATGCTGCGCCGCTCCGTCTTCTTCCAACGTCGAGCGATCTGATTGAAGCAACTGTCGCATCTGCTCACCTGTGAGATGGGCGTTGTCGAGTGTTCTATTCAATGGTCCGTAGCTCCGTTCTCGTTGTCGGGGCCTGTGGTCTGGCCATCGGCCCTTTCCACGACAGTTCGCAGGGCCGCGATGACTCGGCTGCGAGCGATATAAACGGCCCCTCGCGATAGCCTGATCGACCTGGCGACGTCATTGATCGATTCGCCTTTGACCGTGGATCGCCAAAATGCCTCCCAGGTCGATTCGGCGAACTGCGAACGGACCCTTCTCGCGGCCCAGGCGAATGTTGACTGCCTCTGTTGTCGCTCGAATTCCGCCTCCGTTGAACGATCGTCTTCTCGCGATTCCAGCAGATCCCGAACTGAGGAGTCGTCGGCTGTTCGCGGTCTCCGGCCATTGGAACGAAGGTGCTGGATAGTCATGTTGCGCGTGATCGTCGCCAACCAGCCGCGGAACGATCCGAGCTTTGAGTCGGGTTCCCATTTTTCGACAGCTCCGGCCACGCGAAGCATCACCTCTTGTGAGACATCGATGGCATCGGCATGTTGCAGCCCTTTCTTCCTAGCCAGGCCATAGACCGCAGGCTCGTAGATCTCGACAAAGTCGCGCCACGCCGCCTCTTCGGCGGCCTTCAACCGCACGATCAGCGTCATTTGCGTTTCTGGTGCGTTCTTCACGCGATACCTGTCGGTAAGGAAACTGTTTAAGTGGGGTCGTCCCCAATTGGACGGCCGGCGCCAGCGAGCACGAACTGAGAGCCAAAACTGAGAGCCAACACTGAGAGCCAAAACTGGGTGTTTGCAAGTAACACGCCCGGCCCCGCCGGATCTTTCAGTAAAACCACCAAGAATATTTGAATTATTCAACGGACCCTTGCGGCCAGCGGTCGAATTCCCAATTTACGCGACGGACTGTAAGTTGTAAGTCCGCTGAAACGCCCAACTCAATCACAGCCCGCCTTCTCACTCTGCTGGCTTTGGTGGTCGGATCGTCCTTCACGTTGTCGAATGATAGCGAAATCCAACAATCCGAACTGGATCCCAAGGGAACGATCGCAGATGGGCGATCTGCCTGGTCGGCGTTAATTGCCTCAATCCCATTGCCAAAAGGCGCCCAGAATGAACTTCATCAGATCGCTGTTCGTAACCGCATTGATTGGAGGCTCGGTCGTTCGCGGTGAAATGCCGGAGACGCTGCCCTCTTTGAAGGATGGGGGATCACCGAGCAACTTTGAGGAGATGTGGGCTGGGTTTGATCCTCGTGCCGAACCGCTCGAACTCGAGAGAATCAAAGAGTGGGAAGAAGATGGCGTCGTGCTGAGGATCGTGCGTTTTCGGATTGGCGTCTTCAACGGCAAGAAGGCTCGCCTCGCTGCGGTCTATGGTTTTCCCAAGAATGTGGTCAGCGATGGCAAGCGAGTGGCGGGACTGGTTCAGATTCACGGGGGAGGTCAGTACGCCGACTACAAAGCCTGCCTGTTGAATGCCAAACGCGGATATGCGACCGTTTCCATCGCCTGGGCTGGCCGGATCAGCGCGCCAGGATATCGAGTCACACCCTCGGAGGTGAAGCTCTTTTGGGATGACAAGACGGATGATCCCGCCTACAGGTTGACGACAGATTGGGGCGCCGTGGACGGGTATCACGCACCCGGAAGAAACCCAGGCAACGTCTTCCCCAGCGCAAAGGCGGCCGAATGGACTCTCGACGCTGTGGAATCGCCACGCAACAGCGGTTGGTTCCTTTGCGCCCTTGCCGCGCGCCGTGCCTTGACGTTTCTCGAGCATCAACCCGAGGTCGACCGAGACCGAGTTGGGGTCTACGGGCATTCGATGGGCGGCAAGCTCACCGTGTTGACGGCAGTGGACCCACGCGTCAAAGCCGCCGCGCCGTCCTGTGGAGGCATCAGCGACCGCGAGAACTCCAGCCCTCTTTTTCGAGCAACGCTCGGCGACAATGTCAGCTTGAAGAAAGTGTCGTGTCCAATCATCTTCCTCAGCCCTGCGAACGATTTTCACGGGCGCATCGGCGACTTGCCTCGCGCGGTCCGAGAAATATCAAGCGATGAGTGGCGAGTCACCTGTTCTCCGCACCACAACCACCAAGACACCGCCGAATACGAAGTCGCCACCTTGTTGTGGTTTGACCAGCACTTGAAAGGCGAGTTTGCGTTTCCCAGGACTCCCGAATCTGACTTGAAGCTGAATGCCGCTGATGGAGTGCCGACGATCGCGGTGCAGCCCGATCCTTCCAAGCCAATTGTGTCGGTTGATGTCTATTACACACAACAGGGCAAACCGGGTGAGGGCCCCAAGGACCGTGAAGATGTGATGCACCGGTTCTGGCATCACGCCCAGGTCGCCGAGGCAGATGGAAGCTGGACCGCGAAGCTGCCAGTGCATAGCACGGAAAAACCACTCTGGGCGTACGCCAACGTAGTCTATGCGTTGGACGCTCCAGTAACAGGCGGCGGTTACTACTACGGAACCTACACGGCCAAGTCGTTTAATTTGTCATCGCCGTTGTTGATGACAACGCCCACTGAACTCAAGAACGCCGGGGTCAAGGCGACGCTCCCGTCTTCGAAGCTGATTGAGAGTTTTGAAGGCGACTGGGAGAAAGAGTGGTTTTCCTACAGGCCCGCAGAATGGGCGCGCTCCACCCACAAGATTCACCATGAGGCCTGGGCAGCTCCGAGGAAGGCGAAGCTCGCTTTTAAGGTCCGCGCCGCCGAGACGAACAAGCTGGTCGTGATGATCGACGGGTATGCCGCTGAGGTCGAACTCCACGGCGGAACACAATGGCAGGACGTGGTTTTACCGTCCAGCGCCTTTCGGAATCTAACCGGCGCGCCGTTGCAGAGTTGGCAGAACATCAAGCGATTGAAGCTTAGTCACGCGGAGAGGCTCAGGCCGATGCGCGGCGACGCTGCCAAGGCGCGGGCCGTGGGCGGGATCTGGCGAGGCGCCAAGCCTGAGTTCCGCGAGTTGCGTTGGCAAGTGACCGAAGACTCCGATAAGGCGGCCCAATCGCTCATACTTGACGTCTTCCCGGAATCGGTTGCGAGAGTGCCTGCGAACCGACAGGGCAAAACAACTTTCTCATCTCGCTTCACACCCAGCGGCAGTTTGTGGGATGAAAGATTGGATGAGAAGCAAGTCTTCGAGTTGGAGATTGCCCACCGGCAGGATGTTGAAAACTCATTCAAACTGCGAATGGGAAGAGGCGGTCAACTCTATTCGCTCAGAGGTCCCTTTGGGGAAAGCGTACCGCCGTCTTGGCGACAAGCGGCCAGCCACATTTCGCCCTGGAATGATGAAGTGTGGCAGTTTGTTGCGGTTTGCACACAATACAATGGCGTCGAAGCTTCTCTCAAGGCGGGCGTGCTTCCGGACGTGACCATCGCTCGCATGAAGGAATCAGCCTACCGCAGCACGTTCTTCGTCCACGGTTCAGGAGCGTACATCCCGGGTGAGTCCGCGCTTGATTCGCTGTATTGCCCACTGCTGGCATCGGAGGTCCGACCGGAGGCCCGTTGTTATCGCGTGCTCAACTGGGGCTTGGTGCCGCAGATCAAGACTGTTCACCGGTCGCCGTTGCTCTATTACACGCAGATTCGTGACGTTGGCGACGGGATCATTGAACTCACCTGGGTCGTCCACAATTTCAGCGTTCGCGATGACATTGTGTTCGATCACTTGAATGCACCATGGGGTGGTACTCGCGTATCGAGTCTGCCCCTGCGATATGTCAGTTCCGTTGACGGCGAATTGATCGAGCGGAAAGACATTCTGAATTCCGGCGGAGTGGTTCCCGTTCGAAAGACGGGCGGCTGGAATTTGTCGTGCGCTTCGGAAGCCGCCGACAGCCCCAGCCTGGCTCTCGTCTATGGAACAGATAGACAACTGGAAGCTGAACGTGCTCGCCAGGCGGCCGGTGAAGCCTACTGTCAATTCAGTCATTCGCTGTATCGTGATTGGCGAGCCAGCGCGCCAAACTACGACAAGTCGTGGAAAGACTGGCGCACCAGGCCCGCCAATGGTTTTCGAAACTACGACGTCTGCGAGGTTATTCCCAAACTGCGAATCGCACCGGGAACCACGATTTGGTACCGCAGTTTCCTCGCTGTCGGCCGCAGAGACAAGGCGATCGATCGCGCTAAGTCGCTTGTCGACAAAGTTGACTACGGGCTGCTTACGTTTGGACCGGATACGACATCACTGCGACCGGTTGCGATACAGGACGGAAAGGTGCGCGCTGATGATCAGCTGGATCCGTCGACTTCCAAATTTCGAGTCTTTACTCGACCGGTCAACGGGACGAAACCACTGTTCCTAATCAAACAGGCTCGAACCGGACAGCAGATTATCACCACCGATCCCTATTACTTCGTAAAGAAGGATCCGCTGGATTTTCAATTCCCGGAAGAGCACCCTCAGCACGACTATTACCAAGATGTTCTTGGGTACTCACTCGATCAAAATAACTCCGACTGGCAGACTCTGCTCGGATTTGGATATGAGGAGAAGCCCGCGACCGGATCGTGGAAGCAACTGGGTTCCATCGTCGATTCATCCGTATTTCCTAAGCCAGATCGATTTCACCTCAATCTTTGGGTCCGGACAGCGGACGCCGATTAGCGGCTGGCAGACCGCACTTTATCGGCCGGGCATCGTTAGGTCGGCTCGCCACTGTCCGCGAGTGCGATGCTGGCAACCCATCGGGCACGGTGCGGTTCGCGGACGCGCGGCGAGTCATTCGTCGGAGACTCGCAGCTTGCCAGGGATCATGACCGGCTGGCCCGTTCTCTTGTCGATGGGGAACTGTGCCCCAACGTCTTGAAGGTAAGCCCGAATCTTTTCGGCAAGTTCGTTTCGGATATCTGGGTGCTCGTTGGCTAGGTTGTGCTGCTCAGCGATATCTTTGGCGACATTGAATAACTCCCACCGGCCATTGTCGTAGTAGTAGATCAGCTTCCAGTCCTTCCAACGAATGCTGCTCGACGGGCCTATCCCCGGCCCCTTGGGTCCCCAGTTGTTTGGGTAATGCCAGAACAACGGACGGTCGTCCCGTTCGTCGTCCTTCTCACCTCGCAGCAGCGGAACGAAACTTCGGCCGTCCACGACGCCTCCGACTTGTTGAACATGGGTGACGCCAGCGAGTTCCAGAATGGTCGGAAAGAAATCCTCGATGATAACAGGCTGTGAACAAACAGAGTCCGGTCTGGTGACTCCCGGCCAGTAGGCGATCATCGGCACTCGCACGCCTCCTTCGTGGGCGGAGCCTTTGCCGCTGGACAGCGGTTTGTTGTGCGTGTTAGGCTTCCCGCCTCGACCATGGGCGCTCAACCCGCCGTTGTCAGACATGAACAGCACTATTGTGTTGTCACTCAAGCCTTGCTTCTGAACATTGTCGAGAATGTCGCCAAGCGACTTGTCCATTCCCTCGACCATTGCAGAGTACATCGACTCGGTATGATCGAGCCCTGCGTCGCGATACTTTTGATAGAAACGAGCATCCTTCGCGAACGGGACATGCACCGCGTAATGTGACATGTAGAGGAAGAACGGTTTGCCGTCGTCAACCGCTTGATCGACCGCCAGGTTGGCTTCGACTGTGAGTGCTTCAGAAAGAAATATGTCCTTTCCGTGATACTTCTCGAGGCCAGGGACATCCCACACGCGATCGGCTTTGCGCCAAGCTGCGCTGAAGTTTTGTGTGCCGAGGAAACTGCCGGGACCGCCCGCTGCATGGCCTCCGATGTTTACCTCGAAGCCGATGTTGGTTGGATCGGCCCCAGGCGTCCCCATTGCGCCGAAGTGGGCTTTGCCAACATGGATCGTGCGATAGCCGGCGTCTCGCAGAAACGAGGGCAGTGCCTTCGCGTGCACTGTTCGTTCAATCCCCGGTTCGGGACTCAGCCCATTCACGTTCCATTTGGGGAAGTCGAGTCGTGGGTGCCGCCGGTCATTGCTCGCGTTCTTTCTCAGCGTCCAGTTGGTGACACGGTGACGAGCCGCGTTTAGGCCCGTCATCAAACTGACCCGCGTCGGAGAGCATACACTGCACGCGTATGCCTGCGAGAACTTGAGGCCGTTCTGGGCAAGTCGTTCCATGTTCGGTGTTCGATAGCGACGGTTCAGCGCCGTTGCCGCCGTATGAAACGGAACCGACGTGTCCTGCCACCCCATATCGTCCACCAGGAATAGGATGATGTTCGGCCGCTTCGCTTTCTGGCGGCGAATGTGCATGGCAACGGCCTTTGCTATGGCCGCGTAGCCTTGACGATTTGGGTGCACGCCGTCGCCTTCAGTTACCAGATCAGGACGGCCTTTGAGGACGCCGTTCAGTTCCAGCAGCGAGACGTTCTTCATCGCGTTGTTTGACGCAATCTTGCGAATTCTGGCGCAAAGCTCCTGCAATCGAGGCTGCCTCTCCCGCAAGTTTCCGGCTCGGCTTTCGGATAGCCCTTTCGTGTTGAGCACCATCGCGGTCGGCGTGCAGAGGACAATCCGCGGCCGCGTAGGGATGGCCGCAAGGGAATCCACAAGCGCGGAATAATCGCTGTTGAACCGGTCGATCTGGTTCCAGTTCTTCCGCTTACCACCCACCGTATCGTTGGTCCCGAGCGAAATCACGGCAACGTGCGGCTGGAATTCCTTCACAGCGTCGAGGTTGCGCCACACGTTGGGTCGACCGGTCTTCAGAAGGGTTGCGCCGCCAACGCCAAAGTTCCTGACTTCGTACGCGCCGCCTAGCAGTTGCTGCAGCCGAACCGGGTAGGATTCGGTCTTCATATCAACCCGTGCGCCCGCTGTGATGCTGTCACCGAGGCAGGCGACGCGAATGGGTGTTGTACCTTTCGCGATTGCCGTCATGGCGGATAGCAAGGAAACGAGGCAGGCGAAGGCAGTCAGCCGCACAGCTGCAGGGATCTTGAAACTCATGGCGATAGGGGCTTTCTCTGGTGTTCGTCTGGCGGCCTAATCGTCTTACCTTGTGGGCAGCCGTCGAGGCTCAAGTTGGAATCCGCTAACCAAGGCTCCGTCCTGATACTCGAAGCTCGCGGTCGAATTGTTCGATTGCAATCTTGTGATGCGGCCCTGACTATCACGCGCTAGTTGAACTGATGTGACCGTCATGCTTCCCCCTGGCCGCATTATGTAGAAGCTGACCTTGTTCTCGCCTTCGCTCAAGTAGTCGGCAATTAGCAGAAACTGGTTGATGTTTGAGCGATGCCCAGCATCCCAACGGACCTTGCAGAAATCGAGCATCAACTGGCTGTCGGCAAAATATTGATTGGCCAGCGTCGCAAATGCTTCCTGTGGCGCGCTCAGAAAGAAATGAATGTTGCCTCGCGTATAGGCCCGGTCGTATAGTCTTTTGCCCTTGAAATAGCGATTCCAGGCTTCGTTCCAACTTGTGTCTTCGCCGTTCCAGGCGCCGGTGCTTTGGAAGTTCTTTTTGGTCGCGTCGAAGTCGATGCCTCGAGACTTAGGTGTCTTGTAAACGACCTGCGGACCGGCAGCTTGAGCGAGCCCTTCAAATTTTCGTTCGTACAATTCTGGGCGAGTCCTCACGCCCACCGTGTCCAACATGTTATGGGCCAACTCATGGGCCAAGCAAATGAGGTAGACGTCGGTGACGCCAGGCCTTGGCGAGTCGGCTGCAAAACTGTTCTCCGGGCGTCCGAGCGGCAGTGCAAAAATATTGATCCCCGACCGCGATCGAATCTTTTGCGTCTTGATCGCGGGCCCCAGCCAGCCGGCCACGGTGATTGTTTCGACGGCCCAGGTCGCTCGCGGCATTGCCGACATCAGTTGGTGCATCGCGGCTAAGTGCTCGGGTGTGGCAGTGTTGTTGTCGATAAACAGGACGCCAAGATCGACGAGCAGCCGACGGTACCCTGCTTGAAATCCAAGGGCGGTCGCAACCCGCTGGCGGTTCGCCCGCGAATCGGGCAGCGACTCCAACAAGACCACCCAATATTGAGCTGCCAATAGTGGTAAGTGGGGATCCGACACAAGATCGAATCGTGTTCGCCCGAGCAAGCCCGGATACTTCTTTGCCATTGGAGCAAGTTGCCTGAAGAGTTGCTCGCGTGATGATTGGGGAACCAATCCGCCATCAAGATCGGCCTGAAGTGAAGCCAACGCGCCGAAGACTTGCCGCCTCACTGCCGCGTCCTCGCGGAGGACCGGGCCGAGGTTCTCTTCGTGTTGAGCCATCAGTCTTTGAAACGAGTTCACACGCGATGGAAAGCCAATTCCCTTCATGAAGAAGAGTCGTCCGTTCTTGCCTCCGCTAACCAGATCGAGAACGCCGTCGCCATCAAGGTCAGCCAACTCGGGCGTGGTGTCGTCGCCGTTCTCCTTTCGGATATTGAGATTCGTGCCATCCGACCATCGCAGCAACCGGCTCTTGCTCAAGAGCGGTTTTTTGGCCTTAGGGTTGAGATACAACGAAACCGTGCCCCAATTCACTCCCAGCAACAGGTCTAACCGGCCATCCTGATTGAAATCCACAATGCGCGGATGCGAGTTGTACGCCAAGCTGATGTCGAAGAACGGATTGCCTCGTCCGAACTTCGGCCCGTCCGCCTTCCCTTCGTTTCGGTGCCAAAACAGCTTGCCGCCAAAGGAACCCGTGACGAGGTCGGCCAGTCCGTCTCCATCCCAGTCAGCCACATCGAACCGCCCTTGGCAGTTCTCTTGAACCTCAAGCGTCAAGCCGTTCTCCGCGAACCTGGGGTCTTTGGCGTCGCCAACGTTCTGGTGAATCGTCACTTGGTTGCCCGAGTGGCAGACGGCTAAGTCGGGCAACGCGTTCCCCACAAGGTTGGCGAGTACGAACCCGGTGTATGAACTTCCCCAACGATCGCGTCCCGTGGCCGAGACCGGCTCCCTCGCGCGAAAGCCAACACGTTGCGATGCCCCGCTGTTGCGGTACAGCCATAAGCGACCGTCTCCTCCCCCGACAAGCAAATCGAGATGGCCGTCCTGATCCCAGTCGTAGCACCGGGTCGTCGCATGGTGGCCTAGCCGAATCGCCTCTCCGTTTGCCCTGATGGGGAGGGGACGCTCATACGACATCGTCGGAATCAATCGCGACGCGGAGTCAGCTGCGAAGCCAGATTGGGAGCAGAAACAAACTGCGACGACTGCCCACCCGAGTAGGCTCGCATCCTTGGACAAGTTCATCTCTCCAGTCGGGGGCTGGCCGTTGGGTATTGTTCTTCCGTTTGCTTCGTCGGCACTCGCCATGTGTCATCACTCTCAGGATTTGTGTTGCGGGGGCTGTTCGACGCCATCCCAGTATATCGACCTTCCCAGCGATCGCTGGCTGCAACCCGCAGTCCTCTGGCGTCGCGGAGCCCGAGTTCTGTTCCGCTGGAGCCTGAGGCACGATCTTGGATGTGCCCAGTCGTCCAGCACGAAAGTCGTGAGGAGAGGCGGCGTCACCTTGGCGATTTGGAATCGGCGAGGACCCAATTGAAGAGAGCAAGAGCTCAGGCGTCTTCTTCATCGAAGGGCTATGGCGGCAAGGCAGCCTTCCAGCCGGCTCGCAACTGGGCGGCGAGCCTTGCGGCGATCTTCGCACTCGAAGCCCGCTGGACAATGTTGGCATTCTCGTCGGGATCAGCGTCCAGGTCGTAGAGTTCGGTTGCCACGACGTCCTCAGAGTCCTTCTTCGTCCACTCGACATAGCGGTGACGCTCGGTTCGAACGCATCGCCCCATGTAAGCGACGCCATCGGGCGCTGTCCATATTCCATCGCGGAGGAATTGGCTGAACACGGCTTGCTTCCACGGCCTGTCGCGGTTGGCCAACAGCGGCGCGAAGCTGGCGCCTTCGAGTTCTTTACGGATCGGTAAATCGGCCAGGTCGCATAGCGTTGGGTAGAGGTCGACGAATTCCACCAGCCGACTACATTTGCTTCCGTTCTCTGCGGCGTCGGGTGCCCGGACGATGAGAGGCACGCGAGTATCGATTTCATAGTTGGTCATCTTGCACCAACTATTGTGCTCGCCAAGCTTCCAGCCGTGGTCGCCCCACAGCACCACGATCGTGTTCTTATCGAGGCCCAGCTTATCTAACGATTGAAGCAGTCGCCCGACCTGGGCGTCGATATAACTCACTGACGCCAAGTAGCCGTGTTTCAGCAGCTTCGCTTGCGCGGGGGGAAAGGAACCATCGTGCGGCAGCGGCATCTGTTTGAAGTCGGTGTATCCGCGAATCTCACGGGCAGTGTTGACGGCCATGAGCGGAGCGTTCTTAGGGAGGAACTGATTTGTCGCGAGTGGGATGGTTTCGCGGTCGTAGAGATCCCAGTATCGCCGCGGCACGTTAAAGGGCAGGTGAGGTCGGTAGTATCCGACGGCCAGAAAGAACGGCTGTTTTCCGGCGGCAAGCTTCTCCATCTTGTCGATCGCTACGCTCGTCTGCGCGCCGTCGAAATAGGCGTCGTCCGCAACGTCCACGTTTTCCGTGGAGACGTGCTTGAGGTACCACTTGCCAAAGCGATCGACGCGACGCGTGTCGCCCTTGGCGATCAATTCCTGTTTGCGTTTCTCTAACCAAGCGACGTTGTCTTTCTGGCGGTAGACAGCATCTGGATCGAACGGATAACCTATGATATTCAGCTTGGGTTCACTCCACGACGGCGGGTCTTGTATGTTGTTGTGATAGATCTTGCCGATCCCGACTGCGTGGTAGCCGTGTCTGATGAACTGTTGTGTGAGCGTGACAGCGTTCGGTTTCGCGGTGCGGAAATCGGTTCGCAAGTCCAACACCTGTATCGTATCGGGCCGCAAGCCCGTCATCAGACTGGCTCGCGACGGATTGCACACCGCCTGCTGGCAATAGGCGCGGGTGAACGCCACGCCGTTGCGGGCGAGCCGATCGATGTTTGGGCTCTTGGCGATTCTTGACCCGTAGCAACCGAGTTCTGGCCGCAAGTCATCGACTGCGATGAACAGAACATTGGGTCGAACCTTCGCTACCGCCTTTCTCGGTGCGGTCGCGCGATCCTTGGCGTGATGGCCTGACTTGGTTCGCGGCGGGTCCTGAGCGTTACCTGTCCACGGCGTGAGAGCGATGACGACGACGCATGCCAATACGGTTCTCATGGGGTTCAGATCGTCTTTCAGGGTTGGTTCGTCGTTTACAGAGTGAGTTCGCGTGGTGGGCGCGAAATCACGCTGGGCGGCGTCGGCTGGGCCATTCCTATTGTAGCACCGACTGGAGTCGCAAACGGGACGGGGGAGCGTCTTCACGGACCGCAGGCGAATTGTCTCGAGTGTCGATTTTCCCGAAAAGACTGGCGGCATCCGGCAAGTTTCGATAGGCTCACGCGGAGTTTAAGTCCGATTTCTTTGACCTTTCCAGTACGTCTTTTGAGGAGCAGTATTCATGATCACTACTCTATTGTTGCTCGCCGTCGTGGGTGCGCCGGCGGACGATGTAAGCACGAAGTTCATCGCCAGCGGAGCGACCGACAAAGCTGGGGGCTACCGCCCGGTACGTGCGCCAATGGACGGTAAGGCTGCGATCGCCAAGAAGGCTCCCATCGGCCTGGCGAAGCCAAAGTATGGCGTGCTCAAGAT
>CAZWOU010000027.1:8750-36263 GCA_964635375.1 uncultured Pirellulaceae bacterium | reverse complement strand
CTGGACGAGCCGGAAGGCGAGCCGGCAAAACTGTTCGTCGACACCAACGGCGACGGCGATTTCACAAACGACCCAAAAACCACCTGGAGCGCAGCAACGAGCGGCGGAGCGACGATGCACCGCGGCAAGTCGCAGATAGACCTCGGCGATGGCAAGCTTGGTGCGATTAGCTTGTACCGATTTGACCCCAACGACGCTCGCCGCGCACAGCTGAAGAACACACTGTTGTTCTACACAGACTACGGATTCGAGATCTCGCTGAACCTTGACGGAAAGAACTTCAAGACTTTTGTGTCGGGGGAGATTCAAGCCAATAGCAGTCTTTGGATAGACCGTGACGCCAACAAGAAGAAAAGCTATAAGCGGGAGATGGTCCGAGTTGGCAAGCCTTTCAACTTCACCGGCACAACCTACGAATTGACCCTTGCCGAGGGCTTGGTCAGCCTCGCTAAGTCGGCAACGCCGCTGCCAATGACTCCGCTGCCGCCTGATCTTTCCGTGGGCAAGAAGGCCATCGAATTCACGATGGTCGCCATGGATGGCCAGGAGATCGTATTTCCCAAGACCTATGCCGGCAAAATCGTAATGCTGGACTTCTGGGCGACATGGTGCGGCCCCTGCATTCGAGAACTGCCGAACGTGACGAAAGCGTACGAGACTTGGCACGACAAGGGATTCGACGTCCTCGGCGTTAGCTTCGACAACAAAGGGATGGAGAAGAAGCTCGCGACTTTCACTGAAGAGCACGCGATGCCTTGGCGGCACATTTACGAGGGGAAGGGGTGGAGCACCACGCTGGGCGAACTCTATGACGTTGGCAGCATCCCCTTTGTCCTCTTGGTCGATGGCGATACGGGCGAAATCCTGGCGACGGCCAAGGAACTTAGGGGGCCGGGTCTGACGAAGTTGATCGGAGAGATTTTGGCCAAGAGGCAGGGCCAGTGACGGGCGCTGTGGTTGTCTCAACCCATGTTGGCAAGCGATTGGGTTCGCGAATCGCGCGAACCCAATCGGCGTAATTGACACATTTGATGTATCGGCCTAGACTGGCCTGCTTATCTCGCGACGGCCGGAAATAACCTATGCGCTTCTATCCCCACGATTCGATATCAGATTGGCTGCGCGACAGCGACATGATGGCTGTCGGCGTGATTGTAGGCTGGTTGATTGTAGGCATCGAAATGGTGGCTTAAGGGCGGCTCGGCCGTAATGAACAGAATGCCCTGAGGCCCGGACGCCTCGGGGCTTTTTTTTTGCCTGGACAATTCGTGGGGAGAGCAATTGTGGACCAGTCACTTCGGCCGATCCAAATCTATGACACGACTCTGCGCGATGGCGCGCAAGGGGAGGGCGTCAATTTCTCGCTTCAAGACAAGTTGCTGATCGCCGAACGGCTTGATGAGATCGGCGTCGATTACATCGAGGGCGGCTATCCGCTTTCCAACGACAAGGACGAAGAGTTCTTCCTCAAGACCAAGGAAATGTGCCTGAAGAACGCAAAGGTCTGCGCGTTTGGGATGACCCGACGCAAGGGCGTGAAAGCAGCCGAAGATGTCGGCATGCGAGCCCTCATAGACTCGGAGGCGCCGGTTTGCACCGTCGTTGGCAAGACATGGGACTTTCATGTCACCGAAGTAATCCGAGTTTCATGCGATGAAAACCTGGAGATGATCGAGGACAGTGTGAGTTTCCTGGCCGCTCAAGGGCGCGAGGTGATCTACGACGCAGAGCACTTTTTTGACGGCCGCAAGGCCAATCCGGATTACGCGATGCAGACGATTCGCGCGGCCGGCCGAGCTGGGGCTCAAATGGTGGTCTTGTGCGACACCAATGGTGGCAGCCTTCCCGAGGAAATTCGCGACGGCGTTGCCTCGGCGATCGCCGCATTGGCCGAGTTCGATGTGCCGGTCGGGATCCACTGCCACAACGATTGTGAGTTGGCCGTGGCCAATTCGCTCGCGGCTGTCGACGCTGGCGCGGTACAGGTTCAAGGTACGATCAACGGCTTTGGCGAGCGGTGCGGCAACGCGGATTTGATTTCGGTCGTTAGTAACCTGGCCTTCAAGAAGCAGGGCGTCGAAGTGCTGGGCGGCAGCGGGCTCGAACACTTGACCGAGTTGTCGCGGTTCGTTTACGAAACGGCCAACATGTTCTATCGCCCCGGACAGCCGTTCGTCGGGCCTAGCGCCTTCGCCCATAAGGGGGGAATGCACGTTCACGCCATCGCCAGAGCCACCGATAGCTATGAGCACATGAGCCCCCGCCTCGTTGGAAACGAACGCCGGATCTTGGTGAGCGAACTGTCCGGGCGCTCCAACATCATTGCGATGACTACCAAGTACAATCTTCAGCACGATCGCGATTTGATGGACCGGATCTTGGCTCAGGTCGTAGCGCTGGAGAATTCGGGTTACCAATTTGAAGCGGCCGGCGCTTCGTTCGACTTGTTGGTGCGCCGTTGCGCCGGCACCTTTGCTGCACACTTTGAACGGATTAAGTACCACGTCGAAGTGGGCGTCAATTCAAAGCGTGAAGTATTGACCGAGGCCACTGTCAAGATTCGCGTAGACGACTCCATCAAACACGAAGTCGCGGAGGGCGACGGACCGGTCAACGCCCTCGATGCGGCCCTGCGGAAATCGCTTAACGGCGATTTTCCGGATCTCAATGAGATGAAGTTGATCGACTACAAGGTGCGGGTCGTCAATTGCGAAGCGGGCACAGCGGCGAGGATCCGCGTTATCGTCGAAAGCACCGACGGCGATGAGGTCTGGAGCACAGTAGGCGTGAGCGAAAACATCATTGAGGCCAGTTGGTTGGCGCTCGTCGACGCCGTGGAATACAAACTGTGCAAGCAGGATCAGATGCAAGCGGCGCCCCACGCCAAGATCGCTTCGCCCTAGCTCTGAGGGCCCAGTTTGGCGGGCCGCAACTTGGATCTTCACCTACACCCAATCCCAAGCAAACGATTGTTGTCACTATGGACGCCGCGAATAAGAGCTCTGAATTCCCTGACCGGTTCGATTACGCCGAAGCGCTCGAACGCATCTATTCGTTTTGGGAAGACGGCGGCTACTTTCACGCCGAACCTGATTCGGACAAAGAACCCTTCACGATTGTAATCCCGCCGCCCAACGTGACCGGCGCGTTGCACCTAGGACATGCACTCAATAATACGTTGCAAGACATTCAGATCCGCATGCGGCGGATGCAGGGGTACCAAGCGCTGTGGATGCCGGGTACCGATCATGCTGGAATTGCCACGCAAGCCGTCGTTGAGAGGCGCCTTAAGGAGGACGAGGGCAAGACGCGACACGATCTGGGGCGAGATGAGTTGGTTCGCAGGATCTGGGCTTGGAAAGATCAGTTCGAGACTCGCATTATTGGCCAACTCAAACGCATGGGATGCAGTTGCGATTGGGAACGCACTCGTTTTACCCTCGACGAAACATGCGCTGCTGCTGTGCGTCACACCTTCTTTGATCTCTTCAAGAAGCAACGAATCTACCGCGGCAAGCGGCTGGTCAATTGGGACACGCACCTGCGGACGGCGGTCAGCGATGACGAGGTGGAAAAGAAGAAAGTCAAAGGCCACTTCTGGCACTTCAAATACCCTGTGATCGATCCTCGGGAGGGTGAGCCGGAATTCGTTACGATTGCGACGACTCGGCCCGAAACGATGCTCGGCGATACGGCGGTCGCGGTTCATCCCAATCCCGCCGCAGCGCTGGATAAGCTGGAATCGCAGTTGAAGCTGAAACTGGAAAAGTCTCCGGTCAAGGATAGGACGGAAGTTCAGAGCCAAATCGACAACATTCGCCAACGGCGGGAGGAGATGCTGCCTCAACTCTGCCGTCTTCGCGAGATGGCCGAAGATGGGCGGATGATTCGACTGCCGCTAGTGGATCGAGACATTCCTCTCATCGCCGACGCTTGGGCCAAACCCGAACTCGGCAGCGGCGCCGTGAAGATCACGCCGGCCCACGATCCGAACGATTATGAAGTGGGCAAGCGAGCCGAGTTGCCCATGGTCAACGTGATGAACATGGATGGCACGATGAATGCCGACGCAGGTTCCTATGAGGGGCTGGCGATCAAGAAGGCACGCGCCAAGGTTGTCGCTGACCTGGACGAGCTGGGACTGCTGGTTGAAGTTGAGGATCGAGAAATCGAGTTGCCTCACTCCGATCGCAGCAAGACGCCGATCGAGCCGCTGTTGGCCGACCAGTGGTTCGTGAAAATGGACGAACTCGCCCAGTCGGCAATTGACGCCGTGGAGGACGAGCGAGTTCAGATCTTTCCAACTCGGTACCGGCGAGGTTACGTCGATTGGTTGGCCGAAAAACGTGATTGGCCTGTCAGTCGCCAACTCTGGTGGGGGCACCGCATCCCGGTTTGGTGCAAGGTCTTCGCCGAGAAGGCGGAGCTGCAGACGGAGATTGCCAGGCTGGATTCCGATCCCGATGTCCAGTCCGGAGTTATCGCCTATCAAGTTGAACTCAGCGATGAAAGGGACAACGCGACGCGGGCGGACAGCCTAGTCGAGCTCCCGCACGCGACGGTGCACCTCAGCGTTCAAGCGAACAATGCGGAGGTCGAAGCGCGTATTGAAGCCGGCGGTTACGCGCAAGAGGATGACGTGCTCGACACCTGGTTTAGCTCGGCCCTCTGGCCGCATTCGACCTTAGGCTGGCCTGAGGACAACCCTTCGTTGCGGTACTTTTATCCCACCACGACGCTGATAACGAGCCGAGACATCATCACTCTGTGGGTCGCCCGCATGGTGCTCGCTGGGCTCAATAATATGGGTGAGATTCCCTTTCGCGAAGTCTTTATCCACCCCAAGATATTGGACGGCGATGGCGAGACGATGTCCAAGTCGAAGGGCAACGGTATTGATCCGCTCGATGTGATCGACAAGTTCGGGCCCGATGCGCTTCGCTACGGCATGGCCCATTTGACGGCGGACGCGCAGGACGTACGGATGCCGATTCAATTCGAGTGTCCACATTGCGAGAACCTGATCGCCCAAACTCGCAAGAATCGTGAATTGCCGGTGATCGATTGCCCGAAATGCGACGGGCGGTTTTCTACTCAATGGGCCAGGACGGACGAAGATCAAGCCCAGCCTCGAGGGGCCGTGGTGAGCGAACGTTTTGAACAAGCTCGCAACTTCTGCAACAAACTGTGGAATGCATCGCGATTCGTGATGTTGCAAATGGAGAGTTTTCAACCGAAGGCCGTTGAGCCCGCTGACTTGGAAGTCGAGGATCGCTGGTTGCTCAGTCGTCTGGCGACGGTCACCGGCGAGTTCACTGGGATGATCGAGCGCTACCAGTACTCACAAGCTGTGCGGTGCTTGTACGATTTTGCTTGGGATGAATTCTGCAGCTTCTACGTTGAGATGACCAAGGATCGTTTGCAGAACGAGTCGGCACGACAGACAGCCCAGGCCGTCCTCGCTCACTCCTTGGACATTCTCTTAAGACTGCTGCACCCTATCCTTCCGTTCATCACCGAAGAGATCTGGCAATTGCTCAATCAAGCCGCTCCGAAGCGCGGCGTCGATAGTCCGCAGGGCCAATCCGAGAGTATCATGGTTGCCTCGTGGCCAACGCCGGACGCGACTCGCGTCGACGCGCAGATCGAAGAGCAATTTGCTTTGTTTCAACTGGCGATCGGTAAGGTTCGCGAAATCCGAAGTCGGCAGAACATCGCTCCCAAGGAGACCGTTCCGTTCGCCATCAAGTGCAGCGAGTCAGCGGCGAGCATGCTCAAGCCAATGGATCCGCATTTTCGTTCACTGGCCAACGCCCAGGCGACAGCTTGGGGTCCCGATGTCGCGCCGCCTCCGACGAACGCTACCGTCGTTACGGAGGAGATGGAGATCTACGTCGATCTCAAGGACTTCATTGACGTGGAGGCGGAGTTGGCGAGATTAGAGAAGCAGGAAAAGCAGCTTGAGGGTTGGATCAAGGGCGCCGAGGCCAAGTTGTCGAACGAGAGCTTCGTCAGCCGAGCGCCCGCCCACGTGGTTCAAGCCCAACGGGAGTCGCTTGCACAAAAGCAGGACGAACTGGCATCGGTGCGCGAGTCGCTCGCCAAATTGCGTTCGCCCGAAGCGTGATTGCTAACTGGCTTTGCGTAGAACCGGTTGTTCGCCGCTGCGGTGGATCTGTTCGAGGATCCGTTCCGCGACGGATACGGCCTTAGCGGCCCAATGTCCCGCGGCGCGGGGCTCGTGTTTGTTTTCAATTGCCTCGACAAAGTCACGCTGCTCTTCAAGGATCGCGTTGCCTTGGCCGCTCACGACTTCACGATTCAGCAGGTCATCAAAGAGCCGAGACTTCCATCCTTCGCGTTCTTCGGCGTTCAGTGCATTTGGATCGAATCCCGACTGCAGCGCCGGTCCGGGAGTCAATACTCGAAGTTCGCCCGTGGCCAAGTCGGCTTCAGCGAAGAACCCCTGTCCGCGTACTTTTAGCTTCCGCGTTGGGTCAATTTCGGTGCGGCAGGCGGAGAGCTGGGCAACGGCCCCATCAGCGAATTCGAGCCGCGCCTGGGCCCAGTCTTCATGGGGGCCAATAACCGTCCCCCCAACCGCGTCGATCCGAATGACTTCTTTGCCCACGAGCGCGATCGCCAAGTCGATGTCATGGATCATCAAGTCGAACACGACGCCGATGTCCGTTGAGCGGAAGCTGTAGGGCCCAAACCGGTTCGCCTCGATAAGTTGGACGTTGGGGTCTCGTTTTCGAATGGCTTGAAAGGCCGGATTGAAACGTTCGCAATGCCCAGATTGAACAACGAGTTTCTTCTTCTCCGCGGCGGAGACAATCGCGTTTGCCTCGGCGCTGGAAAAGGCGAGCGGCTTCTCGATGAGCACGTGGATTCCGGACTCGATCAGACCTAAGGCGATTTCCGCGTGGTGGACGGTCGGCGCCGCGATGATGGCGGCGTCAATCTCGTCGGCAACGGCTCGCCAGTTCGAGAAGGCGCGAACTCCGTGCTCCTCGGCAATCGCGTTCCGCGCAGACTCGACGGGATCAACGATTGCACAAAGGTCTGCGTGGTCGTCTCCGGCCAGCAGTCGCGAGTGGATTCGCCCCAAGTGCCCTGCGCCAATGACGGCCAATGATAAGGTTGTCACGCGGCTCTCCTGCCTTCCCTGCCGCGTCCATGGCGGCCCTCTTGTTGATCCTGGATGAAGCTTAATAGTTGGTTGACCGCGGGGACCAGGTGCGAGTCGTCTCGCAGCGATTCCCTGGCGCGATCGATGCCGACCTTGTTTCGGTAAATCAGGCGGTGGGCTTGGGCCAATGAGCGGATAACGTCTTTGGGGAAGTCATTCCGCTTCAGCGCGACCGTGTTGACGCACCGCGGCCGACTGGGGCTCCCGTCAGCGAGCATGTATGGCGGCACGTCATGCAGGACGCGGCTCAACCCTCCGACAAACGCGTAGCTGCCGATTGTGGCGAAATGATGCACTCCGACGTTGCCCGAAATGGTGGCGTCATCGTGGATATGCACGTGCCCGCCGAGCAGAACTCCGTTGGCCATCACGACTCGGTTGCTGAGCTTACAGTCGTGGGCGACGTGGCAGCAGGCCATCAGGTAGCAGGCGTCTCCGATTTCCGTCAGGCCGTCTTCTTTTTCCGTCGCTCGATTGACCGTCACGCACTCGCGGATCACGTTCCCGTCGCCGATCACCACTCGCGTGTCGCCGCCCCTGTAACTCAGGTCTTGCGGCTCTTCTCCCAGCACGGCGCCGGAGAATATGCGGTTGTTTGAACCGATGTGGGTACGGCCGAGGATGGTGACGTTGCTGGCGATTTGCGTGCCGTCGTCGATCTGGACCTGGGACCCAATATGTGTGAAAGCGCCGATCGCCACACGCTCACCCAGTTTTGCATTGGGGCTGACGTCAGCTAAGGGATGAATGTTGGCGGACATGGCGGTTCGAACCTCTAGGCGGCTCCCAACTGAACTTGTCCCTGGGCGCCCAAGATGGCGCGCACGAGCTCGGCGTTGAGTCGGTGCCCGCTGCAATGGGCAGTGATGCGGCCGACAACATCCGCCCCAGCGAGCGCAAGGTCGCCAACCACGTCAAGCGCCTTGTGGCGCACACACTCATCATCAAATCGCAAGTCGTTGTCAATCGGGCCGCTCTCGTTGAACACCAACAAGTCTTGAAAAGTTACGTGCTGGGCGATTCCTTGATTGCGAAGTTGCTCCGCTTCCGATTCCAGCAAAAATGTGCGGGCCGACGCAAGTTGAGTATGGAATGTCTCCGGCGTGATGGAGGCTTGGAACTCTTGTGGCTGGATGGAGGAATGGTCGCCGTAGTCCAGCTCGTAGCGGATGATCAGCTCTCCGTTGTCGGTCGGCTCGGCCTCCACCCAGACGTCGTCATCACCGACTCGTACTGTCTCGGTAAGCACGATCTGTTTGCGAATGGCAGTCTGACGGCGAAGACCGACAGATTGAATCGCGTCAACAAATGCGCGGGCGGAGCCGTCGAACCCCGGCGCCTCATTCTGGCTCATCCAGACATCGCAATTGTCGACTTGCAAGCCGACCAAAGCGGCCATGATGTGCTCAATCATCTCCACGCGTGCAGCACCGCGGACAAGCGACGTGCGGCGCGGCGTCTCAACTTGATAGGCAATCGCGACGGGAATCCGCTCCGGTCGCCCCTCGACGAGGCGAACGAATGTGACTCCTGAATCGGCAAACGCTGGGCGAAACTCAACCTTCACCGCTTCGCCGCTCCAATAGCCCACGCCGTTCACAACGACTGCTCGCCGAAGCGTCTGTTGATTTCGATTCGCTGACATCGCAAGCATTCCACGTTGGAAAGTTAGGGTGCGGCTTGTGCAATGGCGGTTCGCCGGTTGGACACTCACCGACGGCTGGACACTCACCGACGGCGGGGCACCTGAGAACGGCTCGCTGCCGGTCCAACTGGTCCCGTTGGTCCCGGGGTGGGAACGGGCTGGACGCCACGGTTCAGCATGGCCAGGATCTCGCCTGTAATGTTGAGCCGGTCTTGATAGACCACGGCCCGATTAATGCCCCCCAAGACCGAATCGCGTTTCTGCGGGTCAATGGCTTGACCGTTGAAGCGGAGAACGAGCCCGATCCGGTTGCGCTCCGAGAATTCTCGGATGACGGTTTGGATTTCCAAGTAGGCCTGATAGTAGACCTTGGCTTCCTGCTGCAGGAAGTCTTTCTTCTTGAGGCCCATTTTCACCTGCACGTCAGATGTCATGCGGGCAAACTCGCCTTCCATTTGGCGGTATTCGGGCGAGCCCGGCGTCAGCAGTTTCAGCTGTTCGCTCTTCTGACGTAGGGCGTCGCGATCGCCGTTGAGCGACGATTCGAATTGCTTGATGGCGCCCTTGATCGTTTCCAGTTCGCCGCGAAACCGCTGATGCTGTTGGAAGATCTGGCTGATGTCGATGACCGCAACGTTGGTCCCTTGGCCGTGGGCGCTGCCCGACAAGGAAAAACTACACAACAACGCAACCATGACAAAAACAAATGACGATGTGGCCTTCATGATACGCCTCCTTGCTTCGAATACGGTCGTCCTTGACCGACGCCAGCCCACTTCCGGGGCGCTGGCGACGACGCGCGGTGGTGGATCACTCGACGCGCGACATTTAGCGGGGCGTATTGTGCCCAGTATGCCCGTCGCCGTAAAGGGCGAATCGGGGGGAAGCTGAGTCTGTTAACGCCGCTGAATCCGACTCACAGGGAAAATGAGGCTCGCGATTTCGCCCAGTTCCCCCAGAGTTACTCGTTTCGCGCTTGGCGCTGGCGTTATCGCTTCTTGCGAGCTCGGCGGGTCTCTTTGTACTCGGGTCGGTTTTCTTGGTCGAGGGTCCCTTGGACGATGTCTTCGACGAACTGAGCAATCCTTCGCATGCCTTGTAGATTGAGCTTGTCCACATCATCGCTTGGCCGGTGGTAGTCACTGTGCAGTCCCGTGAAGATGTGCAGCACTGGCACTTTGGCTCGATAGAAGGAAGTGTGGTCGCTGGGCCCGAACCCGCTTGGATCCTTTTCCAATTTGAATTCATATTTCTGATTGACTTCCTCAACGAGCCCGTCAAATTCGGCTGCGGTTCCCGTGCCTTGCACCTTTAGTTTCTCATTGGTGAGCCGTCCGACCATGTCGAGGTTGAACATGGCGATGGTGTCCTCAAGAGCGAAGCGAGGGTTCTTCGCATAATGGGCGCTGCCCCAAAGGCCTCGCTCCTCGCCAGTGAAAGCGATGAACACGATGCGTCGCGAAGGCTTCTTCTCTTGCCCGGCGAAATGCCGTGCGATTTCCAACATGGTCACGGTGCCGGAGGCATTGTCGTCGGCTCCGTTGTGGATTTCCTTGGTCCAAGGCGCCAACGAACCTCGTCCGCCCATACCAAGGTGATCGTAATGGGCGCCGATCACAATCGTCTCGTCGGCATGGGGCCCCTCGCCTTCGAGAACGCCGATGACATTCTTAATCTCTGTTTCCCCGCGAGAGATCTTGGTTTCGCAAGCAACTTTCCAGCCCTGGAGAGCTTGGCTTTGAGGTTTGAAATCAGCGTCGATCGCCTTTTCGATTTCGGCTAGCGAGCGACCCGTCGCCTGCTGAATCGCGGCTTGAACGAACTCTCGTTTGCAGAAGAAGACGGGCAGAGTCGGGTTTTTGTCGTTGTCGCCAGCGCCAGTAAAGGGGACAAGGCGGTCGTGGTCGGCGTCGAGGCGTTTGCGAGCGGCGTCGACGAGGCTGGCATGTTTGGCGAGCGAGTCGGCGGTCTTGGCGGGGTCGGGGTTCTGACCGTCCTTCTTGGCTTGGGCGAACTTAAGCCCAGCCTCGAGGTAAGCGTCAGTCGTCTTCTTGACGAGCGCCTTGGCGTTGGCCGCGGATTGCTTCAGCGTCAACTCGTCGTTGACCATAATGACAGCGGCGGCGCCATGCCCGGCGGCGTTGTTGATCTTTGTTGTAAAGTGGGCGTGGGTGGAAGAACGCGTTCCCGCCAACTTGCTGGCTTTGTCTTGCTGCTGAGGTTCCTTGCGGATCATGATCACGATTTTGCCTTTGACATCGATGTCGGCGTACTCGTCAAAGTCCAGCTTTGGCGCCGAAATCCCATAGCCAACGAAGACCACTTCGCCATCCACTTTGGCCGAACCGCCGAGGGCCAGCGGCGTCATGACGTCGCCGGGTAAAAGCCGATTTGGTTTGCCTTCCTCAGCTGTGAGAGCCAGCCAATTGTTGTCTGTGCCCTCTAGTTTCGAGCCGGTCTTGACTTGGAAGCGTTGAAACGGGCTGCCGTCGAAAAGGTCGGTCTTGAATCCCAATCGCGTGAATTCAGCCGCAATGTAGTCGGCTGCTGCATTGAGTTCATCTGTGCCGAGGCCGCGGCCCTTGAGCTTGTCCGAAGCGAGGGCCGTGGCGTCCCGTTTGAGCCTCATTTCGATCGCTTCGTTGGTATTGTTCTCGGCGCTCCGTAGGGCCGTTGGAAAGGCGGCTAAGAGTGCGAAAATCAGCAGCAGGCGCGAGCTGGGCATTTGAGGTTCCTTGATGAGATCACAAGTGGATCGGATTGGTCGGTCGCGCGTCGCCGTTCATGCTGATCCCTTGAGGGGAGCGGACGCCCGTTGGCGTGTGGGATGGCGGCGGGGTCAATTCTTGATCCCAGCCGGTCTTCCGTCAACCTAAAGGAAGGTGCAAAAATCGCGGCAGATTCAAAAAAACTCGTTTTGACACGATTCGCTCGGGTCGATATCCTTCTCGCCTTGCTGGAAATCCCCGGTTTTTAGTAATGTTGCCCCCGCCCAGAAACCTACCCAACTACCAACTCTCGCCGCAGTTTTCATGGAAAAGAGCGGCGGGACCCGCGCCATTGGCCTGAATGGCCGTTGTACCGCACAGAGTGGTTGAACCGCACAGAGTCGTTGTCACGCACAAGGAGGTGCGCCTTTGAACGTCGATCCCCTTAGACAATCGAGCCAATCTGGCCCGGTTCTGATTGTCGATCAGTCTTCCGAATCACGGGAAGTGCTGAGAATCATCCTGGAGCAGCGTGGGCTGCGCATCTTTGAGGCGGAGGAGGCGGAGGAGGGGATGTGCTTGGCTGAGCGGCACCGACCACAGGTAATCGTCTTCAATCGCAGCGAAGCGGACGAGGGCGAGGAGGTATCGGCTGCGGATTCAGGGGTTGGGGCGGAGTTGCGATTCCATGAGTATTCGACGCGCCACGGCGGCCAGTTGGTGATCCTAGCTTCGATCCGGCGGATGGCGAACAAGAATAGCCAAACGACCGTAGTCGCCAAGCCCTACCACTATGGACCCTTGGTCCGTAAGATTGAGAACTTGGTGGAGCGGGCGGTGAAGCGATAGGCGGCGTGAATGCTCGCCCTAACAGCTGCCGCCCGATCGGATGACCCGATTTGGGACGGTCGCATATGGCATCATTCTTTGTGATTCGCGGTCGCGATCAAGGCCGACGTTACGAGCTTGCCTCTGGCCAAACGCTGGGCCGCGAAAGCGGAAACGGCATCCAACTGCGCGACACGGAGATTTCGCGGCGGCATGCGCAAATTGTCGAGCGCGAGGACGGATTTTGGCTGCTGGATCTCGATAGTTCCAACGGTTGTTTCGTCAACGATACTCGAGTTTCAGAGTATCGGCTGCGCAGCGGCGATCGAGTGCTGCTGGGAGTCACGTTGATGATTTATACCGGTGGCGAAGTCGCTGACCCAAGCTCCCTTTCCGGAGTGGGCATCGTCGGCGAAGTCGAGTCCAAGAATGAATCGAGAATCATCAAGTCGATCAGCCAGGCCGAAGGCAGTCAGGTTTTTGGTGGGGACGCAGTCGAGAGTCCTTGGCTCGCTCGGGCTCGAAGCAACTTGCAAGTCATGTATCGGACTGCGCTCGCTGTAAGCCACACTCTCGATATTGATGAACTGCTCAGACGGATTCTCGAGCTCATCTTCGAGTGGGTGGAAGCTGATCGAGGCTGCGTGATGCTCTTTGATTCGGAGTCTCACGAGCTGACTCCGTCGGCCCGGATGGATCGAAACCGGAATGATCCAGCGGAACAGATCTTGATCAGCCGTACGATTCTCGACTATGTCACCAAGCAGAACGAGGGCGTTCTGACGAGCGACGCCCAAGAGGACGAGCGGTGGGATCCGGGCGCCAGTATTGTGACGATGGGCGTTCGCGAGGCTATTTGCGTGCCCATGCAGGGGCGATACGACGTGGTCGGCGTGATTTACATCGACACATACACACCGCCCAGCGACACCGCGTCCAGCGAGGGCAATAAATTCTCCGCCGAGCACCTCAAGCTCATGGTCGCGATCGCCCATCAAGCCGCCCTGGCGGTCGAAGACACGTCCTACTACTCCGCCATGTTGCAAGCGGAACGGCTCGCTGCGGTCGGCCAGACGATCGCGACTTTGTCGCACCACATCAAGAACATTCTGCAAGGAATTCGAGGCGGCAGTTTTCTCATCGAGGAAGGTCTGAAGAACGGAGAAAGCGGCATCGTTCGAAAAGGCTGGGGAATCGTCGATCGCAATCAGGACAAGATCTCCAATCTCGTCATGGATATGCTCAGTTTTAGCAAAGATCGCGACCCGATCATGGAGCCTGCGAATCTGAACGAGCTGGTCGGTGATGTCATTGAACTGATGCAGGTTCGCTCAAACGAGAATCAGGTGGAGCTGAATTGGCAACCCGATAGTTCGCTGCCAACGCTTCTGTTCGACGCGGATGCGATGCACCGAGCAGTCCTGAATATCGTTTCCAATGCAGTCGATGCTTGCGAGAAAGTTGAAGGCGCCAGAGTGGACGTTAGCACAAGCTACTCAGTCGACGCCAACGAAGCTTCGATTGTGGTGTTCGACAACGGGCAGGGAATTGCCGAGCACGATCTGCAGAAGATATTCTCGGTGTTTGAATCCCGCAAAGGGAGTCGCGGCACCGGGCTCGGCTTGCCCGTTAGCCAGAAGATAATGCAAGAGCATCACGGACATATCAATGTGAAGAGTGAGATCGGCGTTGGCAGCACGTTCACGATGATGTTCCCCGCCGAATTGCCGCCGCCAACGACCGACGAGACCAGGGAACTCGACTCTTGAGCCGCCGGCGGGCGAGCTATGGCTACTCAAGGTGCTCGAAGCGAACGGCCCGGGTCTCCTCTTCTCTGCCGGTGGGTTGCGTCAGCGTCTGGTAGAGTTCTGGGCGCCGAGCGCGAAGCCAGCGTTGGCCCGTCGAGTTGTCGAGTAGGTTGGGATCCAGGTCGGCGGTGACAATCGCGTCTTCTGCCGCCCAAGTTTCGCTGAGGATTCTGCCATAGGGGTCAAGCACCATCGCGTTGCCCGTGCGGACCTCGTCGTCATCTGGGCCGACGCCGTTGCTGAACGCGAGGAACATGCCGTTGTCGTGTGCTCTGGACGGAAGCCAACGCAATAGCCAACCTCGCCCCTTGTCGCCCTTGAACTCGGCTTGGATTGCCTGGGGGTCCGCTTCTCGATTGTCCCAGAGGGCTCGATCGACGACGCCCATGGCGAACGGACTTCCCGAATCGCATCCCCCGGTCTGATGCGGCGCCAGAAGCAGTTTCGCGCCGGCCAACGCGCAGGCGCGGACGTTTTCCACGATGTTGTTGTCGTAGCAGATCAACACGGCGACTCGCCAGCCCATCGGCGTGTCGAAAATCGTGTATTCCTCGCCCGATTTCATTTCCGAATTGATGAAACAGTGTAGCTTTCGGTGCCGGGCAAAACGGCCGTCGGGCATAGCCACGATGTAGCTGTTGTAGAGATCTCCATTCCCATCGACTTCCACGAGTCCGCCGCCAATGGTCATTTGATGCCGTTTCGCCCATTGCATCAGGCGCCGTGCGCTGGGGCCTTCAAAGGCCGGTTCGGCGAGTCCGAGCAGCTGGTCGCGCGACAGGTTGCGCAGATGCCAATAGCCGGAAATGCAACACTCCGGAAAGACCAACACCTGAACATTGTCGCCCGCCGCGTCCTGAACCATCGCATCCATGATCTCAAGATTGGCGGCCTTGTCGCCCGGCTTGTGTTGAAACTGCGCGGCGGCGCAGCGAAGCGTTGGCGTCTCGGACATGCTCATTTGCTCGTTCTTTGGGGGGCGTTGCTGCGTCCGGGAAATCCGCGTCCGGGAAATCCGCGTCCGGGAAATCCGCGTCCGGGAAATCCGCGTCCGGGAAATCCGCGTCTAGCGGAATTGTCCAGGGTCGGCCCCCAGCAAGCCAACGCGGACGTTCTTGTCTTGCAGGAAACCGGTCGCCGCGATATTGGCCAGGCCCATGCTGACGAGACCGACGACAGGGATCGCGGCTGCAATCGAATAAATCCACGTCGATGGGCCGGTTGTGATTTCGCGCTTGGCGAGAAACACTGTCGCGGCGTTGAATAGGGATGAAGCGATCAAAAAGACGACCCCTACCGATAGAACCAAGTCGGGCAATCCCAGGAAGTTGAAGAATTCCAAGGCGACCACCGTGATGGCCAAGAGATGGCCGCCGATCCCAAGGAGGACTAGCCGCTGATAATTTGCAACTCGACAGAGCCGGCGCTTCGTATCGCCTTCCGGGCCGCCCGTTTGATCTGGCGGATCCTCAGCCGTTGGGGAATCGTAAAACGAACTCATGCTTGGTCCATCGTCTATCTTACTTGAGCCCGCGCGGCTGGCTTGGCGAACACGCGATGAAAGAGTGCCTCTAACTCGTCGTAGTAGCGCTTGCTTGGCATATCGTTGTGCGAGCCGTTGTTGATTTCTACAAACGTCTTGTCAGCAGAATTTGAGGCGTCAAAAAGTGTCCGCGCCAGTTCAACCGGGATCATCTCGTCCTGGCTGCCATGGGTTTGCAGTAGCGGGCCTTGGTGTTTCGAGATCTTGGCAGCGGAGTTGTAGTGGTTTCGCATTAACCAGTGGACGGGCGCCCAAGGGTAGAGTCGGGCAGCGACATCGGGCATAGAGGAAAACGTGTTCTCTATGACGAGCCCCTGGACGATATTGTTCGCTGCAATGTCCACGGCCACAGCGCCCCCCAACGACCGGCCCATCAAAATGATCGATGGCTCGGACTCGCGATCAGCCAACGCCAACGACGCTCGCTGGCTCAACCAGGCGTGGGCCGCTGCGCCGTCCATCAGCACGCCCGCTTCGTCTGGCGCTCCTTCGCTCTTGCCGTAGCCGCGGTAATCGAAAGCGAACACGGCTACGTCGTACTCGTCCCGAAGCAAGGCCATTTGCTCCGCCAGATCCGAGACGTTCTCTCCATTGCCGTGGCAATACAGCAAGAAACCTCGAGGCTTGGGTGGCTCGACATAACGCCCATGCAACCGAATGCCGTCGCTCGACGCAAACTGAATGTCTTCGCACTCCAGCCATTGCGACTCGCGCCAGCGGGCGTCCGCTGTCGGAGCAGGGTAGATAATTGAGTTTTCAAAAAAACGAAGCAACAAGAGCAGCACCAGGTAGATGATGAGAACACGGCGAGCCAACCAAGCGAGTCGCGCGACTAGCGAGCGCGGACTTGCACCAGACGACTCGTCCGAAGCGGAGTCCGAAGGTGAAATGGGGTGTGGTTCAGGTCGAGCGTCACTCATTCACTGTCCATCCCTGCGACAAAAAAAGCCTCGCAGTTTGATGACCCGAAGGAGCATCAGCTGTGAGGCTTACATTGTAGCGGTTTGCCAGCCAACAATCACGCGGCCGAATTGGCGGCTCTTTCTTGCGGGCAAAGCGATGATTCGGCAGTGAATCGCGGCTTGAAAACCGGAAAAGTTCCAGTTGGCAATGCAGTCAGTTGCCAGCTCTTAACCTAGAATCCGTACATCTTTCGATCGAAGTCGGCGTCTGTGATGCCAACGTTGACTTTGACGTCGAGATAGGTGTACTCCTCGATGACCTCCCCCTTCGCCCCAGCTTTCTTCGGCCAATCGTACGCGGCGTATCGAATCGGCACTTGAAGCTGCTCGTCGACAAAGATCTGAGCCACGTTGAACTCGAACTTGGGTCCCTTCGTCGGTCGTCTCAACTCAATCAGCGTGCAGACACGATCGTTGACTTTGAATCCTTTTCGGATACTGACCTCGCAACCGCCAATGGCCTTTTCTCGATTGCCTCGCACAATCAGCTTGGCCATCAGATTCTCAATACCAATTTCCGTGAGGGGGTAGAGCTGGCCCCGCATGGCGAGGGCGCCGGTTGGGCTCAGCCAAACTGCCGGAAGCAAGTGAAGGTTCCCGCCTTCTTTGGCCAACAGCTTTCCGTTGTTCAAGCCGTCCACGTAGAGCACTTGCCGACCTTTGATCGCCTTGGGCGAGAGGAACTTCAGGTAGACGCCAAACCGCGTGGTGACACGGTCGTTGACCACTTTGGAGTTGCGAATCTTGGCGTCCATCACTTCGATTTTGCCAACCTTGCCGTTAATCCGCTCGCGTTTGACGATCTTGCATGTGTAGTCGCGGATATGGGCTTGGCTGGCGGCCAGTCCTTTGCGGGCCATCTCAAGGGCCGGGTCAAGCGGATCCGGCTTGGCGCCAACGGGTGCTGAGCCTCGCTTCGCCACGCGGAAGACAGGTTGCTTGAGCCCGTCTTGCGGGGTTTGGCCCCAAACTTCCGCTGCTCCAAAAGCGGCTCCGATGCAGGCTGCCTGCAACCAAGTCCGACGCCCAATGCCTATCTCTTCGTTTTTCCGCGTCATCCGGAACTCCTTCTTGCGTTGCCGCGTTGCTCGGTGGCGCCGCAGCTCCCTGTGCTAATTGGCTTGGCGTCCCTACCAAACGTATCTGCTCCCGCAAATCCCGCGCCCCTCGCGCGACAACTCACGGGTCCCAGCGCGGTATCCGACGCGTTGCAAATGGCTTACAACGATTGCAAATGACGGTGACATCCGCAGCTGGAGCAAATGGAATATTGTCCTCTGTAAATATCGCCGCAAACAGTCCCGACAATTACAATCATCCTTCGGTTTGGTATTCCTTACCCAGGGCGCCAACTTGCCCAACCGGAAAACCTTGCCTACCCATTGTTCCGCCTGCTTCCAGACGCGTCAATTTCTATTTTCCAGCAACGCCACCTTGATGTCCACCCAGTGAAAATGCCCGATCCCAAACCAGCCGACCTACGTTGGCACACGATTGTCTCTCCTTTATTTGCCGAAAACGCCTACGTTGCCCATTTGCCAGGCGATAGGCGGTGCCTCCTCGTTGATCCAGGGCTCGATATGGAGTCACTCCTGGATTGGGTTGCCAGCGAGAACCTCGAGCCGGTCGCCATTCTCAATACCCATGGGCACGCTGACCATATCGCCGGAAACAGTGTCGCGAAGGAGCGTTGGCCCGATGCGCCGATTGTGATTGGCCAGGGAGACGCGTTTATGCTTGAGGACCCGACTGCCAACTTGTCTTCGATGTTCGGTCTGGGCCTGACGAGTCCCCCAGCTGACCGGTTGCTTGAGGATGGTGATCGCTACGAAGCAGCGGGAATTGTGATGGATATCTTAGAGACGCCAGGCCATTCGCCAGGCCATGTTGTCTTCGTTTGTAAACAGTTCAGCCCCTGGGTCGTGTTTGGCGGTGACATTCTGTTTCGAGAAGGGATCGGACGTAGTGATTTCCCAGGAGGGGATCCAGCAGCCCTCGGTCGATCCATCCGCGAAAAGCTGTTCACCTTGCCCGATGACACGACCATCTTGACGGGCCACGGTGAACTCACGACGATCGGCCATGAAAAAGAACACAATCCGTTCCTCGACATTCTGCGGTCATAGAATATGAATGCGGAGCGAGCCGAACCGTCGCCGACTATTCACATCCCCGTCTTGCTGGACGAGGTGCTCGAAGGTCTTCAGGTCAAACCGGGAAGCGTGGTCGTGGATGGGACACTCGGCGGCGGCGGCCATCTCCGCCGGTTGGCTGAAGCCGCCGACCCGGGACGAGTCGTGGCCATGGACCGAGATGCGGTCGCGGTCGCTCGAGTGAGAGCCCGATGGGATGGTCCGGCCGTCAAGATGTGCCAGGCCAACTTTACGGAGATCCCCGAGGTCCTGCGACAGCTGGAGTGGCCAGCAGCAGACGCGATCATCTTGGATCTCGGGCTCTCGAGTGATCAACTGCAGGACCGCGAGCGAGGGTTTAGCTTTGACGCCGACGGCCCCCTGGATCTGCGGTTTGACAGAAGTGAGGGCCAACCAGCTTGGGAGCTGCTGCAACACCTCGGCGAAAAACGACTGGCGGACACGATCTACCAGTATGGCGAGGAGCGACTGAGCCGCCGAATTGCCAGGAAAATCGTGGAAACCCGCAAATCCTCTCCCATTCAGACAGCCCGCGAACTCGCTGACATTGTTCGTCGCTGTGTACCCAAGAGCGGCAAGATTGACTCGGCGACCAGGACGTTTCAAGCCCTGCGAATTGCGGTCAACGAGGAGTTGAGGTCGTTAGAGCTAGCACTTCAGCGAATACCGAGTGTGTTGGCGCCGAATGGCCGACTTGCCGTGATAAGTTTCCATTCCCTCGAAGATCGCCAAGTGAAACAGGCCTTTCGTGACGATGAACGATATAACGTCTTGACGAAAAAGCCGATTCGCCCTAATCAAGCGGAATTGATTCGTAACCCGCGCAGCCGAAGCGCGAAATTGCGAGTCGCCGAGCGTCGAGATATGGCCTGATCGAGATTGAACGAATGGCTCTCGGCGTCATCCCTTGAGGAATTGACGGGATATGGGTAAGGAAACCAGAATTGGCGTGGGCGTTGTCGGCGTCTTGCTTGCCATTTCGCTTGCCGTGCTTTACGGCCGCGTCACGCGCGATACCGGGCGGCGGATCGACGTCAGGATCGATGCCGTGGATGATTTGCAGTCGGGCGAAAACACCGTGCCTCGGCAGCCTACAATTCAGCGGAATGGCGGCGCCCACCAGCCGTTGGATTCTCCAGCCATCCAAGCTCTTGGCCAAGACGGGACAGCCACCGAATCGCCTACGTTTCTTCTCCCAGACCCGGACGATCCGCTTCAAGCGAAAACGGGCCGCGAGCTGAAGATTCCAGACTACGACAAGACTCAGCCGCTAACGGGGCCCTTCCGTTCCCCAGCCTCTCCCGCTTCGCCAGCATCTCCCGCGGCAGCGGATCGGCCTGACTCTACCTCAGATACAGGCCCCATCCGGTCAGCTCGAGTCTCGGATCCTTAGTCGATCGGCTCGCGCTTCGAATGAGTTCCGCAGGCGCTGAAGAGTGACTTGCCTGGTCATAGTGACTCGGTTGGTCAGAGGATCAGCATCGCGTCCCCGTAGGAAAACAGGCGGTAGCCCTCCTCCACTGCCTCGGCATAAGCCCGTTTGAGCAACGTGTCGCCTCCGAAGGCCCGGACCAAGATGAGCAGAGTGCTCCTAGGTAAGTGGAAATTGGTGAGCAGCGCGTCGATGGCGTGAAACTCGAAACCTGGTCGGATGAACAAGTCGGTCTCGCCGCAGAATGGCGCCAAGATCCCGCCTCGCGACGCCGTCTCAAGAACTCGAACGACAGTCGTTCCGACCGCGATGGCTCGTCCGCCATTGCCGCGGGCCGCCTCAATCGTCTCGATGGCTGACGCGGTCACTTGACACCATTCGGAGTGCATTTGATGGTCATCGAGGCGATCCGAGGCGACCGGACGGAAGGTCCCTACGCCGACGTGAAGCGTCGTTTTGGCGAATAACACTCCTTGTCCTGCTAGTTCGTCCAGGTGATTTGAGGAGAAATGGAGCCCGGCGGTAGGGGCTGCGACGGCGCCAGGATTCTCGGCAAATACGGTTTGATATCGACCGACGTCCGTATCCCGCATTTCACCCTTGCGAATATAGGGGGGCAGAGGGACTCGGCCGACCTCGGCCAGGATCTCAGCAGGGGCGCCATCTCGATCAGGCCGCGCCGCCCAGGCGCCGCCTGGCGTCTGGCAAAGCAAGTGCAAGCCCAGCACTGCGCGACCAACGGGATCCAGAAGCGTAATTACATCGCCTGGCTGCAGCTTTCCTCGGGTCTTCCCCAGAACCAGCCAGGCGCCTTGCTCGTCGGCCCGAAGGAAAAGTCCGCTCCATTTGCCTCCGGTGGTCGCCCGCCGCCCAACCAGACGAGCGGGCAAGACACGCGTGTCATTGAGAATCAAGCAGTCGGCCGGCCGAATCCACTCCGACAAATCCCGAATGTGACTATGATGCAGAGATTGATCCGAACGCCTCACAACGAGCAAACGCGAATCGCCCCGATGAGCGAGTGGCTCTTGGGCGACCAATTGGCTAGGAAACGTATAGTCGTAGGCGTCAATTTCGGACATCAGGCCGTGTGGTTTGCGTGTTTGGTCTTCATAAGGGCCAGTTGTGCTCCGGCGCGAGATTGTTGCACGAATCGAGTGTAAGCGACAGCGGCACTTGATCCGACCCCTCGTGGGTCCGCTGCCTCGTATCGATCTTGGGTCCCATTGAGCTAAGGAAAGGTCTTCAATTTGCCGGGCTCCATTGACCAGGACCGAATTCGAGTCGCCATGCTGATCACCGAACTGGAACTCGGCGGCGCTGAGCAGCGATTCTGTGATGTCGCTTGCGGCCTCGACACGTCACGGTTTGAGACCCACGTGTTCTCGTTGGGGCCTCCGCCCAAACCGCCTCGAGCCGCTCTCGTGGACAAGCTCAGGGACCGAGGCGTTTCCGTGCAGTTTGCCGACGCCCACAGTCTAAAGCAGTTTTGGCGCGCGAGCTCTTCGGTCCGTGCTTGGCTTGCCGACCTTTCCCCGCATGTCATGCAGACTTTTCTGTTTCATGCAAACGTGCTCGGCGGACAAGCCGCGAATCGATTGGGAATCCCGTTCTCGATGGGTATTCGCGTGGCCGATCCTCGCAAGTGGCGGAGCTGGATAGAGCGGCGGGTGAGCCGAAACGCGGGCCGGGTGGTCTGTGTGAGCGAGTCAGTTCGAGCTTTCGTCGCTGGTCGCGGGTTCGACGAGAAGAAGTTGGAAGTGATAGAGAACGGAGTCAGCCCGGAAGCCGTGGCGCCGATCGATCGGGAGCAAATCGGAGTGCCGAGCGATGCGACCCTGTTGGTGTGCGTCGGCCGCTTGCATCAGCAGAAGGGGCTTGATTGGCTGGTCCAACACGCCTGTTCCTGGATCAAGGATCAGCGCTGTCATTTGCTGCTCGTAGGTGATGGGCCTCAGGCTTCGCAACTCTCCGCATCGATCCGAGCGCAAGGACTGGAGGGGCAGGTTCGTTTGTTGGGCTGGCGTGCCGACGCCAAGGCGATCATCGCAGCTAGCGATCTGCTTATCTTGCCGTCGCGGTGGGAGGGCATGCCCAACGTGGTGATGGAAGCGATGGGCCTCGGCAAAGCAGTGTTGTGCGGCGAAGCCGAGGGCGTGCGAGACCTTCTCGGTGAGGCGGCCGACGCCCAAACCGCGCCGTTCGGAGATGCAAATCGGTGGAGCAAGAGGCTACTCTCGCTCGCCAATGACGCTGACACTCGGCATGAGTTGGGAGAAGCCAACTCGGCTCGAATTCTCAAGCATTTTTCACGTTCTGTCATGGTCGGCAGATTTGAGTCGCTTTTCGAACGCCTTGCTTCCGAAGCCTAAAGCTTTTGTTCAAAGGTGTTTGCGGCTTGCTGCTTGAGACCGTCGTTGTTCGACAACCGCCGAAGCAACTCACCCACTTCCTCTTCGGCGAAACCCTAGCCTTCCCACATGGCCCGGATTAACGGCAGCATCGGGCTGCCTTCAAGGAATCTCCAAATAGTTTTCGGGCTGCCAATAGTCGGAAGTCGCCTAACACCAAAGGGCTGCGCCCATTGATCTGCGGCGCCAAGGCTGAGGGCGTCTGATGTTTCGTGTTGACGACGGGAGAAGCGTGGGTATGCTTGGGCGGAAATGGGTCGAAATGGTAATGAGTGGCGAGCGATGTTGCTGACCGGGACATACGGCCGAACGCTGGACGAGAAGCACCGCTTTTCCATTCCCAAACCGCTTCGCGATGCGATGAAGGAATGTGCGGATTCACCCATGTTCCTGACACCCGGTACGGACGGCTCACTGGCCTTGTATCCTGAGGGCGTGTTGCTTGAAATCGGCGGGCGATTAGGCGCCCATTCGCCGAACGAAACAGATGTCCGGGCGTTTAGCCGTTTGTTCTACGCCCAAGCTCACCGCGTCGATCTCGATCGGCAAGGCCGAATTCGCCTGCCGTTGGAGTTGGTTCGCTGGGCCAACATTCAACGTGAGATCATGGTGCTCGGAGTGCATGACCACCTTGAAGTCTGGGAGCGCAATCGGTGGGAAGGGTATTTGGATAGCAACCAGTTGCGTTTTGACGAAATAGCAGAACAGGCCTTCAAACCCGGCGGCTACACGTCGACTGAGGGCCAAGGGTCAGAGAGAGAAAGAAGCCAGGCGTCACCCGGGGGAACGGATTCCCGCGGTTTGGCGTCCGAGCGTCCTCGTTAGGCAGCTACAGACATTGAAGCGAATAGAACAACGGCGCAGAAGAACACAGAACAGCGGTGCAGAAGCACTCAAGCAATGAAGGCCGACAATCACGCGACATGATTTCATGGTTCGCCCAGCGCGGAAGCGGGTTCCTCCGTCTAAGGCCACAGGGTGGAGGAACCCAACCTCCATGCTTGCTTTCCGCGGGTTCAAGGCAACGATGCCGCGAGCCGCGAACCGTGGTGCGGGGTCCGTTACCCCCCGTACCGCAAGCGATGATCCGCTAGGGACGCACGGACGCGTCCTGGATTGTCGCCACTTCAGCGTAAGTGATTTGCCCGGGCGGGGAAAGCGACTCCGCCGCTAACATCGCCAATGAGGATCGGATGAGGCGTGACTTGGGTCTGTCGCGGGTGGTTTCTGGCGGCCAAACGGGTGTGGATCAAGCTGCCCTGCAGGCAGCTATTGAACTCGGACTAGCCCATGGCGGTTGGTGTCCCGCGGGACGACGCGCAGAGAACGGGGCGATTCCAGCGAGGTTTCAGCTCAAGGAAACCAGCAGTTCGAGCTATCCAGCGCGCACCGAGCAGAACGTACTCGATTCCGACGCGACCCTGTTACTCTATCGACGGGAACTCACCGGCGGCAGCAAACTGACTGCCCAGTTGGCTCGTCGTCCTGGCCGCCCGCTGCTGAGCATCGACCTGGAGCCGATGGAATCGCGTGATAGCCAAGAGACTTGCGTTGGCGGCCCGCTGGGGCAGCAGGAGGTTGCGGCGGTCTTCAGCGACTTCTTCACTTGGCTTGCGGCGAACGACGTGCGAGTCCTCAACGTGGCCGGGCCCAGGGAAAGTTCCCATCCGGGCATCGGCGAAAGCGCGTATGCGTTTCTGCTTGCCGCGGCGGCCCTGGGGCCAGCGTGACCTGTTCCAACCGGCCTCGCGTTTCGACCCGTCGAAACGGCTGGCGGCAAGCTCTATACTGTCGGTCCGTCAACTGCACCGAGCAGAGCGTCAACCATTGGTCGAAGAGAAGCCCTAGGGGTCCAGAATGTCCGCCGTCGAAACGGAACGCGTGTTAGTGGTGCCAGCGTCGCTACTCAATGAGCTCGGCTATTTTCAGGGTTTTCAGGCGGATACAGAGACGTATTTGGCCGAGTTATTGAAGAGTGAGCACGCTAGTTATCGGCCGCGAGCGGAGATGGAAGAGGACCCCTCGTTCAAGCAGCTGATTCCCTATGTTGTGTTTCAACACACCGACCAGAGTGAGACACGGCTCTTCGCCTACACCCGAGGTTCTGGCCAGGGTGAAAAACGCTTGAGGCGAAAGCGAAGTATCGGTGTTGGCGGCCATATTTGTGTCGACGATGTCGCTCAAGGCCAGTCGCCCTATGAAGAAGGCATGCGTCGAGAGTTGGATGAGGAGGTCGCCATCGGCTCGCCGTACACGGCGAAATGCGTTGGCCTGATTAACGACGACGAGACGGAAGTCGGCCGTGTTCACTTGGGTGTCGTCCACGTTTTTGATCTGCAAGAGCCGCGTGTCCACTCAAGGGAAGATGACCTCGCTGAATCGGGCTTCGTTCCCGTCAGCGAAATCATGAATGAGCTTGAATCCTTCGAGACCTGGTCTCAGATTTGCCTTCGGTCGCTCTACGGCTAGAGGGGAGAGGCTCGCAAAGGGAGGCGTCTGGAATTGGTGGTTTCAAAACCCGTCTATATGGACAATCATGCGACGACGCGCGTCGATCCGCGGGTTGTGGAGGCGATGCTTCCGTATTGGACGGAGATGTATGGCAACTCTGGCAGCACGAGTCACCAGTTTGGCTGGGCGGCGCAAGAGTCGGTCGATGTCGCTCGTGCGCAGGTCGCCCAAGCGGTCGGCGCGGCGCCTCGCGAAATCGTCTTCACCAGCGGAGCGACCGAAAGCAACAATCTCGCCATACGCGGACTCGCAGATCGCGAACGCCGCAAAGGCGATCACATTTTGTCGGTGGTGACGGAGCACAAAGCGGTCCTCGAGCCGCTTCGCCGTCTGGGGCGCCGAGGCTTCGAGATTCAATTGCTCGCCGTGGCTGATCAAAGCGGCCATCAAGCGGGATGGCTCGATCCGCAGCAAGTGGCCGATGCGATTCGCGATGATACGATGCTGCTCTCAGTGATGCTGGTGAACAACGAGATTGGCGTGGTTCAGTCGGTCGCCGAGATCGCTCGAGTCTGTCGCGATCGCGGCGTTCTCGTTCACTGTGACGCCACTCAGGCGATCGGCAAGATCGAAGTCGACACGACTGAGCTGGGCGTCGATTTGATGAGTTTCTCGGCCCACAAAGCGTATGGGCCCAAAGGCGTCGGCGCGCTTTATGTCCGGCGCCAGAGACCGCCGATCCGTTTGCACGCCCTGATCGAGGGCGGAGGGCAAGAGGGCGGACGACGCGGCGGCACGCTGAATGTCCCAGGGATCGTCGGCTTCGGAGAGTGCATGCGGATCGCCGCCGAGGAAACCAATCGTGAATCGGCGTGGCTGGGCCCATTGCGCGACAGGCTGTTCGAGGGACTTGTTGAGAGCATCGACGACGTTGTTCTCAACGGTCCCGATTTGAGCCGACGGGGGCTTCGTGTCGCCGGGAATCTGAACTGCAGCTTTGCTGGAGTGGACGGCGAGGCGCTGATGATGAGTATGGGCGAGTTGGCGGTTTCCAGTGGAAGCGCGTGTACGTCGGTCGATCCTGAGCCGAGCCACGTGTTGCGGGCCCTTGGCTTGAGTGACGATCAGTCTCGGTCGAGTCTGCGCTTTGGCTTGGGGAGGTTCAGCACCAGCGACGAGGTCGATTTTGCCGTCGAGCTACTCGCGGAAACCGTATCGAAGCTGAGGAGGCTCGGCCGATAGCCCGCGATTACGTCGAGATGCGGGCCCGAGCCGCCATTTTCACTCTTCACCTTTCACTAGAAGTGAAGATCATATAGGGTAGAAGTCAGGTTTGTGAGCACATTATTACTCGGGAGTGATATAAGATGGCAGTCATGCTGACGGAAACTGCGGCCAAAGAAGTCGCGCGAGTGAAGGAATCAGGAAACTACGACGCGAGTAGCTGCTTGAGAATCGGCGTAGTCGCTGGCGGGTGCAGCGGCTTCTCTTACTCGCTTGGTTTTGACGAGAACTTCGACGTCGCCAAAGATCACAAATACACGTTCCACGGTGTCGACGTCGTTGTCGACAAGAAGAGTGCCTTGTACCTGGACGAGACCGTCGTCGACTGGCATGAATCGATCGAGCAACGTGGATTCAAATTCGACAATCCGTCGGCCGTTCGCACGTGCGGTTGCGGCAACTCATTTCAAGCATAGCGCCAAACGAAGCTGCGGATTGCTGACCCAAGTGTCTCTAAGCTCCGCCCTGGGCAACCAATAAAAAGGCTCGTCAGTACGGCGAGCCTTTTTTTGTCTGCCCAAGCCACTCGTATCCGAAATGACGAGCGGTTTTTCCCAACACCTCTCACCCTAACGACAACCCAAAAAGGGAGTCCCCGTGACCAGCGAAAATCGAGTCTATATCGTCGGCATGGGGGATGATGGCGCCGAAGGACTTACCTCAGCGGCGCGGCAAGTGGTGAGTGAGGCCGAGTTGCTGATTGGTCCGCTGGCCTGCTTGGAGGCCGTCGAGACGGAAGCGGAGCGGATTCCGATCGGCGGCAACGTCGAGTCGATTATTGGACAGATCGAAGAACACCGGGCGCGGCGTATTGCCGTGCTGGCGAGCGGCGACCCGCTTTTTTACGGAACAGCCCGATTCCTCTGCGAACGCCTGGGCAAGGATCGATTCGAGGTGCTGCCCCATGTCAGCAGCATGCAACTCGCTTTTGCCCGTGTCAAAGAGAGTTGGGACGAAGCCTACCTGACGAATCTGGCGACGCAGGGAATCGATCGCGTTGTTGAACGAATTCGCACAGCGGAAAAGGTGGGTCTGTTCACCACCGAAGACTCGCCGCCTTCAGCCGTCTGCCAAGCTCTACTCGATCGCCGCATCG
>CAZWOU010000027.1:0-8740 GCA_964635375.1 uncultured Pirellulaceae bacterium | reverse complement strand
ACTTTATCGCCTATGTTTGCGAAGACCTCGGCGCGCCAAACGAACGCGTGACGCAGGGCGAATTGTCCGAGATTGCAGCGACGGAATTCGGGCCGCTCAACGTGCTGATTCTCGTTCGCAAACCCCAGTCGCCCGACCGGCCCATCGCGATGGCGGGAAAGAGACTGTTTGGAAATCCGGATGAGATGTTTCTTCAATCGCAGCCCAAGCGGGGATTGCTGACTCCCGCCGAGGTTCGCGCGATCGCACTCGCCGAAATGAACCTCGGGGCGATGAGCGTCGTTTGGGATATCGGCGCCGGGAGCGGCGCTGTTGCCATTGAAGCCGCCATGATCGCGCCCCAAGGGCACGCGTACGCAATTGAAATGGACGCTGAAGATCACCAACTGATTGAGTCCAACTCGCTTAGATTCGGCGTGGGAAATCTGACAGCCGTGCTTGGACAAGCGCCCGATGCTTGGGCCAACCTGCCCAAGCCAAACGCCGTGTTTGTCGGCGGCGCCGGCAGGCAGGTCGGCCATATCGTCGAACTAGCCGTCCAGTCTCTTCAAGCCGGTGGTACATTGGTGGCCAATGTGATGAGCTTGGAAAACGTCGTGGCAGTGCGAGAAGTTCTGCGGCCGCTCCCTGGCAAAGATGATGTCTGGATGGTCAACGTCGCTCGAGGCGCCCACCAACTCGAACGCCTGACGCTAGAGTCACTCAACCCGTCGTTCTTGATCGCCTATCGCGCGGATTGAGCTCTGTTTTCACCTTAGGAGATTCCGATTGTGAGCCAATTGTTGGACGCCTATCCGAAACTGGATGTGATCGCCGTTGGCGCCCATCCCGATGATGTGGAGATTGCTTGCGGCGGGACCTTGGCCAAACTGGCGAAGCAAGGCTATCGAGTCGGTATTATTGACCTGACCGATGGCGAACCCACGCCAGGCTCGCCGTCGCCCGATGTGCGTTTGGCGGAGGCCGTTCGGGCCGCGGACGCTCTCGGCGTCGCCAAGCGGGTTGTCTTGGAATTGCCAAACCGACGCTTGTTCGATTCGTTTGAGTCGCGAGTTGCTCTGGCAACCGAGTTCCGCAAGTATCGACCGAACCTCGTCATCGGTTTCGGCGACAAAACACCTCAAGCTTCGCCCGATCATTGGCAAGCGATGCAGATCACCGACGCCGCGATCTTCTATTCTCGACTGACAAAATGGGATGAACATTTCGACGGGCTTCCCACCCACACCATCGCCGGTCAACTCTACTTTCGTTTGGCCTTCGAGCCGCAGACGTTGGGAGGGTTTCCCAGCCACGTGACGATCGATATCGGCGACACGCTCGAGCAGAAGCTCAGCGCCCTCCGCTGCTACCAAACTCAGTTTCCCCCCACGAAGGAATACGTCTTCGATCGAGTCCGAGGAGCCGCGATGTCCGCCGGCGCCTCAGCTGGATTCGCCGCGGGTGAGACGTTCGTCTCCACGCGAATGCTCGGCGCTCAAGATCTCGTCAAGACCGTGATTCCTGCCCTCGCACGGCCCTGAGGTCGCAAGGTTCAGGCGAGGCCTCTCGCTCAGCGGACGCAGTTCTCATCATCTTGCAGCCCCGTCTGGGGCGAAACTTAAAGCGGTAATTTGCCGTTAGGGTGCTCAGTCTTCCGTTAGAGCCTCTATGGTCGCTGTACTGTGTTTATCATTCGCCTAGCGGCTTGTTGAAGAAAGGACGGTGATTACTATGGAAGGGAGAGGGCGATCGTCGTCCTTCTGTCAGTTCTTCTCCCAAAGTAAGCCCCGGTGGCCAATCCCATGGAAAACAGCGAACTTCAGCGCCGAGTCGTCAACTACCTGCGAGATCGAAACCAGGCCTCGTTCCGCTGCGTCGAGGTCAAGGCGGAGGGTGAATCCGTCCGGCTGTCCGGCACGGTCAACTCGTTCTACGAGAAACAACTTTGCCTGAACGCCTGCCAACGAGTTGCCGGCGTGATTCGAGTCGACGATCAGCTCGCCGTGGCTGGGGTCGCTTAGCCCGTCAGTCGAGTTTGACGCTCCAGAGTCCGTTCGAGTCGGCCGCGGCGCGCGCCATGCCGGCCGTGTTGAACTCCATGGCGATTTCGCCTCGATGGCTGACGGCAATGATTCCGCCGTAGCCGGGTTTCAAGGTCTTGTGCACGACGTGATTGACAGCCTCTTGAAGCGGCTGCCTGGCGTATTTCATTCGGGCTGAGACATCGAAGGCGACGGCGTTGCGAATGAAATGCTCGCCGATACCTGTCCCCGAGACCCCACAGGTCGAGTTGTCTGCGAAGGTTCCCGCGCCGACTATTGGGGAGTCGCCGACTCGGCCGAATCGCTTGAACATCAGCCCGCCCGTTGAAGTGCCGGCGGCGATGTTGCCGTGCGAGTCGAGTACGACGCAGCCGACGGTTCCCTTGGAGTCGACCGCTTTCTCAGCTTCCTTTCGCTTCCGCTTTTCGTAGGATTCTTGCTTGGCCTTCGTGCGGAAATAGTCTTGCTTGACGCGAGGGACTTTCTGTGAGTCGGCGAACTGTTCGGCGCCGTCCGAGGCGAGCAGCACATGCCGAGTTTGGGTCATCACCAGCCTGGCAAGGGAGATTGGGTTCTTGACCGTTCGAACTGCTGCGACGGCGCCGCAGCTTCGGTCCCGCCCGTCCATAATTGAGGAATCGAGTTCAAACTGCCCTTTCTCGTTCATCACGGCGCCGCGGCCCGCGTTGAACAGCGGATCGTCCTCGAGCGTGCGGATCACTTGCTCCACCGCGTCGAGACTTGTCCCGTCTCGGTCGAGGATCTTCACGCCGACGCGGAGGGCCTTCTCCAACGATTCCAGGCGAGCCTTTCTCTGCGTCGCGGAGAGCTGCTTGGGGGAGCCGCCCGCCCCGCCGTGAATCGCGATTGCGTAGCGAGGTCGGTCACCATCGGCGCCAAATGCAATGGCAGCCTGAAGCGTTAGGCAGAATCCGACTGCCAAGCCGAGTACGAGAGTGGGTCGCCAAATAAGCATGATGATGCCGCTCCGGTCATAGGAAAGTCGCCGCCGCCCGCCACCATCGTCCTTTCTGAGCGCTCCAAGAGCAACTACATCTCTTCATAACCCGCGGTGTTCTCGCATGAATTGAAGCGTGGCGTCGATGTCGGGGGCAAGCGGGGCCTCAAAACAGAGTCTTTCGGCAGACTGCGGGTGGTCGATGGCGAGCTTGCGAGCGTGCAGGGCCTGGCGCCGAAGAAGCGGCGTGGCGTCGTCCGTGCGAAGCAGTTGTCCGACACTCAGTTCGGAGCGCCCTCCGTAGAGTCGGTCACAGAGCACGGGCGAGCCGATGTGGGTCAAGTGGATTCGGATCTGGTGGGTGCGGCCTGTCTTGGGCGTCACGCGAACCAAGGCGAAACCTCGAAACCGCTCCACGACTTCGTAAAACGACTCGGCGTCTCGCGATGCCGGGTGATTAGTCCGAATCGCCATTCTCTCGCGATGGTAGGGGTGCGGCCCGATGGGCGCAGAAATCACGTCGCGGTCCCGGTCCGGGCTGCCCGAGACGATGGCCAAGTATTGCTTCGTCGTCGTTCGCTGCTCAAATTGTCTGGCCAAAGCCAGATGGGCTGCGTCAGTCTTTGCGACCACAATTACGCCGCTCGTGTCGCGGTCGAGGCGGTGAACGATGCCTGGGCGCGAGGCGCCCCCCACACTGCTCAGGTTCTGGAAATGGAACGCCAAAGCCGAGGTCAACGTTCCGGACCAATGTCCCTTGGCTGGATGGACGACCATCCCCGCTGGTTTGTTAATCGCGGCCAGGTGCTCGTCTTCAAAGAGCACATCGAGCGGGATGTCTTCGGGCTGCGGACCATCGACGATCGTCTCTGGAGGCTGAGCCGAGATGGTCTCGGCCCCCTGTATGCGATAGGCAGCTTTTGAGCGTCGACCGTTGACTTTGACGCGGCCATCATTGATCGCACGCCGCCAACGCACACGGCTCACATCAGGCAGTCGCTCGGCCAAGAACGCGTCAAGCCGTTTGCCAACATCTTCAGCAGTCAACTCCATGACCAGCTCTTGCTGAGCTTGATTCGGTTCGTCTTTGGAATCCATCATCGGAGAGTCAGGTGCGGCGCGGACAGACTAGGGATCATCGCCCGCCTTCTGGTCATCGGCTTTCTTCTCAGCCGACTCTTTCCCCTTGGCTGGATCCGCTTCTACGTCACCCTTGTTGGGCGTCCCCGCTTTGGGAGCGTCTTCTTTTTTGGCGTCCGCAGGTGGGTCGTCCTTGAATGGGTCATCCTTGGACGGCTCATCCTTAGGTGGGGCATCCTTGGACGGCTCATCCTTGGGTGGGTCGAGGCTAGCGGGGTTGAGGCTAGCCGGGTCCAGGCTGGTGGGGTCGGACAATTCGAAATCGAGATTGGGCCGTCCGGGGAGATCTTCCAGCGATGCAGGAATCTTGGGGTCGACTACTTCGGCCGGGGTGACTTCCTTGTCTTTGAACCAGACGAACCAACCTTGAGCGGTAAGCCTATCGACTCGCTCGATGGCTGTTTCCGCCGCTTTGGCTAGTGCGCTCTCAGGAGCTTGTTTCATCACCTCTTCGTAGCGTTTCTTGGCGAGATCGGGTTCACACAAGGATTCGTGGACTTGTCCCAGCCCAAAGGTGGCTCGAACCTTCAAGAACTGGCTCACATTCGAAGAGCCGGCGAGCTTCTCGAGATTCAGTTTGGCGGCCGCCAGTTCTATCTCGGCAGTTTCCTTGTCGCTAAAACGCTGCATTGCGCCACGACTCATTTGAAGATCGGCTAGCGATTGCGCCGTCCAATGGCCCGGTGCCGTGTCGTCAATTTTGTCTTCGACGAAGTAGTCCGAGGCAACCTGCAATTCAAGCGCGACGTCGCTGGCGTTGATCGCGCCGAAGTACTTGTTCCAATGCTTTGCTTGCCGCGACGTCTGCTGTCCTGTTATGAACAACACGGCGAAAACCAGAGCCATGACCGCTATGGCGACGGCGCCGATCAGCTTGATGCGATCCCCGTGCTTTTCGATTGTGTTGCCGAGATTGTCGGCCAGGGTGTTCGTTTGGAGTTCATGCCGCCGTTCGCTTTTCATCCGTTCGCCTCGCGCGAGATTGCCAATACTGGGCGCAGAGCGCCAATTCCTCGCGCAAGTATAGAACTGGACGCAGCTTAGCGTCAAGGGCGGCGAGCGGCCCCTTTTGTGATGGTGCAGGGATCGGCTAGGATTCGGCCATGTCGCTCAATCCTCCCCAACGCCAGGCTGTCAACGTGCTCGCCGGCCCACTTTTGGTCCTGGCCGGGGCGGGGACCGGCAAAACTCGCGTGGTCACCATGCGAATCGCCAATTTGATCAAGAAAGGAGTTCGCGCGGATCGAATTCTAGGCGTGACGTTTACCAACAAAGCGGCGACCGAGATGCAGTATCGACTTGCCGAAATGCTGGGCCGGAGGAGGAAGCTGAGGCCTCAGATTTCCACATTTCACTCGCATTGCGTGCGAGTTCTGCGTCGGCACGCTCGCCATCTGGGCTTGCCCGACCGGTTTGCCATCTATGGCCGCGGGGATCAGGAAGGGGTCGCCCGCAATGTGCTCAACGAGGTCAAGAGCCACGCTAGTTCGCTGAAACCGGGCGATTTGATCAACATGATTGGGAATTGGAAGTCCCACGGCGTCCGCCCGCCCGAGGCGTCGAAGATCGCCCAGTCGGACGCCGAGCATCTTGGAGCCGCAGCCTTTCGCCGCTATCAACTGGCGCTGAAGGCGGCTGGCGCCGTCGATTTCGATGATCTGCTGCTGCTCACCGAAGATCTATTCACGCAGTTTCCAGACGTTCGGCAGGCCGAGTCGGGACTGTTCGATCATATCCTGATCGACGAATACCAGGACACAAATCAAAGCCAGTATCGGATTGTCAAAGAACTGGCCTCGCCCCATCGCAACCTGTGTGTGGTCGGGGATGACGACCAGGCGATTTACGCCTGGCGCGGCGCCGAGGTTAAGCACATTCTCCGCTTCAAGAAAGATTGGCCCGATGCCAAGGTGGTTCGGCTCGAGCAGAACTATCGCTCGACGGCCGAGATCCTCGACTTGGCCAATCGGCTGATTGCTTTCAACTCTCAGCGCCACGACAAAGCCCTCCAAGCGGCGCGCCGCGGAGGGCCTCAGCCTCGCATCGAGCAATACAAGGACGAAGAGCAGGAGGCCAAGGCGGTCGTCAAAGGAATCTTGAAACGGATCAGCGAACCGGATCGCGAGCCCGGCGATTTTGCCATCCTCTTTCGCACCAACGAACAGCCTCGCGTGTTCGAACAGGAACTGCGAAAGCAGAAGGTGCCCTACATCCTGATCGGCGGCAGCTCCTTTTTTGACCGCGCCGAAGTCAAGGACATTCTCGCCTATTTGAACGTTGTCGATCGACCTCATAGCGCGATCAGCCTGCGGCGGATCCTCAACCGGCCGCCTCGAGGCATCTCTGATCAGCGAGCGAAGCAGTTGGGCGAGCTTTCGCTCAGTCAGGGCGTCTCCTTGTGGCGAGTGCTCAAGGATCCGCCCTCGCTTACTAAAGCTGCGACGCGGGGCGTTGCTCAACTAACGGACATTATTGATCGCTACCACCGCCAGTTTCAGGCGCCGCAGGGCAGCCTGACGTCGATCTTGCAGGGCTTCATCAATGAGATCGACTACGAGTCGCAAATGCGGCGGCTCTATCCCGATGAGAACGAACGCCGCACGCGGTGGGAACTGGTCGAGCAGATTGTCAACGCGATGGCCTCCTACGAGCAATCGACTAAATCGCCCACGCTGCGAGGCTTCTTGGACGAAGTCACTCTCGGCGAGCAGGACTTTGAATCGGGCAAGGACGAGCAACTCAAACAGAACTCGGTCGCTCTGATCACCTACCACAGCGCCAAGGGACTCGAATACCCCGAGGTTTACATGGTCGGCATGGAGATGGGGTTGCTGCCTCACAAGCGAAGCGTGGTGGAGAGCGATTTGGCGGTCGAGGAGGAGCGCCGGCTCTGCTACGTGGGCGTTACCCGAGCACAAGACCGGCTCACGCTGACGATGGCTCTAACTCGGATGAAGTGGGGTAAGCCGCGCGAGTCGATTGCCAGCCAGTTTCTCTACGAGATGATTGGTCAGGCCGAAAACGCTCGCGCGGCCCAACAGCGCTGTCGCCAAGAGTTGCTGGGGGAAGCCCAAGCCAAGAAGAAGCGAATTGATCGAGCCGAGCAGCGGGCGCGGGCGAGCGCGAAGAAGCCGAAGGCGAGTAAGCCATAACCTGACTTCTATTGCCGGCGAATGTCAGGCGGCGCCCAGAGGGTTGGCGGCGAATGTGGCTAGGTCCACGCTTTCACGACGCCCGCCAAGACTCGCGAAACTTCGTCCCTATGCTCGACAAGCAGTGCGCCGTCGTCGCCGATTCCACGGCATAATCCAGAGATGGTCTTGCCCTGGACGTCGATTTCCACCCATCGATCAGAGAGCAGGCAACGTTCTCGCCAGGCGTCGATGATCGTGGGGTGGTTGATCGCCGCCTGGCGGATTTGCCGGGTGATCATTTGGGTCGATTTGACAAGTAGTTCGCCAAGGTCGAAGGAACGACGGAAGAAGTCGTGCATTGAGGTTGAACGGGATTGTAAGTCCGCCGGCGCTTGGGCGAAGGGATTGTTGACGTTGATCCCTATTCCGGCGACCAATCGAGGAGGCTTGGGTGTTGTCTCCATCAAGATGCCAGCCAGCTTGCGGCCGCCCAAGAAGACGTCGTTGGGCCATTTGATACCGAGCGGCGCCCCGGGCGCGGCGGCCTCAATGGTCTGGCAGACAGCCAAACCGGTAGCCAGCGATGCGATCGGCCACGACTGCAGAGGGAGCTCAATGGCCTCGGCGTCGACGACGAGTGAGAAAGTGAGTGAGCCATCGGCCGACCACCAGGCATTGTCGCCTCGACCTCGCCCTTCGGCCTGATGTTCGGCCACGATCAAGCGGGGCGTCGGTTCGCGATTGCGCGCCGCTTCCAGCCCGCGGTCATTGGTTGAGGGAATCGTGGCGTGCCACTCGACTTGATGATCGGGCAGGCGGGACCTGAGAGTCGCAAGGTCGAATCGTGAAGATCCCATGACGTCAACGGCTCTCAATGCGACCGGGCGACAACGAAGTCGGTCAATTCCAAGAGCACGTCGCGAGCCGCCGACTGCGGTAGTTCGGAAATCTGGCTCTGAGCGTCGTCGGCGAACTCTTGGGCTTTGGACATCGCGTAGCCCAGGGCGTCGGTCTGTTCAAACGCGGTTCGCAGCTCATCGAGAGAATCAGCTGCGTTGGTCGATAGTTTCTCAACTAATGCGCGGCGCGATTGGGCGTCCAAGACATCCAAAGTGCGAATGATGGGCAAGGTTGGAATCTGTTGCTCGAGATCCGTCCCAAGCGTCTTGCCGGCGACGTCGTCGTCGCCAATCAAATCGAGCAGGTCGTCAACAATCTGAAAAGCGACTCCTAGAGATTGCCCGTAACGCTGCAGGCGGCGTTCCGTCTCCTTGTCGGCATGGGAAGCGAAAGCGCCGAGTTGCGAACTGCATTCGCAAAGCGCCGCGGTCTTGGCGCTGATGATCTCGTAGTAGCGTTGCTCGTCCAAGTCGAAGTCGCCCCGGCTGACTTTTTGCCTCATCTCGCCTTCGCAAACGGTGTTGGTGGCTTGTCCGATCAGCCGGCATGGGTATGTCGACTGAAGCGTGCTGGCCAGATAGAAC
>CAZWOU010000026.1:0-50245 GCA_964635375.1 uncultured Pirellulaceae bacterium | reverse complement strand
GATCGCCTTGAAGTTGCTCAACGACGCCCTTGAGACGTTTGCCATAGACAGAGAATTCCTTCGTCTTGGCATCGCGTTCTCCCTGCATCCAAACGAACGTGACGCTGGCGATTTTCTTGCCCTCAACGGCCTTCCTCACCTGCTGCATCAACATGTCATAGAGGTCGCCATTGTTCTTGCCAGCCGCGCCGTTGGCGGATTTCCGGTTCTTGTACCAGCGACGAATCGGCTGGCCTCCCCGAGCGAGTTTGACGACGATGACATTGTCTCTCCCGAATTTTTTGCGAACGGCTGGCGTGAAGGAGACGGTGGGATCGAGACCAGCCATGTTGGACTGGCCGGAAAGGATGAAGAGATGTCGCTTCCCAGTCGCAGCCGGTTCAGCTTTTGACTTCTTCCCTTGTTTCTCGCCGGCAGCCACGTACTCGAGGATCTTTACGAACGACGTACCGCGGTTTGGCATGTTCGGGTGGAGTCGGCGTTTCTCTTTGTAGAGGGTGCCGACCCGCGCCCGCTGTTCCGGCGCCAGAGCGGCCAGGCGGTTGTCGACATAGGTCTGGTGCGTCGCGCCATGGTAGCCATCTGGCAGACCCGCGGCATCAATCTCGGTGAGCAGTTCTTCGAGATCGGCGTCTCTCAGGCTGGGTTTGGGATTCGGCTTGGCGGCTACCAACGGCGTGTACGGCCCCCACTCGGGCGCTTCTTCCAGCACACGAGCGTTAATGGCAATCGCCTGCTCCTTGAGACGCTTGGCCACGTCTGGAAATTGATCGGCAATGTCATTCTTCTGATTCGGATCGGTGGATAGGTCATACAGTTCAAACTTTCGAAATCCTCCCGAGCCCGATTTGATCAGCGGAATCCACGCTTCCTGAAACGTGTTCAGAGTCACGAACTCACTGCGAAGACGTCTGCCTTCAGGCGTCTTGAAATCGGTGTTGTAGGCCTTGTTCCAAAGTTCAGCGCTGGTGAGTTGACGCCCGAGTTCTTTTTCCAGCAACGCTTCGATCTTCTCCATCACCGAACGGATCGCCGACTGGTCCTTGGGCATTTCCAACTTCCGATACCCCATCAGCGTGAAGTTTCCATCGCGAATCGCCACGTTCGGCTGGCCAGTAGGGGCGTGCCAGAAGAGCGGCTGGCGACGGCTAAACTCATCCGGTTTCCCCGTCAGAAGCGGAGACAGGTCAGCCCCGTCGAGGCGGACGCCCTCAGGCTTGTCGATCCCCAATAGACCGCAGATCGTCGGCAGCAGGTCGACCGCGCCTGCGGGCGTCCTTTCCAGTCGGCCGCCGGGGATTCCTTTCGGCCAATGGAAGATTCCAGGCGTGCGAATTCCCCCTTCAAACAGCGAACCCTTACTTCCCCGCAAACTGCCATTTCGATCGGGTCGGTAACTCCCGTGGTCCGAGGCGTAAATGAGGATCGTGTTCTCAAGCGAGCCTGCGTCTTCCAGCTTCTTCAGCAGCCGAGCAATGGCCCGATCTGTGTTGTCAATCGTGCCGGAGTAGATCGCAGCGGGATCATTGAGATCGCCGTATTCCGAGACGATGTGGTCGGGCGCCGCCAGAGGCGCATGCGGCTCGTGAAGCCAGACGTTGAGAAAAAACGGTTTCTTCGGATCGCGAATCTGCTCCAGCCAACGGATCGCTTCGTCGACGACAAGCTGGCAGGCGTAGCCTTTCAGCTCTCCAACCCTCTTCCCATTTCGCCAGAAGTTCTCCGGATTGCGATGGCTCGGAGCCGCGTTCAGGTCGGTCGCAAACCAGTAATCGAACCCGTGTTCTTCGATCCATGGCTTGTCGCGACCGCGAAATGGCGTTCCAAGATGCCACTTGCCGATGTGCGCCGTTCCATAGCCCTGTGCTTGAAGGACCTCCGCAATGGTCACCTCGCTCTTCTTGAGGTGCATATTGTGCATGTGATCTTGGATCACCGTGTAGACTCCGGTCCTCATGTGCTGACGGCCCGTCAGCAGCGTCGCTCGCGATGGCGAACAGACCGCAGCCCCCGAGTGAAAGTCTGTGAAACGAACCCCTTTAGCCGCGAGGCCATCGAGCGCTGGAGTCTTTACCGGTCCGCCATCACAGCCAATATCTTTCGAGCCGAGGTCGTCGGCAAGCAGGACGACAACGTTGGGGCGCTGATCGGCGCCGACGGCCGTAATGAACAATGCCAGCCATGCACAAACGGCAGGAAACGCGGACATGCTCAAAAAGCGGATCAATGTTCGACCGTTCATTTCAGTCTTTCTTCGGCTGTGCCAACTATGGCAATGCGCATTCGTTTGTGGCATATTTCCAGCGGCGTCTTTAACGCGCGATGAGGCTGATTGGCCAATCGATAAGGAACCAATAGTCTGCTCGCTTCGTGGACATCATACCTTGAATCGTTCGAGGGCGACGCCCATGCCAGATCGCTCACCAACGACGTAGTAAGTCGGCTTGCCAAATCGGAAACATCAGTTGGCACTCGCCCATTCCACGACTTTGGCGAGATGGTAAGACGAAGTGCCGTAGGCCCGCGAGAGCATCCAACCTGTCCAGATAGCGAGGAACTCGCGATCGAGGCGACGAGCGTGAGATTGGCTGTCTCCTTCGAACCGTCTCCTTCGAACCTCGCCGCAAACGGCGTTCGCCGGGAAGCGGCACAATCTATCGCTCGGCATGCCGTGCTTAGAAGCTCTGTTGGACTCAGCGACTTCTGGGTGTGATTGGCAATGTGCATAGGATTCGCGCGTCGATTGCACAGCATTCAGGCAACCCTGTCGCCAAACGCGCGCGTACCGAATTCGTCAACCTACGCGCAAACCGTTGACTAGTACCGGTTTGCGGCCTGAAAGTCGTTTCCAAACATGCCGAATTGGGCACGCGTGTTGCGTTTGCTAGGCAACCAAGCGCAGTTTGCTCACGAGCTTTCTGATGCGAACACGAACCGACCATTGCTTGAGTCGGGGATCATTCATCGGCCCCGTAGACCGCCAAACTCTACGGGGCCGTTGTTATTTCTTGGTGGAGGAGGGTCTACCTCGTATCTCTGATTGTCGGACGGGCCACGATCCCGCGCGCTATGCGGGTTGGCTTGCTGACTTTCCGCCCGCCCGCTAGGCTTGGAGCCTCGTTGACTCCACTGCACTTGCGAATAGACATTACCGACTAGCGCGACAGGTCTTGACGTCATGAAGCTGATCATTGCGATCATCCAGCCGAACAAGCTCGAGGCGGTCAAGGATGCGCTGAGCGAAGTGGAAGTCGTCCGCTTGACCGTAATGGACTGCCAAGGTTTTGGGCGACAAAAGGGGCAGCGCGAAGTCTATCGAGGTCATGAAATCACACTGAATTTGCTCCGCAAAGTTCAGCTTCAAGTCGCGGTCAACGAAGAGTTTGTCGAGCCGACGGTTCAGGCGATTCTCAAAGGCGGGCGGAGTGGCGATCAGGGCGAGATCGGCGACGGCAAGATCTTTGTGCTTCCGCTCGACGAGTGTGTGCGCATTCGCACTGGCGAGCGCGGACCGGAAGCCATATGAGCCGCGAACAGACGTTAGAAGTTCCAGATCGCGTCGATCGCAAACGTCAGCTGTTCGGTTTGAGTCCCATCATCGTAGGGCGTGCCGACTCCCTCAAACCAGTCCCATCGCATTTCGGGCCGCAGCAGGAAATTAGCTGAGCGCGACCAGTTGGCTCCCACAGAGACCTCGTAGAAATCGCCGACAAGACCTGTTGGCGCCGGGTTGCCGATGCGGATTCCGCCGACGCGGGCGCCATCGTCGTCTCTGAACCACTCGAAGCGAGCACCCAGTTTCCAACAGTCGTTGACCGTGTAATAGACGTACTGGGTCAGCCCATACCACTCGGCGTCAAGACCGGGCGCCGGCCCGCCTTCCTTGTGGCGCCCGCCGTCGAATTGCAGGACGAGCTGGGTGTTTTCGCTGTAGTTGTAATCGAACAACATCGTGACCAACGTGCGAGCGTCTCGGTTGGCTCGCAGCGCGGCAACCTCATGATCGGCGACGACCATCCCTGAGATCGAATAGTCGGAGCACTCCGGTCGATATTGAAAGCCGCCGAGGAATCCCATGGTGTTATCTACGCCATCGAAGCGATCCCAGCCGTTGACGACTCCGCCGGAGAGTGTGATTTCGTCATTCATTCGCCAAGTCGCCATACCGCCCGTGTGGGTGAACGGAGATCCGTTTGTGAATGAGTAGGAATGGGAGTAAAAGAAGTTCTCGGGCGCCATTACGGATTCATATCCCATCAACGTATAGAATCGCCCAAGCTTGATGGAGAAATCTCCGTTGGCAGCCTCAACGTAGGCTTGCGGAGTCGAGAATCCGTAGTGACTTCGATTGTTCCACTGCGGGGCGCCGGTTTGCGTTTGCTCCCAGCCCACCTGTTCAGTGACGACGTAGTCGGTGCCGAAGAGCAAGTCGACCCGCCCGCCGTAGCTCCAACCAGAACCGCACGGGTCCACTGGTCTTTCGAGCACCAAATAGGTTTGGTTGGCTTGAAATTCGTTTCGATCATTAAGACCTTGAGGACCGTTGTAGCTGGATGGCGGATTGCGGTCGTTGGCCGTGACGCCAAAATTCAGCCATCCTCGTGCGCTAAATCCGGCATAGCCATCTGCGAACATCCGGTACGGTTCGCAGCCGCAATCCCCGCAGGGCGCGCTACACTTGCAGGACAGTTCTGATTCCTGGAACGTCGCGTCATCGATGTCGCTGGGCTGCAGAAGAGGCGTGTCGCCAGGCGGCGGTGCGTCGCTCGGTGAAACAGGCGGCGGCACATCGCTTGGCGAAATCTGCGAAGGCGAGTAGTACTCTGAGTGGGTCACGGGCTTGGAGGGGCTGACCGTCTGTCCGACCGCTCCGCTGGCCACGCAAAACAAACTGCTTCCGATGAGGACCGCCGCGAGTCGTCTCAACATCATCACATCCCCACATACTGAAATGCCCATCCGAGGGCAACCTGAGCGCAACATCAAACGTCGCGTTCTCTTCATATCGGGGAGTGGAACCGGGAAGCTGACCCGATTGTAGGGGCTTTCAGAGCGGATGAAACGTTCGGAGACTGGTATTGGCAAGCCCTGCGGGGAGTAACGGTTTCAACGACGCTGACCTAAACGACAAGCGAATTCTTGCGGGATGCGCCGATCCTATGAGGCTCTCAGCCAACGTCGCCCAGATCGAGCGCATCGCCGAATCGCCGGATCACCATCTCGCGGACGTTTCGCCAGGCGTCGTCCCTCAACTCAGGGTCATTGGCAACGAGACGGCGCGCGTCGCCACGGGCGCCGAGCACAACTTCTGCATCTCGCTGCAGATTTGCGATCCGGAACGGCGGCAATCCGTGCTGGCGAACGCCAAACATGTCGCCCGGCCCGCGCAAATTAAAATCGATTTCGGCGAGCTCGAATCCGTCATTCGTTTCTGCAAACGCGGCCAGGCGGTCGCCAGCCTGTTCGTTCTCAGGCGAGGCAAACACGCACAGATAGCCCGGCCGTACGCCTCGGCTGATTCTACCTCGAAGCTGATGCAGTTGAGCGAGTCCGAATCGCTCGCCGTTCTCAATCGTCATCAGCGTGGCGTTGGGAACGTCAACTCCGACCTCAACGACAGTCGTGGCGACTAGTACTTGCGTTTCGCCTCGGTGGAACTTGGCCATCACGTCCTCCTTCTCGGCGCCGCCCATCCGTCCATGGATCAAGTCAAGGCGATACGATTCAAGGCGATCGGACGCCAGCTCTTCAAAAGCCTGCTGCAAGCTTCGCACCATCCCGTCCGATTCGTCATTCTCCTCGACGAGCGGGACAACCACATATCCCTGCCGGCCCTCGTCCAACTTGCGGCGAAAGAACTCCCACCATTGCTCGCGCTGGCCCTCCTCGCTGATGTAAGTTCGCACGGGCTGCCGACCGGGCGGCGCCTGCCTCAACGAGGAGACGTCGAGTTCCCCAAACAGGCTGATCGCCACGGTGCGGGGGATCGGCGTGGCTGTCATCACCAGATAGTGGGCATCGACACCAGCCTGTTTGAGTTGAGCGCGTTGCCGCACGCCAAACTTGTGTTGTTCGTCGATAATCACGAGACCAAGTTTTGGGATCCGCAGTTCCTTGCTTTCCAAAGCGTGGGCGATGGCCTGCGTGCCGACGATGATGTCAATCTCGTTCTCGGCCGTCCGTTCGATTAAGTCCCTTCGCTGTGCGGCCGTAAGGGATCCAGTCAACATGCCGATCGCGACTTGGCTCTCAGCGAGATCCCGCTTCAAGGTCTTCAGATGTTGCCGAGCCAGCACATCGGTTGGGGCCATCAAGACGGCTTGCCTCCCCACCGCAACACTGGCTAGCATCGCGTATTCGGCCACCACGGTCTTCCCACTGCCGACTTCGCCTTGCAGCAACCGGTTCATCGGAAATGACTTGGTCAAATCCGCGACGATATCGTCTATCGCTGCGTTCTGATCGTCCGTCAGCTGAAAGGGAAAACGCCTGCGTATGCGCGCATCAACTTTGGGGCTGACTTCCATTTGCGGCGCAGGACTCGATTGCATCCGCTCGCGCTGCATGGCAACGGCCAGTTGGAGGATCAGAAGCTCTTGGTAGATCAGTCTCTGTCGAGCGAGTTCAAGCAGTTCCATGGACTGCGGGCCGTGGATCTCGCGGAGAGCTTCGCCGATCCCAAGTAGGTTCTTTTCCTGCAAAAAGAACTCGGGAAAGACCTCGGGAATCATTTCCGAGCATTCATCAACGGCCAGGTGGACAAGCCGGCGCATTTGCGTTTGGTTGACGCCCTCGGTTAACGAATAGACGGGGATCACTTGCCCTAGCGCCGAAACGCTGTCGCCGAGGACTTTCGTCGTGGGGTGGGTCATCTCCCAGCGACCGGCCTTCAGTTTGGCTGTTCCGGACACCAGCAATCTTTGTCCCGGGCTGAGTTTCGCGTGAAGGAACGGTTGATTGAACCAGGTACAGCGGAGATATTCTTGGTCATCCTTCAGCAGCAAGGTCAGGATAGACCGCTCCGGCCCGATCTCGCGCAAGTTGCTTTCCTCGACCACTCCCACGATGCTATTGGTCTCACCGGAAACCATCGTGGCGATTGTGCGAATCTCCGTCAGATCTTCATAGGAGCGGGGCAAGTGGAAGACGAGGTCTCGCGCGGTGCGCAGGCCGATCTTGGCGAGCCGTTTGGCGCGTTCGGGTCCGCCCCCCTTCAAGAATTGAACCGGCGTCGCAAGATCACGCGACGGATCATCTGCCTTACTCATGCGTATGATTCTAGACGTTTGCCTGTTCGCTTGGCACCGTATGACAGTCTTCTGGCACGTCGCTTCTCCAGCCCGTCTAGCGAATTCGCCAGAGTTTGGAATCGTGCCGGATTCGATACCGCTGCTGCTGTCCCTTGACGCGAATGAGTGCGTCTGCCTGAAAGCCGTCGGCGACGGGTTCGAATTGGATGGGCTGTTCGAGTCCAGGCCTTTGATTGGCCGCAAAATCGAGTTGCCTCAAATGGGCGGGCCAGCGTTTGTTTTTCTGGTGAAACGCTTTGGCTCGATGGTAAACCGCCAACAACGTTTCCCGAGCGAGGGAGGACGGATCGGGTGCATAGGCGACTGAACCGGGTGGTCGGCGGCTGAACTGAACGTATCCCCAGCGTTCGGGTCGGTGCATATCAACGATGCCTTGTGGCGACCAGACCCAATTGTCTTCGCGCAGCCCGGGCCTCTTGACGTAGACGCCGTCCTTGAGATCGTGTCGCCATTCGACTCGCGAAAAGTTAACTCGCCATTGGTCTCCCTCTGTGGGCGGAGTCGGTCGCCCGGCGTGTTGTGCGAGCACGGTCCAGGGAATAGCGATTTCGACCGACCAGCTGCGGTCGGTGTCGGTGGAGTCGTTAAGCGTCCCGACGACATGGATGGCCGTCTTGAGCCCGGGAATCTCCCAACTGTTATCGGCCTTGCCGCCGTTCTTGTAAGGTCGATTCAGCATCAAATCCCAACCGGTGTTGAGGGCGTTGATTTCGAACTCATAGTAGTTGTGATTATCGCCATCCGGGTCAATGAAGACCTCGAAATCATTGTCGTGAAAGATGACAGCATCATGCTTGGTAAGTTTCCCCCAAACATGAGGTTCGTTGAGCACCGCGCCGATATAGAAGTACTTGTCGTTCCAGATCATCTTCGCTCGCGTAGAAAACCGCGGCTTCGCCTTTCGCTGCCCCTCAATGTCCTGAAACTCCTGCGTCCAGGCCGCCTTGCTCCACTGCTTCTCGTCCAACCGTCCATCAACAACCACGGGCTGGTCCATCCAGTGGCAGACATAGCCGCGCGGAGTGATCGACTTCATCTTGGCCCAGTCGGACTCCGAATCGGCCAGAGCTATTGGGCCCACCGAGAGCAAGAGAGCAACGCCGGCTGAGTAAGCGCCGAGACAATGTTGGAGTCGAGAGGCCATCGTTACAGCGCCTGAAAAGGAGGACTGGTCTGGAGGAGGGTTTCGGTCCGGATGCCGCGACGCGCGTGCCCGTCTGACGATTCGCCTTGCTGGTTACCGAAAACCGGCGACGGCGGCGCCGCGATCAGACCGAAGACGCCTTAGATTCCGAAGGCGTCCTTGTAGGCTTGGACCGCAAGTTCGTCGCAGCGATCGTTTTCGGGGTGCCCGCTATGGCCGGCGACACGAGTGTACTTGACGGTATGGACGCCAAGCGCCGAGTCGAGCCTTCGCCAGAATTCTTCGTTCTTGACCGGCGCCCATTTCTTCCCATCGTGGCGGCGCCAGCCGTTTGCCTTCCACTTGGCCATCCATTGGCTGATGCCTTGCCCCACATAGACGCTATCGGTGAACAACTCCACGTCGCAGGGACGCTTCAGCGCCTCGAGCCCGCGAATGACCGCCATCAATTCCATTTGGTTATTGGTGGTGTGCCTCTCCGCGCCAGCGGCTTCCTTTTCCTTGCCGCTGGCCAAATGGCGGAGAATATAAGCCCAGCCGCCCGGGCCGGGATTACCGCTGCAGCCGCCGTCTGTATACAACTGGACCGAGTCGAGTTTCGTCATTCGTTTCTGGTCGTTCTCATCAATGGTTGTTCTCGCGGCCCAATCCCGGAGGCGGGTGGGTTACAGTCTTCCCGGCGGAGGGCTCCCCACCATCTCCCGGCTCGCTTAGCCAACCCGCCGGGAGTTCGAGTCCTCGTCGCTGACAGTGGACTCGTCGTTTGCTGGAGGTTCGTCGGTTGCTGGAGGTTCGTTTACGGGGGGCTCGGCGTCTGCTGCGGGCTCGTCGTTCTGGGTGAACTCATCGTCTGCCGCAGGCCCATCGTCGCCGTTCTCTGATCGGTGATCGCGAGTTCGGCCGGGGATCGGCCCCAGCGCCGATCTCAACGCCGACTCCAACGTAGAGGCTCGGTTGATTTCGTTGAGCTTGGAAGTCAGTTGAGACTTGGCTTGCTCAGACAAAGCCCAAGGGAGCGTAACGCGGAATGTGCTGCCCTTGCCAAGTTGGCTGAACACCATGATCTCTCCGCCAAGCAGTTTGCACAACTCCTTAACGATCGACAGACCAAGACCGGTGCCGGAATATTCGCGAGTCAGGCCATCGTTGTCAAGCACCGCGCGGCTTTGCCGAAACTTCTCAAAAATTGCCTTGCGGTCTTCTTCAGCAATTCCCACGCCCGTGTCAGTAACACTTAGTATCAACCGTTCGTCGTCAGTGCGTTGAGCGGTGACGGAAATCCGCCCGCCTTCGGGTGTGAATTTGATCGCGTTGGAAAGCAAATTCGTGAGTATTTGCAACACCTTGGCTTGATCTTGATACATCGGTTCATAATCGTCGCTCGCTTCCGAAACCAGATCGATGTTCTTTTCCTCCGCGAGCCCTCGAACCATGTCGCACTGAATTTCAATCAAGTTCGCGATCTGAAATTCGCTTAGCCGCAGCTCCATTTTCCCCGCTTCAATTTTGGCGAGATCGAGGATGTCATTGATAATCTCCAGCAACAATCTGCCCGAGGTTTGAATGTTTCCCGCATATCGCCTCTGCTTGTCCGTCAGCGCGTCGAGTCCGTGCAACACTTCAGAGAATCCGATAATGCTATTGAGCGGCGTTCGCAGCTCGTGGCTCATGTTCGCGAGGAAGTCGTCCTTGAGGCGGTTCAGTTCGTAGAGCCGCATATTCAATTGAGCTAACTCGTCCACTTTGGCGTCGAGGCTTTGATTCGCGTCTTCGAGTCCAGATTGGGCATCCGTCAGGTGGTGCAGCATCCTATTGAACGATTCCGCCAGATCCTGAAACTCATCGCGCGTATCAAGGTCCGCTCGCAACTGCGTGTTGCCTCGACTAATGTCATCGCTGACGTCGCGCAAATGCCCAAGCGGCTTGATAATCAGATACTTGACGATCACGTAGAGGGCCATCATTGCGAGAAACCAGGCGCCGCACCCCACGGCGAGCAGGATCGCTCGAATCTGATGCTCAGCGTCGATCTCCGCCTGAAGCGGGACAACCACCTTGGCGATCTCAATCGGCTCGCTCTGGTCGATCGGCACTCCGCCTTCGGCGGCGGAAAGCGCGCCCACCGAGACGAGCGAGTTGTGGCAGAACTTACATTTGTCCTTGTAGTAGATCGGCTGGTAATAGTGATACTGCACTTCGGATCCGGTATCGACGAGCCGTTCGGTGTACGCCGTCGCCACGCCCCGTCGAGCAAAAATGGAGAGTCCCGATTCCCGCAGCTTCTCGGTAGGCGACTCGGCCGCGGGCTCGGTCGGAGGGTTTGCGTCCAATTTTTCCGCGAATTTTGTCTTCGCCTCTTCCGCAAGCTTAGTCAGGTGCTCGCGTTCCCATTCATTCGCAGTGGCCGCTCGGCCGTCGGCAATGAGGGTGTATTGAAACCCTTGGTTGTCAAATTCCTCGCTAATCGTTGCCAAGAAGGCTTGCCATTCCTTCAGCCGCCCATTCCATTCGCGAGCCTCGGCCTGCAGTTCATCTTCTGGCCGGAACTCACCGTCGCTCGGCTCGGATTTTTCCCGCAGGGCCTTGGCGATTTCTCGAAAATGCAGCTTCATTAGGCTGACGTCGACGTACGCCGCCCCCTGCTCGCGTTTGGCCTGAAACACCTTCAACTTGCGTTCTTCAACAAGCCTTTCAGCGACCCAGTCGACCAACAGGAAGGCGATAAAAATCGACAGAAATAGACAGGACCCGAACAGTATTCCACATTTCCGTTCCAGGTTGCTTTCGCCAAAGACTTTTCGGAGGGGGCGGTAACCCATGGGTTTCTTGGGGTCGGAAGTGGAGGGATAGCACGGACTATTCTAGGCGGCCAACGAGGCGCCGACCAGACGAATCAACTCGGCGCCGCTCAAGAACGTCGACGCCGGGAACCGGGCGGGAACTCGGTTTCGGCCCCAATTTTGTCAAATGGGGGTTGCCACGGGGCCGTTTCATCTTTTCACCAGACTCGGCGCTAGTAGCTCAGCGAACTCACAAGGCTATCGCGAACCAGATTGAAAGAGGCCGTTTGTTTGGATGAACTTCTCGACGGCTCGCGGAGTTTGAAAACGAATACTGAGTCCCGCGCCCACCCTTTGCCGAATAGCGCTGCTGCTCAACTCGATCAGCGGGGCCTGTACTTGGTTTTCGGCAATCCGCCTCAGTTGGTCAGCGTCCGCAAACGGTCGAAATGCATCGAGCGAAGGGGGCGGCGAGCCGACTCTTCGGACCACAACGGGGGTCGCCAGGCGGCAAATTTCGTCTGGCGCGCGCCAATGTTGCCAATCAGCCAACGAATCCGCCCCCATCAAAAAGAACAGTTCGGCGTCGCTTCGAAGGCGCGCGATGTCTCGCAGCGTGTCGACGGAGTAGCTGAGCCCGTCTCGCTCAATTTCGAGGTGAGACACGACGAATGGCACATGACCGCCGATCGCAAGCTCGAGCATAGCCACGCGTTCCAGCCCGTTCGCCAAAGGCTCGCCTTGCTTGTGCGGCGGCCGCGCAGCCGGAACGAACCAGACCTCATCCAACGAACACTGCTCCCGGCAGAGTTCGGCCAACAAAAGATGCCCGTAATGGACGGGGTTGAACGACCCGCCAAAGACGCCCAAACGCATGGCACTAATCACTTTTTGGAATAGAACTTGAACCTGAAACGCCACTGACCCGATGCCAACGTTCTTCCCGTCCCTGGTTGGACTCTGCTATCGTATCGGACTGGTTCCTGATCGGCTATCCGCATATCCAACGTCACTATGGCAATGTCGCTATGGCAACACCACGCCAAAGGAGTCTCTTTTCGGTCGAGCCAGCGCCGTGGGAGTTGGATGCGAGTGAGGATCGGCGTGTCGCCAGGGTCGTGTTCTCCGAGGGCTTGGCCGACGCCCTGGACTACGCAATACCAGAGTCTCTTCGCGAACACGTGCAGGTGGGGCGTCGCCTGCGAGTGCCCTTGGGGCGTTCGAACCGCGGAGTTGTCGGCTACTGTGTCGCTGTGTTCGAATCTGAACTGGATCGCCGAAAGGAAGACTCGCAGCAGTCGACTCGGCGGTTTCGCTTGAAGGACGTATTGAGCGTCGTCGATAAGGCGCCGTTGATTTCGCCGACGATGGTGAGACTCGCGGAATGGATGTCCGATTTCTATCTCTGCACCTGGGGCCAGGCGTTGGAGACGGTTGTGCCTGCCGGCGTCCGCGAGATGGCCGGAACCCGAGAGGTGCTGTTCCTTCATGTGCCGACCCACGTCGCGGCGCGATTGACACAGCTGAGACTGCCGGCGAAGCAGTCCGCCGCGTTGCAGTGCCTGGCCGCCTCCGCCCAGCCGCTGACGGCTCGAGAGCTGGCCGCCGCGGTCGGTTGCACGACGGCGCCAATCAACCAGCTTCGAAAGAAAGGGCTGGTTACAGAGACCGTGCGTCGCGTGGCGTCCGAGATCGACCAAGGCGAGCCGCCCCCTCGCGAATCGCCCCATGCACTCAACCCGTCCCAACAAGATGCGCTCGACCAGATCGTCTCGGCCATGGAGGCCAAGCAATCCGCAACCGTTCTCATCCGCGGCGTGACCGGCAGCGGAAAGACCGAAATCTACATGCGCGCGATCGACGAAACGATTCACTACGGCCGACAAGCGATCGTGTTAGTGCCTGAGATCAGCTTGACGCCGCAGACCTGCCAACGGTTTCGAGCGAGGTTTGACGACGTCGCCGTTTTGCATAGCCATATGACCGCTCCCGAACGTCATTGGCATTGGCGACGGATCGCGCGCGGCGAAGTGCAAGTCGTCGTCGGCGCGCGCAGCGCCATCTTCGCACCGGTCCCCCACCTGGGCATGATCGTGCTTGACGAGGAACACGACTCCTCCTTCAAGCAAGACATCTCTCCCCGATACCATGCACGCGACATTGCTCAGTATCGAGCTCGCGCAGAAAAGATCCCGCTCGTCCTCGGCTCAGCCACACCGTCGCTGGAGAGCTGGTTGCGAGCCAAATCGGGCAGATACGTGTTGGCCGAACTGCCCCATCGCGTGCTCGATCGCCCACTACCCCAAGTCGCCGTCATCGACATGCGCGAGGAGTTTCGCAGTCGGGCCGTGCACGGGGCCATAAGCAAGCCGCTGGAGGAGGCGATACAGACCGCCTTGGACGCTGACGGCAAGGTCATCCTGCTTCTCAACCGACGCGGATTCTCAACCCACATCCAATGCCCTGCCTGCGGGTTCGTGCTGCGCTGCCAAAACTGCGACATCGCCCTGACCCACCACCGAGAACGCAACCGCGCCGTTTGCCACTACTGTGACTATGAGCGGCCGGCGCCGCCAACCTGCCCCGATTGCCGCTTTGAGGGGATTCGCTACGGCGGACTCGGTACGCAAAAACTTGAGTCGGAAGTGCAAGCCAGATTTCCAGGCTATCCCTGCTTGCGGATGGACAGTGACACGATGCAAAAAACGGGAAGCCACGAGGCCGCTCTGACCCAATTCCGAGATGGTGATGTGAGGATCTTGGTTGGCACGCAGATGATTGCCAAAGGGTTGGACTTTCCCGACGTTACTCTGGTGGGCGTGTTGAACGCCGATTCCGCCCTGAATTTCCCAGATTTCCGAGCCGCTGAGCGGACCTTTCAATTGGTTACGCAAGTTGCTGGCCGGACCGGACGCGGCGACAAGGGCGGGCGAGTGCTTGTGCAGGCATTCGATCCAGACCATCCTGCGATTCGGGCTGCCGCGGAACACGACTTTGTCGGTTTCGCCGAATCCGAACTTCCCGTTCGCCACGACCACCAATATCCGCCCTCCTTCGCGCTGATGCGGTTGGTTGTCCGCGGCGAATGTGAGACTGCCGCTTCGCAAACGGCCGAGTTGCTCGGGACGCTCCTGAAAGAGGCGTTGCCTGACGATGACCCGGACACTCGTTTGCTGGGACCCGCGCCAGCGCCGCTCAGCAAGCTGCGCGGTAAGTTCCGTTTTCATCTATTGTTGTTTGGGCGTGACCGCCGCGTGCTGCGAAAGGGGCTTCGAGATCTCGGCGAAAAGATGGCCAAACAGACACCTGAGGGCGTGCAGTGGATCATTGATATCGACCCCAACGACCTCCTCTGACCATCTACCCCTTTTGCATTTGTGTGAGAATGGGAGTTCACGCGGGACTCGCCCCCTAACTTCGACGTGGCCGGATGCTGGTGCTTCGCAGCGCAGCCGCCGCGCGGAGCGCATTTCAACCGGGCCGTTTCGCTCCTCGGCAACCAAGTCAGGAGGAGAGTGATGATGAAGCGAAAAGCACAAACTCTCGCGACCTTTGTCGCCGTCATATGCTCTTGCGGGCAAGTCGTCGCCGCAGACGACTCCCAACGATCCTACGCTGTTCTCTTGAGCATCACCTCCAAGCTAGAGTTCGCCCAGACGCCCATGGACCCGAAGATCAACTTCGGCAAGATCATTCGCGGCGCAGGGCTGTCAGGCGTGCTCGATCCAAATTCGATCCGAGTCATCAACGCCGCCACGGGCCGCGCGGTTCCCATCGCGATCGGCGAGGGCTTTGCCTATGCTGACGAGGGACGCGTTGAGTGGGTCATTGAGAACATTGGCGACACGCGATACGAGATTCAGTTCCGCCTGGCTGAACAGAGACGCCCCCGCGCACCACAGGAATACACACCTGCGATCGGAGTAGGTGACTTGTTGCGGTACAACGGCGGGCGCGATCGACCAATCACACTTTTCTACGCGGCGGCGTTGGCCGACTTGACCGGCGATGGCAAGTCAGACCTTGTGGGCTGCTGGAATTACGCCTATCGGCCAGGCGATCCTCAAAGCGGCGTCATTTGCTATCCAGCCGTTGGCGGTTCGGCCCCCGCAGGCCAGTTTGCAGACTTGCTGCGTCCGCGTTATTTGAGCGGTGCAGAAGCAACGCCCAGCAAGCTTGCCGGCGGCACTTATGTCGCCTGTGATGTGGCCGACTTCAACCAGGACGGAAAGATCGACTTGGTCTACACGAGTTCGGGAAGGGCGACTTTCTACATCAACACGGGCCGCCGAGACCCTGGCGGACTTCCTTTGTTCAAGCCGAAAGCCAGCCTGAAGGCGCCCGGTTGGTCTGCTTGCCGTGCAGTCGACCTGGACCAAGACAACAAACTGGATTTGGTCATCGATGGCAAATACATCAGAAACAGCAACCCAAAGGGCTGGCCGTTTGAAGCCGAACCGCCTGTCTCGCTCAACGCCGGACGGGATCCCTGCTTTCTCGATGTTGACCAGGACGGACGGCTCGACGCGGTCTGCTTGCAGGGCTCGACTACGCAACACAATGGCTACCAAGTGGCTTGGCGAAGAAACCTCGGCGCCAAGAAGAGTGCCGGGACCCCTAGATTTTCTCAGCCGCAAGCGACGGTCGGTATCGACGCCAACCGGGCTGTCTTCGTCGCCGCAGTTCGACGTGGCGGCCGCCAAGGGCTGCTCGTCCAAGACAATGTCCATCAGGCTGTTTCTTTCTTCCAACTCGTCAGCAAACCAGATCAGGCGCCCCGGTTCGAACGTCATTTTCGCGCCCAGTCCCAATCCGCGGTGATGTCGCTCAGCGACCAAGCTTGGCCCTGCGTTTGCGACTGGGACGCGGACGGCGACTTGGACCTACTAGTCGGCGGTGGATACGGCTGGCCCAGAATCGTCATCAATCAAGGCTCGAACGATCGGCCCGCATATGCTGAACCGCGGAAGATCATGGCCCAAGACAAACCAATCCGATTCGTTCGGGACGAGATTCTCGGCCCTCCAAACAGCTCGCACAACATGGGATACAACTACCCCGCGTTCGTTGATTGGGACGCTGACGGCCGAGCCGATCTGGTCTTCCCCAACGAGACCAACCGTATTTTTTGGTACAAGAACATAGGCACCCGAGCTCAACCTCTGTTCGACAAACGGCGCCAGGTTACTTGCGACGGCTTCCCTGATTCGCCGAAAATGCGAACTCGCTCGGCAGTGGCCGCCAACGACAAGAACTCAAACAACGGTGTCTATCCCTACGAAAACGGGCGACCATTCTTCTGGCGAACTGGCGCTGCATTTGCCGACTTCAACGGCGATGGGCTAACGGACCTGGTAACTCACGATGGCGAAACGCGAGTCGCCACATTGTTTGCCCAACATCGCAACGCAACGGGCGAACTTCAATTGCGAAAAGACCACGCCCTCAAGTTGGTGGACGGACGTTCGATCAACGATGCCATCGTGAATCGGCGAGCCCATTGGACCGAGTCGTTTCGAGCCGTTGACTGGGATCGGGACGGCTTGGTCGATCTTGTCTATAGTCTGGCCGGATCGCATAGAGAGATCCAAGACAGCGGAAGCATCTATCTGCTGCGCAACACCGGAACGACGACCTCGCCCATCTTCGAGAAACCGCAAGCGCTTCGCTGTTTCGGGAATCCGATTCGAGTCACCTCGCACGGGCCTCATCCCTGGGTGGGCGATTTCGACGGCGACGGCAAGCCAGATCTACTGGCCTGCGTTGAATGGAGCGTCTATCCGTTCTATCGACATGCAGCACTGATGATGAAGGAGCGGCCGCAGTTCAAGCTCGGCCAACTTAAACGCCAAAGAGAATGAGGTTGCTCGCGCGGCTCACTGGCCTAATGATGAAGCAGACCGTGGGCGCCGGGCGGGCGTTGCGGGCTGCCGGCGGCGAGCCGGTATTGGATCTCGAAGAGAATCTGCTGTTCCAGACTCGGATCTCGGCCGATCTGGATCCAGCCCAATGTGACCGCGTGGGCGCCGCGCACTGGATTCGTCCGCACAAGCGTTCCGTCGTGGCGCTGAGCCGAGCCGCCGATGGTTGAGAATTCCGGCCGACTGACGTCTTCGAGTTCTTTGAGCACCGTGACGAAAATCAAGTAACCGTCCGGTCCCGGCGCCACGCGCACGAGAGCTCGACGCCGTATCGACTGCAGCGAGGCAAGAAGTTTTTCGGGGCCGCGGGTCGAATCGCGACGCCATGGTTCGAGGTACCCGCTACCTGTCTCGGGGAATGTCTCGATGCGCCCCTCGCTGACCACTCCCCCAACGACTCGCACCCGATCCTCGCGTTCGATCTTGAAATAGTCGTCGATCGTGTCGACGACCTGGCCCCAGAGATAATCTTCATCCAGAGCAGGGACTGAGAGCGGGTTTTCAATCATGACCGGGCCCTCAGCCGGAACCTCTGGCCGCTGGTGGTGGAGCAAGCCGCAACCGACCGCATTTGCCACCAAAGTCACGCTCAGAATTGCCAGACCAGTACGCATCGCTTCTGCTTGCCGCGGGAACCTATCGAAAATACACAAAACGGTGGCGTACGGTCGCAGAATCGGACTCAAATCGCAAGGGCATTCGAGACCCAAGAAGAACCGCCACCCTGAAGCCAGTTGGCGGCAACGCTAGCATCCACGGGCTAGTGCGAAGCGAGCGGGTTTGGCGCCGTCGTGGGCGGATCGATCCCGTTGGAAGCAGATTCGGGCGTGATTGGCTGACTTGGCAGAATCCTCGCCGCTGCATTGGGAGCTGGAACGGCGGTCGGAGGCGCTACGGGTGCGATATGCGGAGCGGCGGCGACCTTTGGCGGGGCAGCCGCTCGCGAACTGGCGGCAGGCTCTTGCGGAGCGGCGGCAGGCACCGGTTTCGGCTTCTTGGCGGGCGCGAGTGGCAGTTTAATCGTGAATGCTGTCCCTTTTCCCTGACTGCTATCGACTCGAATCCGCCCGCGATGATTCTCGATAATATCGCGGCACGCAGACAACCCCAAGCCGGTGCCGCCTTTGCCCGTTTCGTCCGGTCCCTGCTTGGTGCTGAAGAAAGGCTCAAAGATTCTCTTTAGCTTCTCCGGTGGCATGCCTTTGCCTGTGTCGCGAACGACCAGATCAACGGCGCCATTCTTGCGATCATGCTTCAGCCCAATAATAATGCGGCCGCCATCAGGCATCGCTTGACGAGCGTTGATGAGCAGGTTGAGCAGGACTTGCTGGATTTGGTTCCCGTTGGCGAGAACCGGCGGAGTCGGCTCAAAAACCTGCTCGATGCTGATGCGGTACTTCCGCATTTCACGTTCGAGCAAAACGAGAGCGTCCTCGATGATTCGGTCGAGGGCGGTCGGCTCGAATCCGTCGCTCCGATTTCTCGCCATGCTGAGAACCGAGTTGGTGATCTTTGCGGCCCGCTCGCTTGCCGTCAGGATTTTGGACAACGCTTTATCTCGCGTCGCCTCGTCCTTGTGCCGCAATCCCATTTTGGCGTAGTTGATCACCGTCATCAGGACGTTGTTGAATTCGTGGGTGGTCGTGCCAACGAGCTCACCCAGGGCTGTGAGTTTCTGAGCCTGGGCGAGTTGGGCCTTGAGGTTTTCGATTTGTTCTTCGGGACTTGGCGAGTCGCTTGGTCGCATTATTTTTTCCATTGCCTGTTTTTCTTGCCACGCCTTCGCGACGGCGCCCAGTTGCCGTAGGTTGCCACGCATCGGTGTTTCGCCGATCTTCCCTCATCGCAACAAAACGGATTCCCTTGCCATGCTTGCGCTACTTAAGTTGTTTTGGGAACGATGCTTAAGCACACAAGTGCTATCGTCGAATTCGCCTGGGCGACTGAAACCGATCCGACTATAATTTGCCGACCCACGCGGATGGAGCCGCTTGCATCTCAAATCAGCTCCGCAAATCCGCCGCGAGCCCGAAATGGGTCTGGCGCGGATCGATCGACCACGATCGCTTCGAAATTGACTGTTCGACAGGGAATCGTCGAGGATTGCATGATGCATACCGTGGAATTGATGGAACGCGCTTTAATCGTCGCCGAGCAACTCGGATACCAAGTCCGCCATGAATGGCTGGGCGGGGCTGGCGGGGGCGGTTGCGAGGTCGCTGGCCGCAAGTATCTGTTTGTCGACCTGGCGCTCAACTCCATCGAGCAATTCGACCAGGTCATCGAGACTTTGCGCGACGATATCAGTCTTCCCTTAACCGACGCTCCAGCCGAACTGCAACACTATCTTGACCGTGCCGCCTAAGTCGGCAATTCGAGTTCGGCGGATCGACTCGCCGCAGCCGAAAAGCGATCGAACCGGCGATTCGAGGGCTGCCAGCAGCCTCAACGCTGTGTCCACCGGGGCGAAGGTGGCCCAGATGGGCGGCAGACGTGAGCCGTCGATGCGATTATGATCGGGTCTGCCGAGAAGTCGATTGCAACAGGTCGAACTGAAGCGGCTGGGGCCAAGACACAATCGATTACGAACTCCGTCGCGAGAAGAGAATGCGCACGCTTGACCGGTGGGAGCGACGTCTCCGCCCCTACGCAATTCCCCACCTGACCAACGGAATCGTCGCGATTCAGGCTGTGGTTTTCATTGCGGCTTTGTTAAAGGGCGTCCAACTGGACAACGTCGTTCTCCAATTCGGCTTGGTGCCGGGAAAGGTTCTTGCTGGCGAAGTCTGGCGCATCCTGGCGTTTCCATTCATCCCGCCAGCTCAACAGCCGATTTGGGCCTTCTTTTATTTCTATCTCTTCTACCTGATGGGCAATACGCTCGAAACTCGCTGGGGAAGCGTCGCATTCAACCTCTACCTGTTCGTAGGTTTGGCCGCGACGGCTGCAGTCGGGCTCGTTGGGGCAGCTGTCATGCCGGCGGGGTTTCCGCCAGCCGCGCCTGTGCAAAACGGCTTCCTTTACGCCACGATATTTCTCGCCTTCGCCTACTTATTCCCCGATTTCACCTTGATGCTGTTCTTTATCCTACCGATCAAGATCAAGTGGCTCGCCTACCTTCAGTGGGCTGGATACGCACTGTTGATTCTTGGTTCGGAATGGCCCGTGGCAGCAACCGTGTTGGCCTCGGTGCTCAATTTCTTCCTCTTCTTTGGACCGGATATTGTCCAGAAGATGCGAGCTGGGAAGAGGCGAATGCAAGTTGCGGCGCAGAAGGTTGCTTTCGCCAATCGTCCGGCGCATAAATGCACGACCTGCGGCATCACGAACCTGACGAACCCGGACGAGGAGTTTCGCTACTGCTCGAAATGCAAGGGAACTCCGGCCTACTGCGAACGCCATCTCCGCGAGCATGAACACGTTTAGCCCGCGACTGCTCTTTGCGGCGCCGATTCATCGTCAGTCAGATTCATCGTCAAGTAATGGATGGCCTATTTGCGGACCGCGAAATGGACAAGACATTCTGTGAGTTCTTTGCGGGGATCGGGCTTGTCCACGAAGCCCTGCAGGCGTCCGATTGGCGTTGTGGGTACGCGAACGACATTTCGCCCCAAAAGGCGGCGATGTACCGCGATCGTTTTGGCGACGCGGCGTATTACCACGTGGATGACGTGTGGGCGACAGATGAAGTGATCAGTCGAGTTGAGGGGGCGCCGTTCCTGGCGACGGCCTCCTTTCCTTGCACTGACATGTCGCTCGCCGGACGCAGGCAAGGATTTGGCGGCGCGGAGTCCTCTGCGTTCTTTGGGTTCGCCAAGGCGGTCGCGGCGCTGGGGGAGAAACAGCCGCGGATGCTGATGTTGGAGAACGTCGTCGGCTTCTTGAATTCTCGAGCCGGCGCGGATTTTCAGGCCGCCGTACAAAGCCTGGCCGATATGGGCTACTGGGTCGACGCGTTGATCCTGGATGCCAAGCAGTTTCTGCCTCAGAGCCGAGCGAGACTATTCGTATTCGGTTATCACGAGTCGCTCCAGCTCCCGGAACTAGTGCGGCAGACGCCGGAGGTCTTCGGCGACCGCTGGAACTCACTCATCGAAACAACGGCCCTCCGCAACGACCGACTCCGAAACCTCATGCGAAACACCGAACTTTCAACGGGTTGGGCCGCGCTGCCGCTTGTTCCGCCGGTACAAGCGGAGTATCGGCTTGAAGATTACTTGGACAGCGGCGACGACCAGGATTGGTGGGATGGTCCGCTGGTGGAAAAGCACCTGAAAATGATGAGTCCAACGCATCGAAACGAGGTCGATGAATGGATCGCGTCTGACCAGGTGCGGATGGCGACTGTGTTTCGGCGCATCCGGCAGGGGGCTCAGCGGGCGGAGGTGAGACGAGACGGAGTGGCCGGTTGTCTGCGAACGCCGCGAGGCGGGAGCGCTCGGCAAATTGTGATCTGCGCGGGACGCGGCAGATTTCGAATACGTTGGATGAGCCCTCGAGAGTACGCCAGGCTGCAAGGGGCGCCCGATTTCCCTCTGAACGGTTCTGACAGTCAGTCGTTATTTGGTTTTGGCGACGCCGTTTGCGTCCCTGTCATTCGCTGGATTGACGCCAATATACTGACGCCCAGTTTTGAGTCTGCGTGTGTTGCCGGGGGGCGAGTCGATGGCTGACGTCTTCACTTCGGAACAGCGTTCGAGTGTAATGCGGTCCGTCGGCTCAAAGGACACCAAGCCCGAAATGCAAGTGCGTCGAGCTGTTCACGCGATGGGTTTTCGCTATCGGCTGCATGTAGCCAACTTGGCTGGGAAGCCAGACTTAGTCTTCCCTCGCCTGCGATCAGTGATCTTTGTCCACGGATGTTTTTGGCACCGTCACCGCTGCCGGCGAGGACGGCGAATTCCCAAGACGAACCGCGAGTACTGGGAGACGAAGCTGTCGCGGAACGTCGAACGAGATCGCAAGAACCGCCGCCTATTGCGAGTTGAAGGCTGGCGAGTGCTCGTGGTGTGGGAATGTCAGCTGAGCAAGGATGGGCCGCGGGTCGAGAATAGAATGCGAGAATTTCTGGACGACGCCCTCGCCTAACGCCGGCGATTCGTTGCATCGCACTATCGCTGGGGACCGCCGCGTCGATCTTCGCCACGCCGCTCGCCGCCGCGCTGTTCCCCGCCTCGCTGTTCCCCGCCTCGCTGTTGACGTGGACTGCTCGGCACACTTTCAGCGGCTGGCTGCGTCGCGGGCCCACCGGTTTGGCGTTGCTGGGCTGGTCTATCGTCGGCTTGAGGCAGAGTTTGGGAGGCTTGGTCGGAACCTCTGCGGCCGCGGTCCGGTCGCGACCGCTGGTCGTCGTTGCGGCGCCGAAAGAAGCTCTGCGCCGACCAGTCTTGTCCGAGAGGCCCGACGATGGGCGTAAGCAGCAGGATAAGGCCCACTCCCGCGGCAATGCCTCCGGCGAGCCCGCCCAGTACGAGGGTCGTCTTGCCTGGACCTTGTGGTTTGCTTCCCGTCAGAGGCGAATCGATCCGGGTCAGCAGGCTGGTCTCGACGGTCGACCGTTGGGTGGCTCGCGCCTCGGCGATACTGCGCGTCGCTTGGGCGACAATCGTCGAGCGGTGGGCCACATTATCGACCAGATTGCCGTAACGAGCCCGCAGTCCCGCCAGCGTGCTCATCCGTTCGGTGACGTCTTCCAGTTGGTTCGTCAGCAGTTCGCGTTGTCGATTGGTCACGGCAATTTCGGCGGAGAGGCCGCGCAGAGCAGAGTGTAGTTCTCGGTGCAGGTCCCGTCGGACTTCATGCTCGCCAATCCGAGCCGCTTTCATCAGCGGGTGATCGGGGCTGCGAGTTCCCGAGAGCTGAGCCGTCCTTAGTTGGGCGTCGACGAGACCGTCTTTCAGTCGTCGCAAGGCGGGTTGAATGGCCAACAAGCGACTTGGCGCGCCTAAGATTCGCGAGGGGTCTGCCGTGGCGGACTCCAGGAAACTCTTCTGTTTTGCCAAATTCCGCGCCCTTGGGCGCGCTGACCATGATCCCATCGAGCGCATCGTCAATCTCGTCTTGGCTGGGCCAGGCGCCCGTGGTCTCACGTTTCGCGGGCGGGCCGATGGTTTTCAGTGAGGACTCGACCAAGGATCGATTTCTGGCGATCTCCAGAATGGTCTCTTGGGCGGTCTTCATCGCATCGAGGCTCTCGAACTGGCCTCGGCTGTTCTGCTGGGTCGTCTGGTCTCGCACCATCAAGCCCTGCGACGCTTTCCAGCAGGGTTGTCGAGCGACCGCGAAGCCAAAGGCCATCGCGGTCAACAAAGCCGCAGGCGCAATGGCGACGAACCAGTACTTGCGAGCGGTCTTCAGTATGTGCTTGACTTGGCTCGTGATCAGGTTCTTGTGCATGGCGATGGTCGTCTCAAGTTTCGGCGGCGCGAGAAAAAAGCCGAACCGCGTTAGAGCTGCGATCCGGCTTGCAGACGAGTGCGACGCGGCTTACTCAAACGTGCAGTCCATGCCGAGTCGCATGCGGAGTTCGCAAAACTGTTCATAGTAAGTGTCACTGGACGAATGTACGTGTTCGGCCTCAGTGATGAACTTGATATCGTCGTCTTGCCGAACTCCATAGTGCCGGAATTCGCCTTCGTAATTCTCAAGCGGCTTGCCATAGACAATCAGCAGTTTGTGCTCGTCGAACTGGACTTCTTGTGGAATGTTGGGGTTGAGCACTGCGATTCCGGTGCAGCCATCGTTCAACAACATCTCCTCGAAGTCGTAGAGAATGCTCTTGAGGACTGGCGTGTCGATGTGTTCGCGGTACAGGTCTTGATGCACCTCCGCCGAGCGATTGTGGCTAGTTTCCAAGACCACATCCACTTCGCTCCCCAGGGGTTCAATAAGATCGAGGAAGAGATCAAAGACGCGGTCCTTCGACGCGGAACCCATCAGCACGGGCACACTGGCCTTGGACTCGTCATCCAGGTAAACGTCGTGCCGGAAACCTTGTCGAGGCACAACCTGCAGGTCGTACGAGGGTCGAACAGCATTCGTGAGCTCGAAGTCACCATATCGCCCAACGCCCAGGTGCGCTTCAAGTTCGTCTTCGCTCAGGTGTTCAAAGCTGCTCTCGCCCTGAGTTCCGGAGACGCCCTCGTGAAAGACGCTCTTAAAAAACCTTTTCAGGAAGCCCATTTCGACCTCTGCAATTACAGCGAATTCGCGGGGCAACGCTGGGAGTCGCGTTTCGCCAAGTGAGTCTTGTACCAACCTAAACAATGTTGAGTCTGTTCTGGGGAGAACGAGCCCGAGTGCTGTTAGCCAAACGATTGATGACGGCGATCACCTGAAACGACGGAAAAGCATCCGCCGGTTCTCTCGCCCGCCAACAACGGCCTGTGGGTCAACTCAACATCCAATCGACAAACAAATGTCGATCGAACTAACGAAGTCTAGCACCGGGTTAACGGTCTGCTTTTGAGAGAGGAAGCAAGGGCTTGTTTTTTTGCCAGATACCGACGTGCTCGGGCGATTGGGTCGAGTCTCCCGATGCCGCTCGATGAGGTTTTTTGACGGTTCTTTGATATACTACGGCAGGTTCTGCCGGTCGTATTGATTCTCAATGGATAGAAACTGAAAAAGACGATGCACAAGACGAACGAACGATGCATTTGGACATCGTGTTGCGGGGCGTTTTTTTTCTTTGCCCTTCTGGCCGTTTTCTCTCTCGCTGGATGCGATAGCGGCAACGGCGGCGGCCCGGATGAGATCCCCAAAGTCCCCTCGACGGGAGACGACGCCGCCCAGCCCCCAAACAACAGGGACCAGGGCAAGAGGGACCAGGGCAGCGGGGCCGTCGGCGAAGCCACGGAATTGACCGAAGGGTATAGCCCCCTGGGCCAGGCCTCAGTTTCTTGGCGTGTAACTCGGCTGGCCGGCTCCAAAATCGGCCACTCGCAAGTTACCGACCGGAACTTGGTCAACGATCAGGGCGAACGGGCGACTTTGATTGAGCTTGAGGACCAAACCCGAGTGAAGCGATTCAATCAGAACACAGAACAGAAATACACCGTTCGATCGCTCTTGGACGCCGACGGCAGTTTGCTTGCGTTTGACGGCGAGTTGAACGCCGGCCCCACCGCGGTTCGCACGCGGGGACGAGTCGTCGGAGACCGACTTCGGCTGGAGACGACGACCGGCGCCGAGATTCAAGTTGATTCGATCCCCTGGAAATCGTCCTACGGCGGTATCGGCGCCGACGAACTTTCCCTTCGCAATGCACCGCTCAAACCAGGAGAGACGCGTAAGCTGCAAATGCTGGCGCCCGTGTTGCACCAAGTGATGACCGTGGAATGGACGGCGGGAAGTTTTCGCGATGTCGTTTTGCCCGATGGCAAGAAAGCGAGACTGCTGGAGATCAAGGAGAAATCGGTGCTCCCCGGGATTGCCCTCGAGGGCGTTCGATGGGCCGACGAACAAGGCCTCGTCTGGATGACCACCCTGCCAGCGTTCCAGCAAACGACCTATCGGACAACGCAAGACAACGCGCTTGCCGACGATGGCGGCGAGTTCGACTTGGGGCTTGCCTCCGTTATCGCCGTCCAGTTTCCGGCAACCCTCAAGGCCGACCCGCATGCCTCCAAACGCGTCGTCTATCGAGCCGAGTTGGAACGTTCCGACCCCGCCGAGTCGTTTCCGCGAGGCGCCAGTCAGTCGATTCGAAAGGTAGATAGCCGCACCGTTGAAATTGAAGTGATTGCAGTGCGACCCGATCAGCCCAGCAAGATCGAAATGGGGGATGACGGCCCGCCATCGGATGGCGACATCAAGCCCAACGCCCTGATCCAGTCCAGGGACAGCCGAGTGATCGCGTTGGCAGCAGAGGTCGAGGCGGCTGATCCGTGGAAAGCGGCGCTGGCTCTGGAGTCCCTGGTGAATGATCGAATTCAGGAGAAGGACTTCTCTCAGGCGTTCGCCTCAGCCGCCGACGTTGCCGAGCATCTAAAAGGCGATTGCACGGAGCATGCGGTGCTTCTGGCGGCATTGTGTCGCGCGAAGGGCATTCCAGCGCGTGTCGTGATCGGCTTGGTCTATTACAACGGCTCATTCGCCTATCACATGTGGAACGAGGTTTGGGTCGGCGGAAGATGGACGCCCCTGGATGCGACGCTCGCTCGGGGCGGGATCGGCGCCGCCCACCTGAAGGTCGTTAGCACCAACTTGGAAGGGGCCAGCCCGTATGCCGCTTTTCTTCCAGTGCTGCCCTTGCTTCAGCAGCTCAAACTGAAGGTCATCGAAGGTGAGTAATTTCGAGGACGGCGTTTGGCGCGCGCCCAAATGACGGTGCGACCGATGAAGTTAATCGGGGGCGAGAATCGACCAAGGGCCGCGAAATCGCGGAAAGAACCCCTGCCTTGCAGGCATATTGGATCCGTTTCTTGCAATCTTCTGCTCAAAGACGGGAAAAAAATCGACCGTGACGAACCTCTCGCTCGAACGCAAGCTCTTGTGTTGCGAAGGCTTATGGTAATATCGCGGTAGTTGGAATCGTCCCGAGCTTGTACTAAGATGAGGGCAGGAACACCGAATACCAAAGCGATGGTGATGTCTATTTGCCAGATTTACGCCGATTCGAGTTGGTTGGACGTACGCCCTGTTGCCGACCCACTTTCTCTCGATGCCTACGGAGTAGCAACAAATGTCGAATGAGGATCGCAAGGGAACAAGGGTCACATTCTTGGACCAGACCGGTGCGAAGTCTGTTGACGCGGTAATCTCAGACACCGTCACGGTGAAACGCATCTTGCCCAATATCATCACCAAGATGAATTTGCCTGTGATGGGGCCAGATGGGCAACCGATGAGTTACAGCCTGGATCACAAAGAGGGCGGCAAGCGTTTGCGGGAAGACGAAACGCTTGTCCACGCCCAAGTGTCTGACGGCGACCATCTGATCGTCTATCCGGAAATCGTCGCTGGCTAACCTGCACATTCCTACAACCGCGGGAAGCGACCCGCCGCATTCCGCGGTGTGTTCCGCTGGAGTGAGACGCTTGGCGGGTTTTCAATACCGTCGAGGCAAGCGACAATAGAATCGTTCACCCGTTCGGGTGGCGTCGTCTGCAAACGACAGGAGTATTCCCATGGCGCCGCGGGAGTCGCCGCGAATTCGACGATTGCGCACCGACCTTCGCGCATTAGAAGCGCTAAGATCTGAGAGCACCGTCGTAGACTTTGCCGTTCCGAGCAACCTCTACGGTGGTCTGCCCGAATCGTACGTCATTAAGTTCTATGGCAAAGGGCTGTGGAAACCCGAGAGTTCCGAGGATGTATTACTGCGCGAACGCCACGAAATGACGGTGACCCTGGGGGCCTCCTACCCTCGAATGCAGCCGGAATTGCAGTGGAAGACACCTATCTTTCACCCGAACATTTCGGCTGGCGGTGTGGTTTGCCTTGGCGGCTACCAGACCCACTGGGTTCCCAGCGTTAATCTCGACGAGTTGTGCACCATGCTCTGGGACATGATTCGTTACGCCAACTACGATGTTGAGAGCCCCTACAATCGCGAGGCGGCCCAATGGGCCCGCACCCAAAGCCAATTCCAGCTTCCCCTGGACGATCGCCCAATTCGAGACCGCGTGGCGACCGGCAGGAAGTTGCCTGATCCCGCGCCGTTCGCTGCCTCACCCGTCCCCCCGCCGGAGCCGGAAGTCGTTTTTCTCGACTCTCCAAACGAACCGACACCGGGCCCGCCCGTCGAGCCGAAACCTGGGCAACTGGTCGAGATCTCGCAAGGCGATGCGGATGAGGAAGAGATTATTGAGGCCGAAATTATCGAGACGGAAATGGTCGCCGGCCACTCGCCTAGTGCGACTGGGGACGATTCAAATCCGTTTCGGACCAGTTCCAGCGTAACGCCAAACCTGAACCTACTGCCTGGCAGTGCATCCGTACCCGGCAACTCGGTAGACGGCAACTCGGTAGACGGCGAATTCGGAGAGGGCCTATTCGAAGAGAGCACATCCAGGCCCAGCGACGATGGTGTGGCGAATGACGACGTAACGGTCTCTTCTGGATCGGTTCTTGAATCCGACGACCAGGACATCATGTTCATTGAGTAGCTGAGCGAACCGATTCGGCCAAGGCGGGCGTTCGCCAGACGGCCGCACCCAAATGGAGGGGCGTATGTCGATCAAGCCAATCCCCAAGCCGATTCCCAATCGCGATCAAGCGACGTTAAGGCAACCTGTCGGCCTGATCCATCAAGACGCCGTGCCTGTGGTGATTCATGAGAACGTGCTTGAGGAGATCTTGGACTACTCGGAGCGCGACTTGGGCAAAGAGCTGGGCGGTTTTCTCTTGGGCGGGCTCCACGAAGACGGGCGACCCTATGTCGAAATCCGCAAGTTTTTTCCGGCCACCGACGCCGAATCTCGGGCTGCCTCCCTTACCTTCACCCATGACACTTGGGCTCAATTTCATCGTCAGGCGGACGAAAAGTTTCCTGGCGAGTTGATTGTCGGCTGGCAGCATACCCATCCAGATTTCGGCGTTTTTCTTTCCGGATACGATCTCTTCATTCACCGCAATTTCTTTTCTCAGCCTTGGCAGATCGCCTTGGTTGTAGATCCGGTACGTCGGGAATTCGAGTTCTACCAGTGGCGCGCTGACCGAATAGCCAGTTGCGGGTTCATTTGCATCCAGCAACCCAATTCAAAATCAGGTAGAAAGGCCTAAGGGAGCCAGACGAGCCGCCTTGCGATCGTCCCCGAGTTTCATCATTCTGGAAAGATGTTGCTTTGATTGGCTTGAGGTTCGTGCGGAGTTGGACTTAGGTTTCGAGATCATTGGGTACGCCAAGCAAGACATGACTGAAGATGCATTTGTAATCGACGACGACGACCGTTACTCGCGGTTGCGGCTTATCGCCTGGTGGGACCAAGTGCGACTGGCCAACGCCAGAGTGCTTGTCGTTGGCGCGGGCGCCCTGGGCAACGAAGTGCTCAAAAATCTCGCGCTGCTCGGCGTAGGCAACGTCTACGTCGTCGATTTTGACCTAATTGAGGAGTCGAACCTGAGCCGTTCGGTTTTGTTCCGCTCGCGCGATCGGGGGCGTTCGAAAGCCGAGGCGGCGGCGGACGCCCTGCGGGATCTTAACCCCGACACCAAGGTCCAGCCGCTGCTGGCCAATGTCATTACCGAAATTGGGTTGGGTCTGTTCCGAGATGTCGACGTCGTTATCGGCTGTCTTGACAATCGCGAAGCCCGTTTGTGGGTCAACCGTAGTTGTTGGAAGGTCAACACGCCCTGGATCGACGGCGGCATCCAAGAGATCAATGGCGTCGTCAAGACTTTCCAGCCGCCTGACGGCTCATGTTACGAATGCGCAATGACGGAAACGGACTACCGCTTGATCAACCTTCGCTACAGTTGCCCATTGTTGCGCCAAGAGGATTTGCAGGCCGGCAAAGTTCCCACAGCGCCAACGATTTCTTCAATGATCGGCGCACTGCAGACTCAAGAGGCGTTGAAGCTGATCCATGGAATGCCTGTCGCTTCCGGGGAGGCGTTGATCTACAACGGGATCGCAAACCAGTTCTACAAGACTCGTTTCCAGCATCGCGAGGACTGTTTGAGCCATGAAACATATGACGAACTCCTGCCGCTGCCGCTGACGTGTGAAGCAACGACTGGCGAGCAATTGATGGCAGCGGTCGCCGAGGCGACGGGCGATGAGGGTCCCTGGCGGATCACCTTGGACCGCGATCTCGTGGTGAGAATCGACTGTGCGAGATGCGGCGCCAATTCGCGCATCATGCGACCCATGCAGGCCGTGGGGATGCGGGACGCCGTTTGTCCGGAATGCGAGGAGACCGGCCGGCCCGACTTTGTGCAACACGTGGACCAGGGCAGCGAGCTAGCTAAGGAAACCCTGTCGAACTTGGGAGTACCCTCGTACGATATTGTCAAAGTCCAGGGAGGCAAGGCGGTGCACTACGCACTATTAGACGGCGATCGCGATGATTGGCGGTTCTAAATTCTGACGATCGGATTTCGCTTGCAACATTCTGAGACAGCGTACGAATGGCATTTCAAGGCTGAGTCCCGCCTTCGCGCAGACTTTACGCCCAAGTTCCTGTGCAGGTCTCCGCGCGGGCTTTTGCACTTGGACTTACGCTAGCGTTTACGTGTGGTGATCGATGGAAGCAGATATCCATTTTGGCGATCTTGAGGAATCCGATCCGGACACGTCGTTGCGCCCAGACCGCAATAAGCAGTACGCCGTGGCGGCTATCAATGCCCCCGAGAACGCCGACCTGCCGGTTTTTGTCGATCTCGATGTGATGGCGGATATGGAGGATCACGCCCTTGAAGACACGAGCGTCGAGTTGGGGGGCGTGATGTTGGGCGGCCATTTCCTCGACCACGAGGGAAAACCGTTTGTCGTGATCTCGGACAGCCTGAGGGCCAAACACTACGAGAGCACGAAAGGCAGTTTTAAGTTCACCCACGACACCTGGTCCGAGATCACAAAGGAACGAGAGGAGTTTCCAGACGACTTGCAGATGGTCGGCTGGTACCACACCCATCCGGACTGGGGCGTGTTCCTTTCAGGGATGGACATGTTTATCTGCGATAACTTCTTCAACAAAGAACTTGATGTCGCGCTCGTTATCGACCCATGCCGCAACGATCGCGGGATGTTTCAATGGACGGGCGACCCGGAAAACCGTATTCGCCGAACTGGCGGGTTCTACTTAACCAGCTCGCGATTCCGACTTCATGAGTTGGAGGACGCGGCGGAACAACTATCTGGCTATGGTGATGACATGGCGATTTCACGCATGCGTTCTTCGGGCAGCCCACCTACGGTGGTGCAGGTTCCAGAGGCTAATTCCTGGCAGGGAACCGCCGTCATGGGAATGATGACGATGCAGTTTCTCCTAGTGCTGCTGGTCGCCGTCAAACTGCTGTTTCCTGGCATCCAACTCGGCGGTGAAGACACCAAGAGTCTCGAAGATCGCGTGGCGCGACTGACGATCGCGGAAAGCCGCCGAATTCGCGATGACGCGCAGAATGAAATGCTCGACGAAGTCTTGGCCCGAATGGGCGACGGGAAGAAGGCCTTCACCGGCGCCGTCGATGCGAAGGAGAAGGCGGCTCAGTGGAAGGCTTCCGCCCTTGGACAGAGCTATCACGTCAAGAACCTCGAACAGAAACTCGAGGCTCAGATGAAGGCTAACAAGACGGCGAACGATAACTACGAGACGGCCCTCGCCGACAAAAAGAAGCTCCGCCTCGAGCGAGATAAATACCGCAAGCAACGCGACGGCTACGCCAAGAAACTGAATCTGGAGGTCCCCGCAGACGCCGCTGAGACCACACTGCTGTGGGGAGTCGCCTGGTGGTGGTGGCCCCTTGGAGGCGGGATTCTGCTGGTCTTGACGATTGGAACCGTGCTCACGTCCATGGGTGCTCAAAAGGAAGAGCTCGGGTATGGCCCCGACGACGACGACGAATTGGGCGACGAGGTGAACTTTGAAGCATCGGACGGCGCTCCGCCTGAGTCGGATGAAGACACCGAATAGGCAAACCAAACAGCTTAAACAGGAGACCAGGCGTGTCAAACGACGCACGAACTCAACGACTGCGTGACGACCTGCGGGTCCTGCAAGCGCTCCGGGACGAAAGTACGATCTTCGAGTTCGTCGCAGGCGATGGCGAACCGGCCAATCAGTTCACTCTGATTTTCCGGGGCAAAGGGATTCGTCGCGATCGGAATGCTGAGTCGGGCTACACGGAAGTTGGGGAGCACCGCTGCGAAATCCGAATGGGATTCGCGTATCCAGACCAAGCGCCCGATTTACGTTGGCTGACGCCAGCCTACCATCCCAACATTACCTATAGCGGGTTCATCAGCCTCAAAGACCTGGGTTTGCCGTGGGATAAGGCGATTAGTCTCGACGTCGTCTGTGAACGACTCTGGGACGCTGCCCGATTGGCCTATTTCGACCTGGATCGGGCTTCGAACTACAATGCAAAGAACTGGTTCGAGACCGAAGCAACAATCAACCTGCCTGTCGATGGCCGCCCGCTTCGCGATGGTCCATCCGAGCAGATCGACGCGGGCGGAAACGTCGTTCGGTACCAGAGAAAAGACGACAAATCGCTGTCGATTCAGGAAGACAAACCTTCCCCCCAAGCCGACGTCTTCTTTGTCGAGGATACCCCGCAGCCGATCGTGTTTGAATCGCCGGAACAGCGGCGCAACTCGTCTGATGGGGATGACATTCTCTTCATCGACTGAGACCACAGCGAACCCAACGGACGTTTGGATCGTCCTCTCATTAACCCCAATCTATTGAAGAAGGAATGAACCGATGGAATGTGTCGTGGCATTCCTGCTAATTGTGGGCGGCGCACTCGCGCTAGGCGGATTCGGTGCATTCAACAAGTTTCGTTTCGGGCGAGGTAACGCGGCCCTGGCCAAATTGGCCGCTCGCTGGGGCGGAGTCTATATCTCCGGCGGTTTGTTTGGCTCGCCCACCGTTCAGTTCCAATATGGACAGGACCAAGTCCCCGTAGTTGTCTACTCGGCCAAGCACTCGAAACGCGGTTACGCCCATGTCGTCGTGGCGTGGCCCGATCCCACCTTCCGTTGCGAAGTGCTTTCTCGCTGGTCCTATCTGCCGCAACAGTACGAATTCCGGGGTCTTGAGGAAGTTTCGATCGACCTGCGCTTCGGGCAACGATATATCGTGCTGACCAATGATCCGCATGAGGCCCGCACGCTACTGAATACTGCCGTCTGTTGGCAGATAGAGCGTTTACGATCGTTGTTCGGAGACGACTTTGTTCACATCTCATTTAAGCATGGCGAACTGGAAGTCGTGAAGCAGCGACTTTTCTCCAATCTCGATCAAGCGGACGACTTGGTGCGGGCGATTCTAGCGTTGTTTGATCAAGCTATGTTGACAAGATCGGTGGGGATTGAGTTTGTATCCCAAGACGAAATTCAGGTCGTTCAGGATGCCGTGTGTCAAGTTTGCGGCGAGGAGATCGTAACAGACATGGTCTTCTGTCGTCGCTGCAAAACGCCCCATCATTTGGAATGTTGGCAGTACGTTGGCGCATGCGCGATCTATGGTTGCCAAGAAACCCACTACGTCGCACCGCGGATCGCGGAGCCTGGCGGGGCGAACGGGCTGGCCGAGGATTCAGTTTCGAGCAACGCGAAATCGAACGGCTAGGCTAAGGAAGCAACTCGGCGTTGAGAGGTCGCATGATGGAATTCCTTATTATCCCGCTGATCATCGCAGTGATCATCGCTCTGGTTATTCTTGGCGCCCGGACCAGGAAACGGGAAAACCTGGCGAGAGCGTTTGTCGCGTTGGCCCGCAAGCAGCACGGCGCTTACCATCGAATCGGCCCGATCGAACAAGTGGTTGAATTCCGCCGCGAAGGCGTCAAGTATCGGCTAGCTGTCGAAAAGCGGCGGCAGTGGTTCCCAGTCTACCGGACCGTAATCGAAGTAACGGGTTGGGGTGAGGCTGAACTCAACGTCACGATCAAACCGCGGCGGGCGGTCGAGATCTTTCGTTTGGGGTCGGTCGGCAGCGGCAACATCCGCTTCAACATGAAGTACCTTGTGACAGGCCAGCCAAAGCAGCGACTCAAGCAGTTGTTGTCGATCGGAGTGCGGGCGCGAATCGAATTGCTGCGACACGCCGCGCAATCCAAAACGCTTCGTATTTGCCTCGACGAGGGGACCTTTGTGGTGACGCGAAACGGAGTGCTATTGCCTTACAGTTGCCTCCAGTCGTTTTGCGACGCGGCGATCTGGTTGTGTGACGAAATGGTCGGCGTGTTGGCGGTGGGAATTGACTTTGGTCAACCGACTGAGATTCGCACCGATTCGGCGATGTGCAAGATCTGCGGCGATAGCCTGGACGAGGAAGTCGTCTATTGCCGCAAGTGCGAGACGCCTCATCACACGGACTGCTGGATCTTCAACGGCGAGTGCTCAACCTACGCCTGCGGCGAACGGCGATACCGCAAGGTAAAACCGACGTCGCTTCAATCGACCTAGCCTTAGCCAATCCGGGCTACCGGGGACGATCGGCCAAGTGGGCTTCGGCTTGGGCCAGCAGAGGGTCGACTGTTTGCTGTTGAATGCGATGCGGCGGGCGCCAAGCAAACCACTCATACCCCAGATGTTCCGTGATCGTGAGCGTGACTGGGGACTCCAACCAGGCGAGAAAGATCGTCGTTAGCTTGCCGGCTTGTCTCTTCAGTCGGCGGCAGCGCACCTCGTATTCGCTGGTAAAACGAAACGCCGGATCGATTGCGATGTCTTCCTCCCGAATTCCGGTCTCCTCGTGAAGTTCGCGCAGCGCACACTGCATTTCCGTTTCGCCCTCCTCACGGTGCCCCTTGGGCAAGTCCCAGCGATCAGCGTGTTGCATCAACAGAAACGAAACTTCGGGCAAGCGCCGGAAAATGAGAAAACCATAAGAGAAAACCTCTGCCATAACTCTTGTTCCCATGAGTTGGTAGAATTGACTTCGGTCGGATATATCGACTGCAATCTAACAGACTCGCGGATTTAAAATCAACGCTTCAGCAACTAAGCGGCGGCACTCATGAAGATCTACACGCGCACGGGCGACGAGGGCCAGACCGGTTTGGTCGGCGGCCAGCGGGTCGACAAAGACCACGCGCACATCGAGGCGACAGGCGACGCGGACGAACTGAACGCATCGATTGGGATGGCCCGCGTCCATTCGCCATCGCCTGCGTTTGACGCCCAGCTAGAACAGATACAAGCGGATCTGTTTGAGGTTGGCGCCGAATTGGCGGCTCCGGGCGCGGCTGCGGCGGGCGCCCAGCGGATTACGGAACGGGATGTTGCACGGTTGGAAGAGTGGATTGATCTGGGAGAGGCCGACCTTCCTCGGTTGAAGACATTCGTTCTGCCCGGTGGCGTCCCCTTGTCGGCCCAGTTGCACCTCTGCCGCGCCATTTGCCGTCGTGCAGAACGCCGCGCGTGGACTCTGTCCAAACAGGCGACTACGGAGCTGTCGCGACCGTTGCTGCAGTACTTGAACCGGCTGAGCGACCTGCTGTTCGTACTCGCTCGCGCTGCAAACCATCAGGCGAACGAGCCGGACCCGCCCTGGATTTCACGGGAAACCGATTAGGCCGGCTGCCTCAAATGCCGCTGCGATCAAAGCTCGAAACCTGAAAAGCGGCAGGAAGTCCGATTTCCCAGACGTTGCGGGTTCTTGACGACGCGACGCAACACCACTAGCCTAACAACGCTATCGTTCATTCTTGTTTGTCCCGTGTCAGGCAAACGCGACTCTTTGCGTATGGGACAACACATATTGGCGGCGCGGTTGTCGGGCCGCTCCCTTGGCGGGGGAGCCTTCGGCGGCGGTGCTCAGTCGTAGGTGTTAGTATGCGCTCTCTCAACCTCTTCGTCGTACCGTTATCCGCTCTGTTGCTTGTCGGGCTACTCGCCGGGCCAGCCCAAGCCCAAGAGGCGGAAGCCATCGACACGGGAAACAACGCCTGGATGCTAGCGTCGAGCGCGCTCGTACTATTCATGACCGCGCCCGGGTTGGCGATGTTCTACGGCGGACTCGTTCGCAAGAAGAATGTCCTCGGCGTCATGATGCAGTGCATCTTCCTGATGGGACTGATGACCGTAGTCTGGGGGCTCTGGGGTTACTCCCTGGCGTTCGGCGGTAGCGGCAAGTACATCGGCAGCGACGAATTCCTGTTTATGCAAGGCGTACAGCGAACGTTTTCCGAAACGGGACCAGAGACGCCCATGTATGGCGGCGGTATTCCGATGCTAACTCACATGCTGTTTCAAGGCATGTTCTTTATCATCACACCGGCCTTGATTTGCGGCGCGTTTGCCGAGCGAATGAAGTTCAGCACGATGGTCGTATTCAGCGTCCTCTGGGGCACATTAGTTTATTGTCCTCTCTGCCACTGGGTCTGGGACGGGGGCATCCTGGCTTTCGTCTCGACGGAGGACATGAAGGCGGGTAACGGCGCGGGTTGGATGGGGGGCGCTTTGGACTTTGCCGGAGGGACGGTCGTCCATATTAGCTCCGGCGTTTCCGCATTAGTCGCCGCCCTGCTACTTGGAAATCGACTCGGTTTCGGCAAGGATTCCATGCCGCCTCATAACTTGACATACACAGCAATGGGCGCCGCCATGTTGTGGGTCGGTTGGTTTGGCTTTAACGCCGGCAGCCAACTCGCCGCAGACGGTGTCGCCTCAAGCGCTTTTGTGGTAACCCATTTCTCAGCGGCGGCGGGCGCCGTCGCCTGGGCCGCGATGGAGTGGATCATGCGCGGCAAGCCGAGCGTCCTGGGCGCCGCATCGGGCGCTGTTGCCGGTTTGGTTTGTATTACGCCGGCCGCCGGATTCGTTAATCCAATGCCGGCGCTCTTGATGGGCGCTCTGGCTGGGATCGTTTGCTACTACGGCTGCACCGCACTCAAGGCAAAACTAGGTTACGACGATTCACTCGACGCCTTTGGAGTGCACGGACTTGGCGGCACCTTGGGCGCGATCCTCACGGGTGTCTTTGCGACTCGCGCTGTTTCCGACATCAACGGCGTTGCACCCATTGGACTGATCGATGGAGAGGTTCGCGTACTGATCGGCCAGATCGTGGCTGTGATTGTTACCTGGATATTTTCCGCCATCCTAACTTTTGTCCTTCTCAAATTGCTTGACGCCACAATGGGCCTGCGTGTCGCCCAAGACGAAGAAATGCAAGGCCTGGATGTCAGTCAACACGGCGAAGAGGGCTATATCTTCCTTTAGTCGAATAGCTAAACTAGGCGGAGTCCGAGCATCGTTTGGCTTGGCGGCAATGATCGCAGGCCACTGCGGGCCGGCGTCGTTCTTAAGGAGAGCGTGATGAAGAAAATCGAAGCAATTGTGCGCCACTTCAAATTGGAAGACGTCAAGAACGCGCTCACCGAAAAGGGCGTACACGGAATGACAGTGACCGAAGTACGGGGCTTTGGGCGCCAAAAGGGGCACACGGAAATGTATCGCGGCACGGAATACGCGGTGGACTTCGTGCCCAAAGTCAAGATTGAAGTAGTCTGCGCCGAGTCCAATTTGCAGACGGTGATCGACACCGTACTTAGCGCGGCCCAAACCGGCCAAATTGGCGACGGAAAGATCTTTGTCTCCGAACTGCAGGATTCGATTCGCATTCGCACGGGCGAAACGGGTGAGGAAGCGCTATAGCCCCGATTGCAACCCACCTAGAGTCGGCCCATGTACGCTTCCGAGAACCCGCTCGATCTTGAGGAATTGCGGGAACGACTCCGTTTGGGACGCGAGAAAGCCAGCAGGGCCCACCAACGCGGCACGCCCGGCATTCAGGTCTGTGTCTCGCTCACGGATCTGATGGACGGCGTCATCTTCGATCTGTTCCAGGCCGCGTTCGCCGCGTCGGGGGAGCAGGCCAACGCTTCGGCGACGCTCGTCGCCCATGGCGGATATGGTCGCCGCGATATCGCCCCGTTTTCCGACGTCGACATGATGCTCCTGCACGCGCCGGGCACCGAGCATGTCGTGGCGCCGTTGGCCAGGCGGTTCACCCACGGCATCTACGACCTTCGCTTGGAACTTGGGTTCAGTCTGAGGACCATTCGTCAAGCATGTCAAATGTCGCTGCAGGATCCAACCATCTTCACGTCGCTCGCCGAGTCCCGCTACCTGGCAGGCAGCAAGCCGCTGTTTGATAAGTATATGACGTTGTTTCGGCGAACGGCAAACCGAGGCATTCGCCGACTCATCCCGAGTATCGTTCGGGCCCGCCGCAAGGAGCGGAAGCAGTTTGGCGAAACGGTTTACTTGCTCGAACCGAACGTGAAGAGATCGCGCGGCGCACTGCGCGAAATCCAGTTCATGCGTTGGATTGGATTCGCCCGATATGGCCATCCGGAACTGCACACCCTGAGAGACATGGGTCTCTTGCTTCCGCAAGAGCGGAGAAGGTTGCGCGAGGCGCGAGAGTATCTGCTGCAACTGCGTAACGAATTGCACTTTCACGCTGGGCGAGCGCAAGACGTCTTGGATAAGTCCGAACAGTTGAGAATCTCGGAGCTACGTAACTTTCCCGGAGAGGAAGGCGTGCTTCCGGTGGAACAGTTCATGCAGGAGTATTTTGAGCACACTTCGTACGTGCGTTACACCGTCGCCCATTTCGGAAAGATCGCCAGGCCCCCAACGCTCGGCGCCGTGGCCCTGAATCTGATCGCCACGCGCCACATCGGCCCCAACTTTAAGGTTGGCCCGAAGCACATTCGAGCCACGCGAGCCGGCTTGGTTGAGCTGAAAGGCAACTTGACCGAAGTGCTCCGCCTGCTGGAACTGGCGAACCTGACTCAAATGCGCATCCACCATGAAACTTGGCAGGCGATTCGTGAAGACATGATGGACTCCGGCGAAGTCGAAGTGAATGAGGAGTCCATTCAGCAGTTTCTCAGTCTCATGTCCCAACCAGGCCGCCTGGGTGAGCAACTGAGGCGGCTACACGAACTTCGCGTGTTGGAGAAAATCATCCCGCCAATCAAGCATGCCCGAGCGTTGCTGCAATTCAACGAATACCATAAGTACACCGTCGATGAACATTCCTTTCGGGCCGTTGAGGCCGCAGCCGCAATGGTCGATGACCCAGGACCAATGGGTGACGCCTATCGCAGCCTCAAACAGAAACTCATCTTGCACTTGTCGCTGTTGCTGCATGACTTAGGCAAGGGATTCCCAAGAGACCACAGCGAATTGGGCGCTGAGATGGCGGCGGAAGTGGCAGAGCGCCTGAAGATCCCGACAGCGGACCGCGAAATGATTCAGTTGCTCGTGCTCAAGCACCTGCAGTTGGCCCACGTCGCTTTCCGGCAGAATCTTGAAGACGAATCTGTGATCGTTGGATTCGCCGTCGAAATTGGATCAACGGACGCGTTGAACATGCTCTATCTGCTCACCTGTGCCGACATTGAAGCGGTCGGGCTAGGCGTGCTGAACGACTGGAAGATCGAACTCCTCACCGACCTCTACAATCGCACGCGGCGTCAGTTGGCTGGAGGTGAGTTTAACGTCGATTCGCAGAGCGAGGAAAAACGTCGCGACGTGCTAAAACGCGTCTCCGATTCCGAAGACAAACCGGCCTGGGAGCGTCTAGTGGCGTCGCTGCCGGCTGGATATCTGGCGGTCCGCGATGCGAGCGTAGTCTCCAAGGAACTGCATTCTCTTCGCGACTTGCCGCCGGATCAAGTCGCGGCATGGGGGCGGTACATCGAGGAACGGCAAGCCGTCGAGTACACGTTCGCCGCCTACGAACAAAAGACGGAGGGGATCTTTCATCGGCTCACCGGAGCATTGAGCAGCCATCGCTCGAGAATCCTCTCAGCGGAAATCCACACGCTCGCCGACGGGCTGGTCTTGGACCGATTCTACGTTGCGGACTTGGATTTTTCCGGCGAACCCCCAAAGCAACGACTGCAAGAGATTAGCGACGCTTTGGTCAAGGCCGTCGAGGACGAGAGCGGTAAGCCGCCGATATTCCACGCCGTATGGTCAACGGACAACCGCGACGCGCTGAGCGATCATCAAATGCCGACCCGCGTTCGATTCGACAACAGCACTTCCGACACCCACACGATCGTCAACGTCTTTGCATATGATCGTCTCGGCTTGCTGTACGGTATCTCCCGGACCTTGTTCGAGCTTGGCCTGTCGGTCTATTTCGCCAAGATCGGCACCCACTTGGACCAAGTAGCGGATGTGTTCTACGTGGATGACAGCCAAGGCAACAAGATTGTTGATCCCAATCGATTGCGCGAGATACGGCAAGCCATCTTAGAAGGGATTGACGGCCTGGAGAACAGCTAGGCATCGGCAAAACGCGACCTAACGCTCGCTGGATTTCGGGTAGCCGTACCGTTCCATGAAGAACCCCCACCGACGGTCCACTTCGGCGGCCGCAGCCGCGGGAAGCTCATGGCGATTCGTCTGATAGTCGCGTTGCTCGCCGAGATAGGCTTTAAAATGCTCTCGCTGTTGTTCAAAATCGCCAAGTTCCAACTCTTGATAGATTCGCTCTAATTGCTCAAGCGGGTTGGCCACCAAGTCTTCATATTTGACATCGATAAGGTCGCCCGCTGGAATCTCTTCGCGTTGTTTGAAGAATGCGCGATACATCCGCTCCATAGATGAGTGAATAAGTTCGTCGAGCTGCTCGTGTTTGGCGATCTGCATTCCCTGCGGTTCGTCGAGCGATCGCCAAAGTCGCTGAGTCGATGGAAAGACAGAGTGGGCGTCCCGCGCGATGTGAATGAACTTGGCGCCGGGAAACAAATCGGCAATCGCCTTAATGCGTCCGGTATGCGGAGGAGACTTGAGAATGATTCGTCGTCCCTTGTCAAATGTCTGCAGCTGTACATACCGCTTTAGATCCGCCTTCCAGAGAGCCAAAGCGGATTCCGAAACCCCAACCATGTCGAGAAACTCTTGATGACAGGGCGGATCGTTGGGAAACGCCATGCGCCGGTAAGGCGTCGGCGTCCCCATTGAGCAGAGGGCGAATTCATCTTCCTGAGGGCGGTCCCACGCTGTGGCCATATTGTCCATGGGGCGTTTTCGAGGCAGCAGCCATCCGCCGAATAGGATCATCAGCTTGCGAGTCAGCAGAAAATGGTGCGGCGCAAAACACTCGTAAGTCGTCGGGTAGCCGAAATTCGCATCGCGAACCAACAACTCATGCAAGTGTGTCGTTCCACTTCGCCAGTGCCCAATGATAAAGACCGGCGGTTCCTCGATCTCGGTCGTTCGGATTCGAGCGCCGTAGATTAGGGACTGAAGCGTGCCCAGAACCGAATTCAGGCAGGAGACGAGCGTGACCCCAAATGCGAGAGGCCAACGAAGGGGGTGAATCCGAAACTTGTGCTCACTCGCCAGCCGCAACCAGGCAGTGAGTCTCATCCCATGCCAGAATCTGGGCGACCAGAGCGGGTAACTATGAAAATCGGATTTGGGCACAGGACGAGGCACATCGAAGTTGAGGTGACGAGAGAAGAGACACCAGTCTATTGTAGTTTGAACTCTCCGTCCTCATAGCGGTCCCCAGGCGTTACCGCCGTCTCTTCCGCCGCCGGCGAAGCCCCCACCGCCACAACCCCTCCATTCGCAACTCACCAGCCGGCTTCAGTCGTTGCCCCGGTTCTAGCTACGCGCCCCCAAAACGGCTGTGAGGTCGACTCAATACTGTTCGCCAGTCGCGAACGAGCGAACGAGCGACTACCGTGCACCTAGATTCCTAGGGAGCATGAATCCGGCTTCTCCCATAGCGAACTGGTTCCCCAAAAGTCTCCACCAGCGTCTTCTTACTGAGCGACGAATAGAACGGCCCGTCTGGCGAACTCCCAACCTGGATTTGGTCAGTTTGAAAGTTAACGAAGACCAACTGGTCGAGCACAAAAACAAATTGGCCGCCGCCGCATATGAAGCCACGACGTTCGGCCGGCTCATCTAGTGATGAGATGTCGGTTCCAGCCGCCATGGCAACGGCCCGGGGTGTTATTTTGTCGAGGCGAAAGACACCGATGTCTCTAATCCTGATGTAAATGGGCGCGATCTCAGGTCTCGCTGCGTCGACTGAACCCGATTGGCAGGCCGTGAATTCACGGTCGCCGGAAAACACAACATTCTCATAGACGGCAACAAGTTCCGTGGGACGACCGAAGCCCACCCGTGGTAACACGTAGAATCGCATGCCTGCCAGAGCGGCAAGAAGAAGCACGGACCATACAAGGAACATGGCCGGGACGGACGGAAGCTTGCGTTTCATGCTACGACCCTCATCGGAAGAGCTTGCGATCGGTGTGTTCATCTTAACGTGTCCAGCCCTTACCTTCGGGCCCCGGGCGCATCGTTCCCATTCGCCGAAAGTGACTTGACGAGATTTCACTGGGGAAGAGATCATTCAGGCCGTGGTTAAAGTCATACCAGTCCCCGAAGTCTCTCTTGTAGTGATTCAACAGCGGCTGCTCGTTCCATTCTTCGCCGATGAGAAACAGGAGGCCGAGGCCCGACTACGACAGGCTATCACGCGAAGAGAGCGGAGCGTGATGAAGAGCCCGGTTGACGGCGTGGTGCTCGAACGAGCCGTCAGCAACGAACAGCATCTCGCCGCCGGCGCCGCGCTGCTCCGCATTGGCGAACTCGATCGACTTGAAGTCGCGGTAAATGTACTGAGTGAGGATGTTGTTCAGATTCGGCGAGGCGATACGGTCGAAATTTACGGCGCCGCTATTGGCGCCGGTGTAGGGCATGGCGTCGCGGGCATAGTCGAGCGAATCTATCCGTCAGGATTCATGAAGATCAGCTCACTCGGCGTCGAGCAACAGCGAGTGACTGTCATCGTCCGTTTCGCGGGAGGGGCGCTTGATCAGCTGCGGAGTGAGCAGGAACTAGGCGCTGATTATCGTGTTCGCGTCCGCATCTTCACGGACAAGCGAGCTGACACGTTACTCGTGCCTCGCTCAGCCATTTTTCGCGGCGGAGAAAATGGCTGGGAAGTCTTCGTCATTCGCAACAATCGCGCCGCAAAGCAGGCGGTTGATGTGGGCCTGATGAATGACGACTCAGTCGAAATAACATCCGGCTTGAGCGAAGGCGACGCCGTGATCTTGGCGCCGGAAAGCAATCTCGAAGCCGGCTCGCGCGTAACTGACTCTGGAAGCAGTGACTGACTCTGGAGGCCGAGCCCCTTGCCTGGGTCGCCTGGCTGTTATGTGGGCCATTTGGCAGGGCGGCCTAGTTGAAAAGCAGGTTTCTTGCCGTCGGTCGACCTGATCCTGGCTCGATCTTTCGATGACGGATGGAAATAGGTGGCTGGGCGGTTAAGATAATGGGATGGCAATTCTTAGCGCAAATTCAAGTTGGGCGAACGTCTGATTTGAATGCCGCCTTTCTTCGTTGGTGAGCGGACAACGTGTCGATTCCCTGGTATCGAAAACTGCTGTATTCACTTCTTACGACCTCCGCGTTCTTCCTCGCGTTGGAATTGGGCTTAGCGATCGTTGGCGTGCGTCCGGTCACGGAGAGCAAAGACCCGTTTGTTGGCTTCTCTTCGGACATCCCTTTGTTCGTTCCGCTGGATGATGATCCGCAGGTGTTGACGACGGCGGCTAATAAGACGCCCTGGTTCAACCCGCAGACGTTTCGACGAAACAAGGCGGAGGGAACGTACCGCATCTTTTGCGTTGGCGGCTCGACTACGTTTGGGCGCCCGTATCGCGATCCAACGTCCTATTCCGGTTGGCTTCGAGATTACCTTGGAGAAGCCGATCCTGGAAAGAAGTGGGAGGTGATCAATGCGGGCGGGGTTAGCTACGCCAGCTATCGCGTTGCCGCGGTGATGGAAGAACTGACCGAGTACGAACCCGACTTGTTCATCGTCTACACGGCGCAAAACGAGTTTCTCGAGTGGCGCACCTATGACGACATGCTCACGCGAAGCAAGATTGGCATGAGCATTGCGTCCAAGCTCAGCCAGACACGAACTTGGTCGGTCGTCGAGCGAGCAACGCGCGGCTTACGCACTCCGCCTGAGGACACGGACTCAAAGCGATTTGAACTCCCAGGCGAAGTCGATGAAATCCTCAACCACACGATCGGTCCGTCCAGTTATCAGCGGAACGAAGTTTGGCGATCCCAAGTCATTAGCCACTACGAGAAGAACCTGCAGCGGATGGTGGCGATTGCGAGGAATGCCGGCGCCAAGATCGTGTTTGTCACGCCCGCTTCCAATCTGAAAGACTGCTCACCTTTTCGCAGTGACGCGACCGAGGAGCTGCCCGCCAAGAAAGCGGACCTATTCTTCACCCACATTGCCATGGCGGAAGAGCACTCGACCCAGGGCGACGTCGCAGGCGAATTGCGCGAGTACAAGATGGCTCGAGACGTCGACGACAAGCAGGCTTTATTGCACTACCGCATCGGCCGGGCCCTTTTCGCTCTGAAGCGGTACGACGAAGCTGAAGAGGCTTTCGAGCTGGCGATCGAGAATGACATCTGCCCTTTGCGCGCTGTCGACGACATCGTGTCGGCGATCCGCCGTACGTCTAAGTTGCGGAATGTCCCTTTGGTTGATTTCCAGGCGAAGCTAAGACAGCATTGCCTGAAAACGTACGGGCATTCCTGCTTGGGGAACGAGCTGTTTCTGGATCACGTTCACCCCAAGATCGAGGGTCACCGCCTATTGGGTGAGTGGCTTTTTGAAGCCATGCAAGAGCAAGGCATCGTTTCGGCTTCGGCAGAGTTGAGCGAGGAAGTCAAGCAGTCGGTGGCTGCGAGAATCGCGAACGGCATTGATTCCTTTGAACGCGGCGTCGCGCTGCGCAACCTTTCCAAAGTCTTGCATTGGGCCGGAAAGTTTGAGGAGGCCGGTCCCATCGCGTTGCAGGCGCTTGAGTTTATCGAAAACGACTTTGCCAGCTTGGTCGTGGCCGCTGATTGTCTGCGTGAAACGGGTGATGGCGAGGCCGCGATCCCACTCTATCAGGAAATACTCGACCAAGACGTAACGTACTACGCGGCCCACATGCGGCTAGGACAATTGCTGGCCGCCCGCGGCGAACTGGAAAACGCAAAACATCTACTCACTACGGGTCTCTCGATTGAACCAGATGTGGCATTCGCGCAATACGAACTCGGCCTAATTCACATTGCGATGAAGGAATACTCACAGGCAATCAAAGCGTTAAACGAATCACAACGCCTCGCGCCGCTGGATGTTGACACGATGTATTTTCTCGGCAAAGCCCACGTCGGCGACGGCAATCAGAAAGCGGCTGAGCAGTGGTTCCGCGCCGCGGTCGAGCTGGCGCCGGGTGATGTACAGGCTCTGAACGAGCTTGGGCTCGTACTCATTAACCAGAACAAGCGAAGTGAGGCAATCAAACAGTTCGACGCTGCGCTAGCGCTCGACCCAAGCTTCGAAGAAGCCGCGATCAATCGTCGACGAGCGGCAGAGGTCCAGCAAACGCAAGACCCCTAAGGGCACACGGAAGGGACCCAATCCAGAACGCCAAGGCGTTTCTTGGGGCCGAGGTTAAGCGACATTGGCAGGAGTCGGCGGCTGGATTCCCTTGAGTTCGTAAACGTACTTGAGCAACTCAGCGACGGCCGTGTATTGCTCGGCCGGAATGGCCTGATTGACTTCGACGTCTTTGTAGAGCGCCCTCGCCAGGTCTTTGCGTTCGACAATCGGAATGTCATTCTCCAGGGCCATGCGGCGAATCCGCTGGGCGAGAAGGCCGGCGCCTTTGGCGACGACGATCGGCGCCGCCATCGTCGCCATGTCGTACTTGATCGCGATTGCGAGTTCGGTGGGGTTGGTGGCGACGACATCCGCCGTTGGCACGATCGCGGACATCCTGCTGAGCGCCAATTGCCTCTGGGTGGCTCGTCGCCGGGCAACCATTGCCGGGTCGCCTTGCGTGGAGCGCATTTCCTCTCGTATCTCCTGATCGGTCATGCGTATATCTTGCTCATGCTTCCAGCGTTGGAAGAAGTAGTCGAGCAAAGCCAGGATGAGCAGGGCGATGCCGATCTTCAGACATGTCCAAAGAATCATCTCGACGATATACGTTCCGATCTGCACGGCTGACTGGCCGCCCAGCGATAGGATGGCGTTCCTTTCTCCCCAGAGGCACCACAAGGCAACGCCGCCGACAACGAAGATTTTGAAGATGCCAAAGGCCAATCGCGTGGCGTTCGTTATCGTAACTAACCTGCCCATTCCTTTGATGGGATTGATGCGACTCGCGTCGAAGGCGACCTTCTCGGGCAAGAACATAAAGCCCACTTGAGCCAGGTTGACGCCGACCGCAATGATCAGCAGGATCCCCAGAAACGGCATCATGATCTTGCTTACAGCGAAGATCACGGCGCGTGCATGGGCTACCGCAGCGCCTTGATCCACATCGATCCACGCCGATTCGAACTGAAGCCGCGTGTAGCCGATGAAGAAGTCAGCGAGGCCATCGCCGTAATACATCAGGGCCAACAAAGCTCCGACAAGTAAGGTCGCCGAGGCCAAGTCCTGGCTCTTGGGCGTCTGCCCCTTCTGCCTCGCCTGTTCGCGGCGATGGGGTGTTGCCTCGTGTCGTTTGTCGCCTTCGTTCATCACGGTCGGCTACACCCTTTGCCTCGGTCGGTTTGTAATCCGCAGTGAAATCCGCAGTGAAATCAGGTCGACTGCAAATCGCTCGTTTACTGTTGCACTAGGGCTCGGCAAGGGCGGTTCGCAGGTGTTCGATCGCCTGGATTGCCTGCTCCTGAAACACGTAGATGATCGTACCCAGGGCCAGAAACATGGTTCCCATCATCACCATCATGTTGAGACTGAACCCCACCGCCAAAATATTTAGTTGCGGCAGCGTTCGACTGACCAATCCAAGCACTAACATCGACATCAACAGGGCGGTAATCATCGGCGCCGCTGTGCGAACGCCCACCACGAACGCCACTTGCAGAAGTTGAACCAAGGCGGGAGTCATCTCGGCGGAAAACGAAGCGTCGCCCGGAGGAATCCAAGTAAACGTGTCCAACAGCGCGCTGAGTACTTGACGATGGCCGCCAATCCCGAGAAACACGGCCAGAGCGATCATCTCCAGAAGTTGCGCGAAAACGGGAACGCTGGAGTTGAAGGTCGGATCGAAGACGTCGGCCAACTGCATCCCCGACATTTGCCCAACGACATGTCCGGTGAGCTGCAAACTGCTGAAGAGGAACATCATCCCCACACCAATGGTCAATCCAACGACGGCCTCCTGGCCAAGCAGCGTGACCATCTGCAATAGGTTTTGGGGATGATCGATTGGCGTGCCCCAGTAGAGCGGCGCCACCAGAATCGAAATAGAGACCGCCAGAAGAGCGCGAACTTGCATCGGCGCCGATCGCGCCCCAAACACGGGAGCCGTGAGCGCGAGGCCCGTAAAACGGGTCAGCACGAACACGAATACCAGAAACTGGTTCAAGAACTGTTCGAGAATGAACACGGTGATTAAGCCAGCTCCCCTAGCAGGTTGCGAATTAGTGTTCGCGCATGATAACGCGGGGGATGTTCGTATAAAGCTCCCGGGAATAGTCCACCCAACGCTGCATCAACCAGGGCAGACAGAACGTCAACATGAGCACCATGGCGGCGATCTTGGGGACAAACGAGACGGTTTGGTCCTGCACCTGGGTTAAGGCTTGCAGCAAGCCAATCGCCAAGCCGACGAGCATCCCAGTGATCAGGATCGGGGCGCCGATCAGAAGGCTCGTGAAGATCGCCTGGCGACCGATATCAATCGCAGCATCGGGACTCATCTGGCATTTCCTTTCAGCAATCATATGCCGCAGGGTGATAACGCCCGGCTGGCAGTTGGCAATCGCAATCTGTGACCGTCAGGCGACACAGGAAACCTCGTCTCCCGCGTCCCAGGTGAAGGGCCGCGTCGTCAGGTGTAGGGAACGAAACTCTCGAGCAGCATGCCCACGACTAGATTCCAGCCATCGACGAGCACAAACAGCAACAGCTTGAATGGCAGTGAAATCATGACGGGCGGCAGCATCAACATGCCCATCGAAATCGTGATGCTGGCGACGACAATGTCGAGGATGAGGAAGGGGAGATAGATCTGAAAGCCGATCATGAAAGCGACTTTCAGTTCGCTCAGCATGTAGGCCGGAATCAGGACCTGCAAAGGCACTTCCGCATAGCTCTTTGGCGGTGTTGCGTCCTTGCTCGCATGATACCGATAGAACAACCAAACGTCTTGACGGTTGTGGGCGTTCTTGATTTGCAGCGACATGAATCGACGGATCGGTCGGACCCCCGCGTCCCACGCCTGGGCCGGGCTCATACCTGACTCCGGGTCGGAGTAAGGTGCAATCGCTTCGTTGTAAACTTCAGTCCAAACCGGCGTCATGATCAGCAGCGTCATGAACATCGCGATCGAGGTGATCACTTGGCCCGGTGGCAGTTGCTGAGTCCCCATGGCTTGACGCAAGAGTCCCAACACGACCACTATTCGAATGAAGCTCGTAGTCATCAACAACACGGCAGGCGCCAGGCTGAGCACGGTCAGCAAGAGCATGACTTGCAGTGACGAGGAGAGGCCTTCGGGGCTGGTCCAGACTGGCGGACCTCCCAAGGCAGACCACTCGGCGTCAATGCCAGCGCCTTGATTAATGTCGGCGTCTTGATTCGATTCGACGGCGCGGATAATCTCGGCGCCCGGATTCGTCTGGCCGTAGACGATTGTGCAAGCCATTAAGCCAAAGACGGTCATCCAAACGGCGGTCAGTAGTTTTCCCCGGGGCGCTCGCCATCGCGAGAGAGCCTTGAGTGTGGCTCGCAGAGTCGGCTTGTTTTTTCTTTTTTGTCGCATGATTACGTTTCGCGGCATTCAGTGGTCTTGGCGGCACCCGCCGTAGTCGTTTGCAAATCGCTAAGCGAGCTTCTCGAATTCGCTGACGGATTCCTCGGCTGGCAAGCCGTTGTCGGGCTCGCTGCCGATAAATCCGGAAGCGGTTTTTTCCCGTGAGAATTGGTGAAGTACTTGCTGGAAGGACTGAGTCACGCTGCCCGGCTGACGCTGTTCGCACAACCCGGCAACTCGCTCCACTTCTTCAGGCGAGGTTATCTCGGCGAGCGATTCGACGCCGGTCGCACTCACGGCAAGCAAGATCAGCTTGTCGCCGAAACGAACTACCTGCGCCTGCTGGCGTCCCGCCAAGGCAGCTCGGCCCAACACATCGAAGGCTTCCTTAGGAAGCGAAAGGGGACCGCCCGCCCCAGCACGGCGACTGACGTAAACAACAACGAAGAACAGCCCAAGAACAATCGCCAAGCTAGTCGCGACAGTCCACATCGCGCCAGTCGGAGTTTTGGGAGGAGCGGCGGTCGTCATCGAGCCGTCGGGAGGCTCCAACGGGATCGGCTCTTCCGACGACCATTGGCCTCGATACGTTGTCGACGGTTCGGCTCCGGCCGCGGTCGACTTCCCGGCTGGCTGCGAGTTTCCTATTGCCCTCAATGACTCATTCGACCGACCGTCCAAATAAGGCGAGTTCGTGGGCGGCGGAGTGGCTGGGGGCCGATTTGGCGATGGCGTTCGAGTGTCTGCCGAAGCCTCTGGCAGGGCTTGAGTTGATGCCGGCGCGTTGGCTGTCGGCTGTCTCGAGCCTTGTTGAGACGACTGGTCCTGTGCGCCGAGGTACGGGCGGACTGGTCCAGTCGGTTCACTAGGTTCGCGGCCGTTCTCCGTTTGTCCGCGTGCAACAGGCGCAGACAGCATGCAGAAAAATGCGAGTAGGGTGACGATCTCGATTCGCCGCTTGGCCCGAGGCTTGTCGAGTCGGAGCAGCGTCGCATTTCCCAAGAGCTTGGGGGACATTTCGGCTTCCTTGCCTACGTGCGTCTCAATTACCGCACAAATTGAATTTAAGTTGATGGTCGGAGGTGTCGATTAATGATGCTGGTTCGGTGCATTGTTTTCTTCTGGCGATGGCCACGGATCACGTCAACTGTCATCTCTCTTGAGGGAGAGCAAATTGCGTTAGGCTGTCTTGTTCCCGGCGACCAATTCGCCGATGCGAATACAGAAGTTATCGTTCAACACAAGAACTTCTCCGCGGGCGATCAAGCGGCCGTTGACGAACACATCGACCGGGTCGCCAGCCAACCGGTCCAATGAGACGACTGATCCTTGCTTGAGTTGAAGCACTTCGTCGAGTTGCATCTTCGACCGCCCAAGCTCAATCCGCACGTCAAGGTTGACGTCCTGAATCAACTCAAGCGTTGTCTGTTCGCCATTGGCAGGCGTCCCCTTCAGGTTACGAAAAGTAAAGGGGACGGTGTCGTCTTGCGCCGCGTTTGGCGAGTCGATCGAGGCGATGGCTTGCTCAGCCTGTTGGAGGAGCAAATCGATGTCGTTAGGCCCGGCTGACGCAGCTGCTGAAGCTTGCGCCGCGGGCGTAGACTGGGGCGTAGACTGGGGCGT
>CAZWOU010000025.1:33253-53372 GCA_964635375.1 uncultured Pirellulaceae bacterium | reverse complement strand
TAAAGCAGCCAAGTGGATGAGAAAAGGAATGACGCTTCCGCAAGTGGCGGTGGCCCTGGTGGTGCTGGCTGGCGCCGGCTACTCCGCCAATGTGGCCACTCGCCGTGCAACCAAAGTCGAGGAGCCCAGTGCCGGCGCGATCGCTGAACGCGAGGCCCCTGCGGCCAAGACGCAAGCACCAGCGGCGACTGCAAAACAAACTGTTGCTGCGCCCCGTAAGGCGAAGAAGGCTGGCACAAGAGAAATCCCCGCCGAACGGGGCGCTGTGAGTTTAGAGCTCAACGCCGCCTACGACGCATATCTCGACGCAACATCGTCGCTTGCAGCGGATGATCTGGCAGGCGCTCAACGCGCTTTCCAGCAATTGCCCGCCGCAATTGCAAGCGTCGATCTCTCGGCGTTCGACAAGGAAGGCGTGGCTGCTTGGCGAGCCACCGCCCAGTCCATTCTAGCTTCCGCTCAGGCGTCGCTCGACGCGAAAGACAAAGCTGGGTTTCGCGTGCACTACGAAGGTGTTTCCAACGGCATGTTGGCGTTGGTTCAAACCCATGGCCACGCCCTCAAGTCGCCGCTCTACCGAGTCTATTGCCCGATGGCCTTTGACGACCAAGGAGCTTCCTGGCTGCAGGCGAATCGGAAGATCGCCAACCCCTACTTCGGCTCGGAAATGTTGCGATGCGGCAGCCTGATGCGACTCGACGAAGAAGTTAAGCCCTTGCCGAAAATCGTCAGCAAGGCCGATGAGCACTACCAGAAATTGATCGCGATCAGCGACAAACTCGCTCGCTCCCAAAAGCGAATCCTCGAAGTCGATGAGGACATGCGAGCGTTTGTCCAAGAAGCAGTTCAGGAGCTCTTCGCGGATCAGCAAGCGTTGCTGGGCGAATTGGAGACGATGGCAAATTCGGGGAACCTTCGGGCTCAGACAGTGATCTCGGCGATCTTCCCCTCGCACGAGCATCACCACGCCCCGTCCGCCAACGGCACGGCTCAGCCGCACACCGACCACAACCCCCATCACCGCGGCGTGCTAACCATGCACGGCAACATTCACCATGAAGCGGTGATTGAACAGTCTGGTCGCGTGACGGTGCACTTCACGGACGCCTACCGGCGCTCGATTTCGCCGTCGGTCGTTTCCGAGATGGAAGTGATTCTTAATCCCGACGAGCCCAACGAAGAAGTGCTTAAGCTTCAACCCGATTCAACCGACTCCTACTGGCTGGGCCGAGGCAAACCGGTCAATGGTGCGGGCGTTGTCGTGCAAGTCGCCTATGTGTTCGAAGACGAACCTTACGCGATCGAGATCGACATCGCCCATCCTCTGCGATCGACGGAGGACCGGAAAAAAAATCAACTGGCTGGTCGGAAGCACATGCCCGGAGCGATCAACCTCGGCCAGACCCGTGAGAAAGCGGGTTCTTACGCTGCGAAATACCTGCAAAACAAGATGGGCGAGAAGGTCTACGGAGGAACCTACCAACAGTCTGGCCAGCAGCACTTCGGCAGCGAACCTGACGTTGATGTTCCGCTGATGGTCGCAGCTCAGGGCGAAACCGTCACGCCCGGCGCCCGCGGCCCCGCGGACGCACCGGTACGGGAATTCCACGTCAGCGCCATCAACGCCTATATCACGCTCAACCAATACCACGACTTCTTTCCCGGTTACATGTTCGTGTTGACTGAGGATGTGAAGAAGGTGCGAGCTGAAGAACTGCGAAACGAAGACGCTCGTTTCAACGAAGACGACGCCCACGACCCCGGCGCCATTACCAACGGCCTCTCGGGCGACGCGATCCAGCCATTGTCGATCCGGGTGAATCAAGGCGAACGCCTGGTGATCCACCTCAAGAACGAAACTGGCGGGGACGATTTTGACGAAGAGAAGGTGAGCTTCCACCTGCACGGATCGAACTTGATCGTGCAAGCGACAGGTCAGCCCGCCACGTCCACGAACGGCGATTCGTACGTCAAGCCAGGTGAAACAACGACCTTCGAATGGTACGTCGCACCAGACCAACAAGAAGGCGTTCATCACTTCCACAGCCATATGCGAGATCAGGCGTCAACCGGAATGTTCGGTTCGTTGGTTGTCGAGCCAAAGGGCTCTCGTTTCCTCGACCCCTATACGGGCGAAGAGATGAAGAGCGGTTGGTTGGCGATGATCGAAGACCCGGCTGGCCCGGACTTCCGCGAATTTGTTGTCATCTACCACGAAGTCGGCCACGAAGCTTTCCGCCCACTCAATAAACTTGAAGAGGCGATTCCTCAGCGGGATCAAATGGCTGACGATTATCGTCCAAGTACCCGAGCGATCAACTATCGCAGTGAGTCATTCGCGAACAACCTAATTTTGCAACACAACTTGTTCGGGGTAGAAGATGAGTCGATGGGGTACAGCTCGTACACCTTTGGCGACCCCACCACGCCGATTCCACGATCGTACCTCGGTGACCCCGCCAAGTGGCGTCTGGTTCACGGCGGGTCCGAAGTCTTTCACTCGCATCACTTGCACGGCGGTGCGATCCGCTGGCGTCGGCAAGACCAGCTGAAGGCAGACTTGAATCTGTTTGGCACGAACAACTTCGCTCTCGCAACGGGCGGGCCGATTAAGACGCCGCCGATTCGGACCACCTCGGACCGCGTCGATGTGCAGACGATAGGCCCCTCGGAGACACACGACCTGACGGTCGAATGTTGCTCGGGCGGATGCCAATTGACAGCCGGTGACTTCCTTTATCACTGTCATATCCCGCACCACTACGTGGCGGGGATGTGGGCCTTCTGGCGAACCTATAACACCTTGCAAAACGGTGAAGCAAGCACCGACGTAATGCCGGCGCTGGCTGAGTTGCCCGATCGCAAGGGGAAAATGAAACCTGCTGTCGACTCGACGCAACTCGTCGGCAAGACGATGAAGTGGTACGGAAAGAACTTCAAAGTCATCGCCGAGGGCGGCGATCCCACCCAAGGCGTCTACTCCATCGACGAATGGGTCGAGAGCCAGCTTCCGCCGCAAGGAAAACCTGGCAAGAAGGATGACGAAAGAGGGCAGATCGACGCCTACGACGCCAGCGTCTGGGACTGGGCCAAGGAGAAGGTCGACGGAAAGACCCTCTATCGCGGCGAACCCGAGACGCCAATCAAATGGCCTAAGTACCGGCCCGGAATCTCGCAGGGTTCGTTGAAGCCAGGCGAACGCCCAGTTCTGCTCTTCGATCAGGACACGGGGAAACGCGCTTGGCCGCACATGAAGCCCCACTTTGGCAAACGGCCTCCGTTTAGCCCGGACCACAACCCGGCGCCCTTCCTCGAGCCGATCCGCAGAAACTCGGACGGATCGAGAAGCAGCAAGGTCGCCCAACCTGGCGAGAACGGCCCCTGGAGCCTCAGCCCCAAGGAAACCGCCCCGAGCCAATTGAAGCAGTTCAATATTCACGCCATCAAGTTGCCCATCACGCTTTCTAGCTCGAAGGGCAATGGCGAAGGCCATCTGGCGCCGATCGTCGACAAGGATGGTCAGATCTATGTGCTTCACGAGCAAGAAGAGGCGATTCGAGCCAACGATGACTTGAAGATCCCACTCGTGCTGCGGATGAATGTCCACGACACCGCGGATGTTATCCTCACCAACGAGATTCCCGACTTCCGCGAGAACCTGTCGTCCAGCAAAGTCAACATGCACATCCACTTTGTGCAGTTCGACACGCAAGCCTCCGACGGCGTGATCACGGGAATGTCCTACGAACAGTCGGTCCGTCCATTCACGATGTTGGAGGACGACGACGAAGGCTTCGGCAAACCTCAGAACGAACCGCTGACAGCCGATGCCGCTGCGGGCGCCAAGAAGATTACTCTTCGCAGCGCCGAACCTTTCCATGTCGGCATCCTGATCGGAATCGGCATGGACCAAGTCGGCAAGACCGAGATCCGCCGGATCATTGCGATCAACGGAAACGATCTGGAACTCGACGAAGCCTTAGAGTTCGCCCATAAGAAGGATGAGATCGCTAGTGTCGAGTTTGTGCGATACCGCTGGTACGCCGACTCGGACTTCGGCATCACCTACTGGCACGACCACGCCTACGGGCTGACGTCCTGGGGGCATGGCTTGTTTGGCTGCACAGTGATTGAGCCCAAGGGCTCGACCTACCACGATCCCGTCACAGGGAAAGAGGTTCGCAGCGGTAGCATCGTCGATATTCACACGAACGAGCCCGTCTCCGCATTGGTGCGAGGCAGCTTCCGCGAATACGTGATGCAGATCCAGGATTCGAACCCACGCACGGAGAACAAGATCGTCAGTCAGACGGTGTTTGAGAAACCGGCGGAGGGCCAGACCGTGCCCGAGTTCACCAATAAGCTTGGCAGCATCGACTCCTGGGCGCTGATGGACACGGTGTTTAGATACTTGGCCGGCGGTGAACGGACCTCTGGCAGCTCATTCGGCCTGAGGGTCGAACCCTTGAACCGGCGGTTGGCAGTCAACCCCGACCCATCCAAGCTGTTCAGTAGCGTGGTTCACGGCGATCCCGATACCCCGTTACTTCGAGCGTATCTCGGTGACCCGATTGTGCTTCGAGCCCTCGACCATTCGGGCAACGAAATGCACACGATTCATGTCAACGGGCACTGGTTCCCGCTTGAACGTTACGCACCGAACGCCCGTCCCAAGAGTTCCATCCATCTGGGAATCGCCGAACGATACGACTTGGCGATCCCGGCCGCGGGAGGCCCGCAGCAGCAGGCTGGGGACTACCTCTACTACAGTGGCCGGATGTCCCACCTGGGCGAAGGCATGTGGGGGATTATTCGAGTCGAGGACGAAAAGCAGGACAACCTGCAGCCCCTTCCGGGCCGCGAGGAAATCCCCAAGTCGGCCAAGACTTTCTATCCCGCCGATGCCCCAGTCAAGACGTTCAATGTCTCGGCTGTCGACATGCCGATGGATTTGAATCCCCTGATCGACGGCGCTTCGATCGATGTCGAAGGCACCAACCGGTCGATTATCACGGAAAACCCGACTGGCAAGTGCTATGTGCTCGATGACGAATTGAAAGACGTCGAGAAGGGTAAGCACTTCCACCCACTGACACTCCGAGTGAACGTGGGCGATGTGATCAAGATCAACCTCACCAACCGACTGAAGGAAGGTCGGGCTTCATTCCACGCGGACATGTTGGCCTACGATCCGAAGGATTCGTTGGGCATCAACGTCGGCAACAACCCGGGTGACCAAACGATCGCGCCGGGCGAGACTCGCACCTACACGTTCTATGCTCATCCTGAGTATGGCGAAGCGGCTGCTCTGGTCACGGACTGGGGCGATGTCACGAAGCATCAACGAGACGGGCTCTACGGCGCCATCATCGTCGGCCCACGTGGATCGGAGTACTACGATCCTGCGACTGGCGCTGATGTTTCGATGAAGAACTCGTGGCGAGCCGACGTGGTCGTTGACGAGACGATCGCTGAGAACAAGGGCCGAGGCAGTTACCGCGACGCGGCCCTCTACTTCCAGGACGAAGACAACGTCATCGGAACCGCGTACATGCCCTATGTGCGTGACGCAGGCGGCTTGGCGGCTGTCAACTACCGTATCGAACCGCTGGTTTGGAGAGCGGAGCACTACGGTGTCGAACTGGAAGATGGTTACGTCACCAACGGCAAAGATGACCCGGCGACGCCGATCATCGAGGCCCTTCCCGGAGACGACGTGCGGATTCACGTGTTTGGAGCTCACAGTGAGCAGAACACGATCTTCAGCTTGGAAGGCCATCAGTGGAAACTCGAACCTGAAATGGAAGGGACCGAGCTGCTGGAGGCCGAACAACTTGGCGCCACGGAAGCGTTGGAAGTCAACGTTACCGCTGGTGGACGCCACCAAATCCCCGGCGACTATGTCTACATGAGCCACCGCTTGGCCTATGCAGAGGCGGGCCAATGGGGATTGCTTCGCGTGATCGGGGGCGGTGACGCCCAAGCTGGCCGTCCCGTGGCCGGTGACCAACCGATCGCTTCCCTCGATTCTTACCAACTCAAAGGGCAAGGCCGAAGTGCTGTCTCCGTTGGCGCACTCGAGCTTCCCAAGGAGGATACCGTGAATGACGCTCAGGTTACCAAAGAGAGTCGTGAGTCGTTCCCTTGGCTTGTGCTGCTTCCCCTGCTCGGCGGCGGTATCGTACTGGCTCGTCGGCGGCACCGTGGCGTCCGCATGATCGGACTGCTGCTGTTGGTCGCCACTGTCGCTTTCGCCGCTTTGGGACACGCTCCCGTGTCAGCCCAAATTCGCTCGCTTGGACCGAAAAAGGCGGATGATAAGGCCACTGGCGGGCTTCGCAAGCTGGGTGGAGGAGCGATTGGCGGTGCGCCCGCGATCACGGCAGGCGCCAAGACGTCCGCCGAGAAGGTAAAGCTCGCATTGGCGTATCTGTTGGATATGCCCAAGCCGCCAGCTGGCGCCAAACCGATCGATGTTCCCGGCCTCGCGGCACTTCCGGCTCAAGACGCGCCCGACGCCACTCTTGTGGAACTGGGGATGATGCTGTTCTTTGACAACCGCATCTCTGGCTATGCGCACATCCCCTGCGCCCAATCCCAAAACCCAGCCGAAGGCTGGGCGACTCGCGACCCCTTGTCGACCGGTTATCCAGGGACGCGCTACTTTCGTAATGCACCCACGGTCTTGAACGCACGCTTCGCCAAGTATCTCTATTGGGATGGACGGCTCGGCGGCGACGACCTGGCCACTCAAGCTCGCGACTCGATCAACGACTCGCACTTCATGAGCTCCGATGGCCGAGTCATGCTCGAACGGCAAAAGCAGATTCCCGAGTACGTTGCCCTATTCGAGAAATCGGGGCTTGGCGAACCGAGTCTGACGAAGATCACCAAAGCTATTAAGGCATTTGAAGAAACCCTCGTCTCTCGCAATGTGCCGCTCGACAACTATCTGAATGGCGACGAAAAAGCCCTCTCGGACGAAGCCAAACAGGGTATGGCTCTGTTTACCGGCAAGGCGGGTTGCGTTAAGTGCCACAGCGGCCCATACCTTTCGGACGAGGAGCCGCGCAACATCGGCGTCCCTGAGAATCCGGAAGTCTTCAGCGATCCCTTCCGGGTCATCACGTTCCGCTCACAGCTTAAGTTCATCGGCGTCCCCAACTACATGAATTGGAGGAATGACCCGGGACACTTCGGCGTGACGAAACAGTACAAGAACTTCGGTCAGTTCCTTACGCCCTCGCTTCGCGAAGTCGCCCGTACGGCTCCTTACATGCACAACGGCATGTTGCCGACGCTGGAAGCGGTTGTCGACTTCTACAACGCTGGCGGCGGCGAGACGATTTTCCGTAACAAAGATCCCCTGCTCAAGCCGCTTGGCTTGAATGATGAAGAGAAGGCGGCCCTGGTCGCGTTCCTCAACGCCCTCAGCGGCGACGAGATCAACATCCAGCTCGAGCAAAAAGATCTGCCCGAGTACGTAGCCTATCCAGCGTGGTATACGAAACGCAACTGACAACGCGCAACTAACGAAGAGTCACACATTACAACTGGGCGCGGAACTTCGATTGCCGGCCCACCCACCGAACAACTTCCTGAGCTGTTATAAGGAGATTCCCATGTTGGCCAATTGGCGGAACTGCTTCTCGGTCGCCTGCGTGGCCGTTTTGGTCACGGCTTATCTGGTTCCAACCGCCGAGCTCGGCGCTGCCGATCCGGAAGTCGAACAAGTCGAACAAGCGGCGAAACAACTGGATGAATTAGTCAAGACCCAGGCCCTCTTGAGTAAGGCCAAGATACGTCTGATCGTCGTCGCCGACGACCTCTTGCCGGAGCTTCAAAACACGATTCGTGAGTTGAAAGCCAAGCAGGAGAAGTTGCGGGCAGATGTCGAAAAGACAATCGCGGGGATTCCGCTGGCAAGTGGAAAACACGCTGGCCAGCTCAACTCGATACGAATCGCGCTTCGGCAACTCGTAGGCCTAACTCCTCCCGGACCGACAGCGGACATCCCCGTACACCAACTGCTGCTGGACCTTGGCGTCGACCCGGTCCTGGCAAGATCCGAATCCAATTGGTGCGAATGCCTCGAGAGCATCGCCCACTCGCGCCGTAGCGATGGCGGCTTCGTCAACCTAAACGGTAAGAACTTCCCAGCGCTACAACCCCTGCCGCCCCCGCCGATTCCCGGCGACAACAAACAACTGCTCTACCAAGAGGACGACCCCGCAACGCCGTACAACGACAAGGGCTTTCCTCGCAGGGACGATCCAAAAGTTCAACTTGGAATGCTCTTGTTCTTTGACGCTCGTCTGTCGGGTGACAACAGTGTTGCCTGCTCGACCTGCCACGCTCCTGACCAAGGCTGGGGATTGAACTCCGCCATCAGTCGTGGCTACCCGGGAACCTCGCACTGGCGAAACTCCCACACGGCGCTCAACTCCGCCTACATGTGGAAGCTATTCTGGGACGGGTCGGCGAAAGCGCTGGAACCACAAGGAAAAAGCGCCAACACCGGACTCAGCGGCAACGGCAAGACCGACATGATGGAAGAGCGGCTTCGCCAATGCCCCGACTACGTGAAAATGTTCAAAGAGGTGTTTGGCACACACACGCCCTTGCTCGACGACGCTTGGCGAGCCATCGGCGCGTTTGAGCGAACGCTGCTCCAACCCGACACCCCCTTCGATCGCTACTTGCTGGGCGACAAGACTGCCCTCGATGCTTCCCAAATCCGCGGCCTCGACCTGTTCCAAGGAAAAGCGGGCTGCATCCAGTGCCACAATGGTCCTGTCTTGAGCGACCAGAAGTATTACAACTTGGGACTGCCGCAGGCAGAGAGCTTTCTGGAGGATCCGATCCAACAGATCACCCACCGCTTCCAGTACTTCAGCAAAGGTGTGAGTGAAGACTCCTACCGCAACGGCAAACATGACCTCGGTCTGTACTTCGTCAGCAAGCGCAAAGAGGACATTGGTAAATTCCGAGCCGCTCCGCTGCGTTACCTCGAGTACACGCCTCCCTATATGCACAACGGCGTTTTCGACACCCTCGAAGAAGTTGTCGAGTTCTACAACAAGGGCGGCGAAGCGAACTGGACCAAGTACACCTTCGGCATCGACAACAAGTCGAAGCTGATGAAGAAGCTAAATCTCACCGAGCCCGAGAAGAAAGACCTCGTCGCCTTCCTCGGAAGCCTCTCTGGTGAGGAAATGCGAACGCTGGAGCCTTGGGGTTCGGCCCAGACGCCACCCAAGCTTCCCGATCCGATGGCCTTTGTTTACCTCGGCGAAACCTACATCGGCAACCCGATTCCGGTCGTCAATTTGGAGGCAAACGTCACAGACCGAAAGGCCGCGGTGAAAGTCACCTGGTCGCTCGTGTCTGGACCCAAAGGGGTCGCAATCGACGCGGCTTCCGGGCGCGTGACTTGGGTAAACGCCCAGCCGCCAGCCGAATCGCTGAAGTCTGGCAAAGACATGCCGATCACGATTACGATTCAATCGAAAACCGAGAAGGGCGTCACGGCGGATCAAACCTTGTTGTTGACGGTCTACCCGAGAAAAGCCCCCGTTCCCAGTTTCCTGAGCGGCGGAGAAGAGTAGCGACGACTCGTGGGCTGGTGTTCAACCCGCCTGAATCAAGTTTGCAACCGGCAGGCTCTCAACGACCTGCTCCATAGAATACGAGGAATAGTCTAATGCAAAAAGAGCAAGGTTCCCCAGCGGAACGTTCCTGTCTGTCGCGAAGGCGGTTTCTTCTGACCTCCAGCGGCGCGACCGTTACGTCAATGATGCTCGCCTCGCAGTTTACCGAAAGCGGCATGGCGGAAGAGCTGATGGCCGAAGTGGCCGCGTACGAGAGAAAGAAGGTCGCCAGTTTGAGCGATCTGAAGGTCGACACTCCGGTGGCGATGTTTTATCCATTCGACGCAAGCGATCTCAACTCGCTTAGCTTCATTGTGAAGCTTGGAGTTCCGGCGAGTGGCGGGGTCGGCCCCAACTCCGATATCGTCGCGTTCAGCACCTTGTGTACCCATGTCGGCGGCGACTTAAGCGGAACCGACAGAACGTATCTGAAAGACCACAAGATCTTGGGGCCGTGTCCCCTGCACCTGACAACGTTTGATCTCAGACGCCATGGGATGGTGGTCGCTGGTCATGCCACGCAGAGCCTGCCTCAAGTGGTGCTCGAAGCCGATGGCAACGACATCTACGCGACCGGGGTCCTGGGGCTGATTTACGGCAAACGCGACAGTGCTGATCCCCCCGCCCTCATTTAGCCCACCACCGCCCGGTTCGACTTCGTACCCGTCTGGCGACACAAGGAGAATACCAACATGGCCAACGCACAAGACACACCTCAGAACAAGGTTCCATTGCCTCCGCCGGACGCGGAAGTCCTTACCACCGCATGCGACTACTGCATCGTCGCCTGCGGGTACAAGGTCTATCGGTGGCCTGTGGGAAAAGAAGGCGGTCTCAAGGCAGCTGAGAACAAGCTAGGCGTCGACTATCCGGTCGCGGCAAGTTCGGGCAAGTGGATTAGCCCCAACATGCACAACATCGTCTCGGTCGATGGCAAGAAACATAACGTCGTCATCATCCCCGATGCCGATAGCAAAGTGGTCAACGTCGGCGGCACCCACAGTATCCGCGGCGGCTGCATCGCGAAGAAGTGTTACAACCCTGAGACACCCACAAAGGACCGGTTGCAATTCCCGCAAATCCGCGTGGGCGACAAATTGGTGCGGACGACTTGGGAAGACGCCATCGAGATCATGGCGGAAGTCTCCAAATACGTCCTCAAGAACTACGGCGAGAACGCTTGGGCTCAGAAGCAATATTCCTACCAATTCTTCGAGAACACCTACGCGTTGACAAAGCTGGCGTTGCGCCACGTCGAAACGCTGGCCTTCGCATTCCACGACAACCCATCGAACGCCGAAGACACCCCAGGGTGGCGGGATATGGGATTCGACAACTTTGCGGCCAGCTACGAGGACTACTCGCTGGCCGACACGATGTTCATCTCGGGAACCGACCCCTACGAAACTAAAACCGTCCTTTTCCAATCGTGGATCATGAAGGGCGTCGAGGAGCGTGGGACCAAGTTGATTTTTGCCGTGCCCCGCAAGACAACCGGCGTCGCTTTCGCCGAGTCCCGAGGCGGTCTGCATCTTGACCTGATCCCGGGTACTGACACCGTTTTGCACATGGCGATCATTCGCGTCATCCTGGAAAACGGTTGGGAAGACAAAGAGTGGATCGAAAAGTATACCGCCAGTAAGTGGGAGCAGGACAGCGGTTTCGGCCGTGGTATCCGCGACACGGGCTGGCAGTGGCGGACAACTTGGGGCAAGCTCCAAGGAAACGACTTCGGTCAATACCGCGAGTGGCTTCTCAGCCAGGAAGAGGCGAAACTTGACGTCGCTGCGAAGATCACTGGCGTCGCCGCAGAGAAGATTGTCAAGGCGGCCGAGATGATGGCCAAGCCAAAAGCCGACGGCACTCGGACCAAGACGATGATCGGCATGGAGAAGGGCAACTACTGGTCAAACAACTACACGAACACCGCATCGCTCGGCATGGTCGCCGTTTGCTGCGGAACAGGCAACCGACCAGGTCAGATGATCTCTCGGATGGGAGGCCACCAGCGAGGCGGGATCAAGGGTGGGCTTTACAACATCGCCAAGTCGCCCGAGAAGTACCCCGGCCGGAGGCGAAAGCCGCTGGATCTCGACCGTTGGGTTGAAGCGGGCCACGTTCGCTTTGCCTACGTAGTGGGCTGCACCTGGACAACGGCCATGACCGGCTCGCAAAGTTTGGCGGCCACCCTGGAGAAGTTAACTCGTGGAAATCCGCATCAACTGACCAGCGCGGACAAGGCGGCCGCCATCGAGACGTTCAAGAAACGTGTCGACAGTGGCGGGACCGTGCTCGTTCACCAGGACATCTACCTGCGGAATCCGATCGGCACGACGATCGCGGACATCGTTCTGCCCGCGGCTACGTGGGGAGAGTGCGACTTCGCCCGCGCCAATGGCGAGCGGCGGTTGCGACTCTACTCGAAGTTCTACGATGCGCCCGGCGAGGCGAAGCCCGACTGGGAGATTGTCTCGATGTTCGGCCAAGCCATGGGCTTTGACGGATTCGGCTGGAAGGACTCGAACGAAGTGTTCGAAGAGGCTGCTCGCTTCACTCGCGGTAGCCGTAAGGACTACCTCCCCCTCGTCTGGCTCGCCAAGAACAAGGGGATCAAGTCGCACGAACTGCTTCGCGCGTACGGCACCCATGGCATCCAGGGCCCGATCCGCTACCAGGACGGCGAACTGATCGGCACCAAGCGGTTGCACGATGCAACCGTTAAGCTACCCGAAACCGGGCCGCAGGGACCGACGATCCACTCCAAGATCATGTCCGCTTTCAATACCCAAAGCGGTAAGGTCAATATCCAGAAGTCACCTTGGGATATCTTTTCGGACTTCCATGCGTGGCAGAGCCCCAAGGAAGCGGATGGTGAATTGTGGGTCACCAACGGCCGGATCAACGAGATCTGGCAATCGGGCTTCGACGACATTGAGCGACGCCCTTACATCATCGATCGCTGGCCCGCGAACTTCTTGGAGATCCATCCCGAGGACGCCAAAGCCAGGGGCATCGAAAGCGGAGACGAACTGAAGGTCTCCAGCGAGCGAGTGCCCGTGCAGGTGAGTGGCTTCCAGGGGGTCCGCGGCGCGGGCAAATTGGACGGAGATTTCTCCTTCACCACGCTGTTGAAGAACGGTCACATCAAACTTGAGAAAGCCAGCGTTACCGCCGTCGCCATTGTGACGCCGGCTGTGAAGCAAGGCGTCTCCTTCATGTTTAACCTCCACACCAAGGACCCTGCCAACGCTTTGTCGCCGCGCGTGCCCGATCCTCTCAGCGATAACTATCGCTACAAGCTCGGAGTTGGCAAGGTCGAGAAGACCGGCGAGTCGCCTTACAAGAAGTCCTTCGAGCAGATGAGCTTTGGCCGCAGGGACTTGGTCTGGGAAGGGGAGGGCGACGACGCTAAGGCGTAGATCGCGTTGACCGGGCGGTGACCAAAACTTGGCAGACGGGCGGGCTGCGCCCGTCTGGCTAAAACGGCTAGCACCACGGGATGGCTTCTATGTTTGCGCACATTCGACTCATCGGCTCGACAGCCGTCTGCTTAGGCGCCTTTTTGGCGGCGTCCGCCCCCCTGCATGGCGGCGACCCCGTGTTGGGGCAGAAGCTGTTCCTTCGTCTCGGCTGCCAGACCTGTCACACCGTCAACGGCGTGGGCGGTCCGAGTGGCTCGGCCGGTGGCGCGACCGAGACGAAAGCGCCCGAGCTTGCTGGGATCTATGGCAAGTCGATCGAAATGTCCGACGGGTCGAAGGTCGAAGTAACAGACGCGTACTTGCTTGAATCGATCGTCAAACCGAGAGCCTTGGTTTGCATGGACGAAGAGACCGGCAGGCCCTATCCCGCCGACAAGATGCCCGATCGATTCAAGTACTTGCCCAAGGAACAACTTGATGCGCTGGTCGCCTATATCAAGTTGCTCTCAGGGATCGCTCCCGCAGGAGTTTCCCCTGCGGAGGTGGGGATACCCGCGGAAGACGCTGTCACAGACCATGGACCAGCCAAAGTCGTCGTCTGGATTTGGGGTTTGCTGGGCGGGTGTGTCTGTCTTGTGGTTGGCGGCATGTCGCGGAAGATGTCGCGGAACATCTCCTGGAAGTGGATCGGCGGAATCGTGGCAATCCCCTTCCTTGCCGCGCTCGCTGGCGTCGCCTTCGCCCATCACGCAACCGGCGGCTCTGAAAGAGAGATCGAGGTCGTCGCGCGCCAGTTTGCCTACGACCCGCCGATTATCAAGGTCAATAAGGGCGATCACATCACGGTCACACTGACCAGCAAGGATGTGCTCCATGGATTCTATCTTGACGGCTATGGCATCGATGAGGAGATCCGCCCCGGCGAGAAAGTTCGCTTCAGCTTTGTCGCGAACAAGCCCGGTAAGTTTCCTTTCCGTTGCTCGCACACCTGTGGTGTCTTCCACCCGTTCATGATTGGCAACCTGATCGTCAGCCCAAACTACCTTTTCCATGCCTCGATTGGCCTCTGCTTCGGGCTGGGACTCGCGACGTTCCTCTACATTGCGAACAAGAAGGAGTAGCCCCGTGCCTTCAAAAGACTTTAGCGATCTGACTCCCGAGGAAGTCCTGGCCTTGGCCATTGATGTAGAGGTGACCAACGGAACTCGGCTGCGCACCTACGCGGAACTGTTTGCCGACTACGCCCCCGAGCCGGCCGCCCTGTTTGCCGAGATGGCGGACGAAGAAGACCAACACGCCAAACAACTGGAAACCGTGTGCATCAGGCGATTTGGAGAAGTGCGCAGGACCGTCAAGCAGGGTGATGTGGCGGACGTCGTCGAAGCCCATGAACTGGACGACGGCGAACATCTGGTGTTTGACGACTTAAGTTTGGTCCGCGCGTTAGAGATCGTACTCAAAGCCGAAACCGACGCGGAGGCCTTCTACCGTCATGCGTCTGAGGCCGCAACTGACGAAGAGCTGAAGGAGATGTTTGAGCAGTTGGCGGCGTTTGAGGATGGGCATGTACAGTGGGTCGAGGCGAAGTTGGATGAGCTGGGGAGATCGAGATGAGTAAGGAAAAGCGCGACGACCAGGACGCCAAAGGACCACTCGACCCGGCGAAGATGAGCGTGGCCGACATGTTGGCGGCGGCTCGAAAAGACCAATCCGAAACAGACGCGAAGCCCAATGGGGACAAGCCAGCTGCTCCTGCGAGAGCAAAGCCGCCCGGCGACCGCAAAGCCAAAGCCGCACCGCCGGCAAGACCGCCTGGCTGGCGAATCGACCTGTTCAAGATAATCCCGCTCTTGAAGTGGTTCACCAAGCTGAGGAGCTATCAGTTCCTGTTGGTCCTGCCCAACGTGTTGGTCTTCTACCTGTTCTTTGCGGCGGCCTTGTACGGGCACCCGGTCGGAAACCAGAACATTCTGATCATGATCGTCTGGATCCTTTGGTGGTTCCTGCTGATCGTCTTCCTCGTTCCCTTTGCCTCGCGCATCTGGTGCACAGTTTGCCCTCTGCCGTTCTTTGGGGACTGGATACAGCGCCGCGAACTCGTGCGGGTTCGGAGCGGGAAGACCGGCGCGCTGAAGAACGAAATGCATGGAGGCACGCGGCCGTGGCCGAAGAAGCTCCGCAACATCTGGTTGCAGAACTTTGGCTTCCTCGCCATGGCGCTCTTCAGCGCCCTGTTGGTGACTCGCCCCATCGCCAGCTTTGTCGCCTTCATCATCATGGTTGCCGCAGCGACTGGCTTTGCCATGATTTGGCGACTCCGCGCATTCTGCAATTATCTCTGTCCAATTAGCGGCTTCCTCAGCCTCTACTCGATGGCCGCCACGGTCGAACTGAGGTCGGTGTCCACGGACGTCTGCCTCAAGTGCACGGACAAGGCCTGCCTGACTGGCAGCGAAAACGGATGGGCCTGCCCGTGGGGCATTTACATGGCGAAACTCGATCGCAACAACTACTGCGGGTTGTGCATGGAGTGCGTGAAGAGCTGTCCTCACGACAATATCTCACTGTTTGGCCGCCCCTTCGCGACCGACATTCTGCTCAAGCACTACGATGAAGCTTGGAAAGCCTTTATCATGACCGTTCTGGCAATGGTCTACTCCATCACGCTGTTGGGCCCATACGGCTGGGTGAAAGACTTGGCCAATGTCACATGGACCGGCAACGTTAGTGGGTTCGTGCTCTATTCGCTCTGCATCATTGCCGCCTGTCTGGTCGTTCTCCCCGCCGTCCATTTGGTCGCGGTCTGGACCGGCTCGATCCTGGCCGGAAGGAAGAAGGTCCCGCTGAAGAAACTCTTCATCGGTTACGCCTACACGCTCGTGCCTGTTGGCCTACTCGCCTGGATTGCCTTTAGCTTCCCGCTGATGATGGTCAACGGCTCTTACATCCTTCAGGTCGTCTCCGATCCGTTTGGCTGGGGCTGGGATCTCTTGGGCACCGCTTCCACGCCTTGGACCCCCGTTTTGCCTCAGGCCGTCCCCTATATCCAAACATTGATCCTGATGGTCGGGCTGTTGTACGCCGTACTGAAAGGCTACGAAGTAGCCCGGGCTCTGTACGACGACCGGGCGTCAGCGCTGCGGAGTTTCGCCCCAGTGACCGTCTACCTCTGCGGCTTGACGTGCGTGTATCTGTTCTTCTTTACGACTTGATCAAAAAGCCAATCAGCCCCGTTTTTGCGCTAAGAGGTAATCCATGTCTGGCAAGTTCATGACGAAGTTGGGCGGTCTTATCGACTGGGTCGTCACGAAACTGGCCCTTGTATCGGTCATCGCGACCTTTATCGGCGTGCCACTGGTGGCTTGGTGTTACGACTCGCTCTATCTTCCCACAACCGAGCCTGCGGGCGCGAAGGTATTCACGCTTTACTGGAGCGGCACCCAGGGGGTCACTCAGAATCGAATCAACGGAATGAATTACTGGCGAAAGTCCTTCGACGAACTCAAAAATGGCGACTTGGTCGTTCATCAAGGCGATCAGGTGATCTTTCGCCTGATCAGCGCCGATGTCCACCACGGTTTCGCCATGCCTGCGTTCGATAAGGGGACGACCGAAACGATCTTCATTAAGCCAGGCGACGTCACGCGAGTTGAGTTCGTGGCCGATAAAATATCGCCCCCAGAAGGGTTCAAGTTCTACTGCACGATCATGTGTGGGAAGAAGGAGATCCATGACAAGATGGAGGGGTTCTTGACTGTCTTGCCGCCAGAAGCGAACTGACCGCGCCCAGGCGACCAGAGACGCCGCAGGAGAGCCAGAATTACCAGGCTTTCCGGACGAGCGACAACTGGGCTGAATCCGTCCCAAGATCGAACCCGCCTAGTCGCATCGCCGTAATGAAACCGGTATAATCGAAAGCTCGTTTCGGTCTCTTCCGAACAACACCACCCCCGGTTATCTCGAGTTTCAAAGGAGTCAGGGTAATGAACAGGTTTCTTGCAAAGTGTCTTCTCGTCGGCGCAGCTGCGATTCTAAGTTGCGGTTGCGGCGGGGATGATGCCGAAAACGCTTCCGCTGGCCCAGGGGTTGATCCGGCTCCAATCATGGAAGCTCCCGTGGATACGATTCCCGTTAGCTTCGAAGGGCAGAAGCTCTGCCTCGCTTGCGGCGAAGCTTTCGCCAAGGACGCCGAGCACACCTGCAAAGAAGACGCCGAGAAGTGCGGCGACTGTAATCTCGTCAAGGGCTCCGCCCTGTGCTGCAAGCATGTCAAGGTCGATGCTGCCGACGCCAAAGCGCTTTGTGGCAGTTGCGGCCACGTCGCTGGCACGGAAGACTGCTGCAAAGAAGGCGCCGAGAAATGCGCCGATTGCAAGCTCCACAAGGGATCGCCCGCTTGCTGCAAACTGAGCCACGATCACAAACACGATCACAAAAGCGAATAGGAGCGGCAAGACGCACCTTTTAGCGGGCTCGTTCCGCTATCTGTTGCTGTTTAGCAAACCGTTCTTGATCACGAAAAAAACGCCGCTCAACCGAGATCTGCTCGGTCGAGCGGCGTTCGTCATTCTTGGAGATCGACGCGTCGCGGGTCCTTAGAACTTGATGTTCATATCGGCTCGGAAGGTCCAGCGGGAGCTGTCGGGAAAGCGGTTCGTGGGACTGGCGTCCAGACTACTTCGCTCTGAATTCAACGCCCAGATCCTGACGACGGTGGCTTTGCCCAGTTTTTGGTTCATCCCAATTACGTGACCGTGATAGTTGGTCGCGTAGGGGAAGTCATCATTCACGAAACCAGCGAACACGGCTTCTTGTTCGATGTCCTGGTACTGATAGAAGAACTGTCGGCCGCCTGGCTCACTCGTCGAACCAGCTGCGACGCCCACTGCGTAGCCTTCGTCTTCGTTGTTGATGGCGGCATCATTCTTGATGTATTCGCCGGAGATCACGACCGGCACGCAGCGGATCGTGGTGTCGTATGCCATGTACGCGTCGAGGATCTCGAAGTCCGAGGCGTAGAGTTCCGGGGCGCCAACCATCAAGTTGCCGCGACGCTCGAAGTTATTGTCGGCCAGCGACGTGGTAGTGCCGTTGGGTGTCAGGTTGCTGTAGTAGTAGTAACCCAGGGCGCCCGAGAGGCTGGAGTTGCTGTCGATTTCTCGGCTACCGCTAATTTGCGCCGTGATTAGTGTTGTGTCCTCAAAGGCCACTGGCGCTCCGCCATTCCGCTCGTCGACAACGTACCCGCCGACAACAGCGCGAGCATTCTCGCCTTCCCAAACAAAGGCCAGTCCTTCTGGGTTGATGTCCGCGTCCCAGACGAGTTCGCCGTAAACCGGATTCATGACCATCGGGTTTCCAAACTTGCCGCCATAGACGGTCAAGGACGGAGCCCAGTACGGGTTGTACTTGGCGAACGCGCGGTCCAGGTTGAAGTTGATGCTGTCAAAAGCGTTGCTGAAAGTGTGGTGAGGCGAGTTTGGATCGTCGCCGTTACCAGATCTCGCTCGGAAGCCAACGGTCAGTTCTTCAGAAATCTCGAAGTTGGCGCCGAAGCGGAATCGCAGTCGCTCGCGGTGCCGGTTGTGCGTCGGCCCCGTGATGTAAATTGATTCGTGACGAAGGCGAAAATCACCAAAGAAACTCATCACACAAGTGTTTCCCGGCAACTTGATCTCTTTGGCGCACCAGTCGCAGCCTTTGCCCTTGCATCCACAGCCCTTGTCGCCGCCGAGGTTGCTTGAGTAGTTGACTAACGACGCGTCGGTAAGGCGCGTATGGGCGCTCTGTTGATCGGCGCGAAGGGCGTCCGAGAGATTCAACAGCGCTGACTTGGTCTCTGTATCCAGATTTGTATTGCCGGCTAACGCTTGATCTAGATCTTCGAGCGCGCCGCCGACGTCCCCGATGCGAACTGGCTCGTTCTGAGCCGCGGCGACGGAGGACAGGAGACCGAAGATAGCGACCCCCATCAGTATTCTTGTGAAGTACGACAGTAACATTGCGATCTCCAAGTAACCGTGAACGTCCGTGTGCACGCGACCCCGACGAACTGACGTCGAGATGGGCTAGAGCCGGAACTCACTCTAGGTAGAACGTCGGCAAGTCCCCCGGCTGATTTCCAATGTGAATTAGATCGGTCCGGTTAGCAGGTCTTGGAAAGATAGGTAGGTGCGATCATGGAGCACGCCACCTGCCCGAGGGGAGCAGTTCTTCGTGTCACGGCGCCCTTTTCGTTCAGGTCGGGGAAGCCCGTCGAATCAAACGGCTTTCTTTGCGGATTATGATGATTGGCGAACCCGGTGATGGACGAAGTTCCCCTGGGGGCTTCGAGCCCGCCTGGACTATCGTTTCGTTGCTAGCACGTCGAGCGTTAACAGCATGAACTGGAAGACTCCCAATGGCGGCATTTGTTGTCTCATCCTCGCCCTCTCTGGCTGCGCCCCGACGGCCTCCTTCACCCGCTGGAAGCCTGCTCGAGTTGACACTCCCGTGCGGCGGTTAGTCCTGTTGGACATCACTGGTCCAGAAAGTGTTCGAGGCGATGCCCAACGAGTGTTGGCAACGGGGCTAGCGCGGTCAGGCGCTTTTGATCTCGCGAGCGAACAAGATCTTCGGCCTGTGGCGCCAGAACGCCTCCGATTCGAGAATGGCTCTGTCAATATGCCCGCCGTCCTCGAAGCAACTCGACGCCTCGGCGCCGAGGCCATTCTGGTTTCGCGCCTGCGTATCATCGAGACAAACGGGGCATCCGTCGGTTCAGTCACCATGCGGCTGGGCGATCCCGAGGTACTGGCCGCCATTCAGTACCGACTCATCAACGCGCGGACAGGGCTCGTTATTGAGCAGGACACAGTGCGTTCGGCGCCCTACGAGGGCGAGCTGACGCGAAGCGCAACGGGACCAACGTCCCGGGCCAACATCTTCGGCCGACTGGCAAAGGAGTCCGCATCGATGGTCGCCGGCTCGTTGGCGCCCCACGAGGTGCAAGTAGAGGTCGCACTTGCCAACCCGATCTGGGGCACCGGCGCAGCCACAGTCCGCGCC
>CAZWOU010000025.1:3940-33243 GCA_964635375.1 uncultured Pirellulaceae bacterium | reverse complement strand
ATTGGCGCGAAGCGATGAAGCAGTGGAATGACGCGACCCGCGAAGACCCTGAAGACGACGCCGCTTGGTACAGCCTGGGACTGGCGCATGAAGCGTTGGGAGAGTTTCGACAAGCTAGTGGCGCCTACCAACGCGCGGGTGAACTGAAGCAAGACAAACTCTATCAATCGGCCATCGCGAGAGTAAACGTCGCCTCGCATGACTCCGAAGTTGCGACCGCCCAGCGACTGCGACCCCCGCGACAATTCGCCGCCGCTCCGCGACAATTCGCCGCCGCTCCGCGACAATTCGCCGCCGCTCCGCCGCAATTCAACGCCGTTCCGCCGCAATTCAACGTAGCCCCACCTCAGAACAACGCTGCCCCACAGCAATTCAACGCGCCACGCCAACAACATCACGCCACGCCTCCGCCACCCGGCCAACGACCGGTCCGCCCTGCGCTGGCTTCGGCCCCTCGACGACCAATTGGCGGAGAATACAATCCGCCCGCCCCAGCTTACCCAAGCCATCCCGCACCTCAGGCCCCCCAGGCGCAGGTCCCCCAGGCGCACGTGCCTCCGCAGTACTAACGGCGTAATGTCCGCCAGAACGCCGATCGTGCGCGCGAGCGCGGCCATCGAAAGCCTCTAAACTAGACCCAGATCATGTTTTCCCCACCAAAACATGCTCATTTCCGCTCCTCTTGAATTGCGGTTCAATACGGCTCGCCAGACCCAGCTGGCGCCCTCTACCCAGGCCGAAAACGCTTGGTATTCCTTAGGTTCTGCCCTCTTCCTCTGAGTTGGCCGAACGGATCGAGCGGCTGCGGGGGCGTTTGAGCGGGCTAAAACACTTAAACTAAACCCAAGTAATGTTGTTTTTCCTGACGCAACTGCTCATAATCTCTCTTGTCGATTGCCGCTAACCTCTGGCGGTTGCCGCTAGCCCCTAGCGGTTGGGTGCTCAACCCTTCTTCCTGGCAGGAAGGCTGCAGCCCAGCGGTCGTCGTAATCTGATCCGCCACGAATCGAAACGAGGAATGTCATGAGCCGCTCCAAGGAATGTGTGGTTGCAGTCTATAAGAAGCTCACCGAGGTGGGTGGTGCAGTCCAGGCGATCGACCGCGGCGGCCTGCCGATGAGACTGGTCTCGCTGGTCTCCTCCAGCCTTGGAACCGAAATTGACGGGCTGACGGAGTCGTACCGGTGCTATCAGAATCTGCCCCAGAAATGTCCCCGCACATGTGAGGGCTCGACCCAATGTGAGTGGACGGGCGCCTGTGTCCCGAAGATCCTCCAGTTTGGCGACGACATGCAAAGAAACGCAGTCGTCGGAGCTGGCGTGGGTGGAGCGCTCGGGCTCGTTGCCGGCGTGAGCGTTCTGACGCTCGCCCAGCAAAACGCACCGCTCTTGCTGGCGCCGGTAGTCGCCACATCAGGAATCGTAGGTGGGTTTTTGGGAGCGATGACCGGTTGGGGGACCCATTCGCATCATCTTCCCTGGTACGAGCAAAAGGTACAGGCCGGAAATTCGCTGCTCGTTGTGCACGGCAACCCATTGGAAGTCGCCAAGGCTGCCAGGATTCTACAAGACACCCACCCCGCCGCCATCCGCATGCATGCCGAGTCGGCCGAGGACGCCCACGAGATTCGCCAGGAAGAGTAAGGCACGCGGAAGGTCACATTCGCTCTCGGCCAAACGCCAAGTCTATCACTCTGGCCTAAGGTCTGTCTATTTGCTCTGGAAATGAGACCAATCGCTGCTGTCTCGGTCCCGCTCGCAGAACCCTCGACTCGTCCTGGCCTCGCCATTCAAAGAACGGATACATCACAGCCCCGCCGAAAATGAGCCGGCACGGCGGTCGTCCCGAGCGCAGCGAGATCCGGGCCAACCGGGTTCTAGGCAACTGCCATGGAAATGACCATGAGAATCAGCCCAACAGCCCCGACGATCCCCGTGACGATGCCAAAGATAGCGCGGCCCTTGCCTCCGAGGTGGGGATTGCGCTTGATATCACGGAAGGCGAGAATGCCGAGCAGGACGGCGACGGGACCTAAGGGGCAGCAGCCCAGCGAAATCAGCCCGGCATAGCCAGCCGCGATCGCGTACCCACTGCGGCCGATGGGAACGATCATCTTCAAGGCCAAGTCGTTGGCGCCGTTTTTTCTGGGCATCGGTTCGGCAAGCGGCGAGACATACGCGTCCTCATGAAAGGGATTCGCCGACTTGCTTCCGCGCAGATCAGCTCCACAGTTTCCGCATGTGCCGGCGTTCGCGTCGGCCGCGTTACCACAAAACGGACAATCCACTGGGAAGTCCTCGATAAGGTATGAGCAGAGGTAGATAACCGCTGGATGAGCTTAGCGGAGTATCGATGTCGACGCAACAAAACGGAGACGGTAGACAATACGAAGACAGACAACGCCGCACTGCGGTTCACAAGGGGACTCCAAAGCGGTTTCTTCGCCCATCCCTCCCGACCACTGTTCGCCTTACGAGCCGCTAATGTCCTGTTCCCTCAGCCAGCCACGACGGACCTGCTCGAGAAAGACGCTCAGCGATTCTCGAAGGGCCTGTCGCAACGGTGTGCGAGGTGCGCTGGGGAACGCCAGCGTAAACGGCTCATAGTCTAGATCACAGATAAACGGGACCTCATCATCGCCAACGGTGATTTTGAATTTTTCCGCAATCCCCAAGTCACTGGCGGCTTGGCGCAACGCCTCGACAATGTCGTCTGTCCCAAGCGTAATGCTCGGAAGCGTGAATACGCCATGGCCATCGAAGGGCTCCAATGCCGCAATGCCGAACGCTCCCCCCACGTCCGGTGCGTAAAGGTAGTCCTGTAGTGAACGGAAGGGAATCTCAAACGGCACCCCGAGCGCGACACACTTCATCGCCGTCGTGGGGCTCGCTGTCAGCCCAGCATCTCTTCCCGGACCGTAGAGCACGCCGGGACGCAATGTAAGCGTCGGAATCCCGGTGTCCTCGCAGAAGAACTTCGAGACGTGCTCGCCGGCCAACTTCCACGCCCCGTAGACGTTTACCGGTTGCGGTTCGGCAAGCATCGGCACGCGCCCCGCGGCGTAGGCCGCACGCGGACCGTAAACGGCAACCGAACTTGCGAAGATATATCGTTTGAACGACTGCCCGCTCGCTTTCATCGCCTCGACGATGTTTTGCGTGCCGGCCAAATTGATCTGAAGCCCAAGATCGCGGTGAGTCTGGCAGTCTGGCGTCTGCAGGGCGGCCAAGTGGATCACGTGGCTAATGTCCTGCTCGACCAGGATTTGTTGAACCTGGCTTTGCTGGGCCACATCGGCTGCAATGAATGTGATCCGCGAGCGATCGACGTCATGAAAGACACGCTCGGAACGTTCCGGACACACCCTGCGGCTGCAGACAACAAGAGCTGCATCCGAATTCCTCAACAGCCATTTCGTGGTTTCGGCGCCAATGCAGCCATAGCCGCCGGTAATCAGGACATTCTGGCGTGTCATGCGACTCTCGATTTCAAAAAGCGGGAACATCAACTGGCCAACATTGACAACTTAGTCGTTTGCCGCGTAAGCGTTAAGCGGGACAGCGAGGAGACGAGGCCGCCGCGTGCTTGCTCTTGCCTCCCAAACGGACTCTACTTTGCGAAGCGATCACCGATGTTCTGGCCGGTGCGTCAGGCGTTGGAAGAGCGGGAAAGTCAGTTCGCCATGAGATGAAGGGCGCGCCGCCTCTGTTTTGGCGACGCGATTCTCAAAGTTCGGCGTCGGATGTTTGACGCGGCCATTTTCGGAGATGCATCATGAGACAGTTTTGCAACACAGACCTACGCGTCACCGCGCCTTGGCTGCTGCGATGGGCGGCCACGGCGTTGATTCTGCCCGCTGCGGCCTCACTGGCTCTAGCCGCCGACTCGCCGCCGAATATCTTGCTGATTTACACCGACGACCACTCGCACCGAACAGTTGGCTGTTACGAGGAGGCGTGGGACTGGGTGAAGACGCCCAACATCGATCGACTAGCTTCGCGCGGAGTGCGATTTCGACACGCCTTTATCGGCACATGGTGCATGCCGAGCCGAGCGACGATGCTGACCGGGCATCACCAGTTCGGCGTCGAATCGATGCGGATGGTGGGACAGTACCCGGGCAGCACCTACGATCCTGCCGAATCTCCCTTTTGGCCGAAGGTATTCCGCTCGGAAGGATACACGACCGCCCATGTCGGCAAATGGCACACCGGAACCGACACGGGGGCCGGGCGAGATTGGGATTGGCAAGCCGTCTGGAATCGGCCCAAGTACCAACAGAATTCCGGACACTATTTCTACGACCAGATCATCGAGTTTAGCGGCAAGGATCAGAAGACCGAGACGAAACTGATGCGCGGGTATTCGACCGATAACTACACGAACTTGGCCGAGGATTTTATTCGCGGCGAACATCGCGAAGAGGGCCGCCCCTGGTACTTGTGGGTCTGTTATGGCGCGGTTCATGGCCCGTTTACCCCCGCCGTGCGCCATCGGCAGGATTATCCCAACGTAAAGATCCCAGTGCCGAAAGACATCTTCCCGCCTCGTCCGGGCAAGCCAGCCTACATGCAAAAAATCAACTATTGGGAACCAGGCGAGAACGGCATCCCTCAATTGATCGGCGGCGCTTTCGGCGGACGGACCGTCGAGGGGGCGCGATGCATTCACGGCAACACACTCAACGACTGGGTCCGGCAGTACCACCAAGGCGTGTTGGGACTCGACCAGGCAGTCGGTCGACTCATGGGGGCGCTCGAGGAATCGGGCCAGCTCGAAAACACCCTTGTCGTATTTACTTCCGACCAAGGCTTCGCCTGGGGGCAACACGGCTTCCGCACCAAGCTCGCTCCCTACGACGCCAACATTCGGTCGCCGCTGATCATCAGCATGCCGGGCACGCTGCCTGAAGGCGAAGTCGTCCCGCACCCAGTAGCGGGCGTCGATCTGATTCCGACGTTCTTTTCTTTCGCCGGCATCAAGACACCTTGGAAGATGCATGGCCACGACCTCACGCCGCTACTGCTCGATCCTAAGCGAGAATGGACACATCCGGCGTTGACGTCGTTTACCGGGCGTTCCTACGGCAAAGACACGAACCAGATTCCCGCCGATCGCGGCGATCATTATTTGAACGGAATCCCCTGGTACGTCTCTCTGAGAAAAGAACGCTTCAAGTACATCCGCACACTGGTGGAGAACGAAATAGAAGAGCTTTACGATATCGAGAACGATCCCGACGAACTCGTCAACCTCGCGCTGCAGACTCGCTATCGCTCTCAACTCTTGCAGCTGCGGAGCGACACGATTGACGAAATGCGCCGCACCAATTGGGAACTCGTCGACCAACTCCCCTCCGTCCGCGACGCGGCTGAGTAAATCAACCTGGTGATCTCTTTTGCAGATCAGCATTTACATTGATGGGCGTGTTCGTGATCGTCGGGCCCTTCAACATCCTCAGCCCCAGCGACGCGACGGCAGCGATTCCGGCGGCAGCCAACCCAGCTTGGCCAGATCCTCTCGACGGCGCCAAAGTTCGCTCTGCTCGCCGCCAACCAGTTCGTAGAATAGCGTCTTGTACGTGGATGGAATCGCGCCCGCTTGGTCCATTCGGCGCCGAGCCGCCTCGACGCGCTGCTCGGAACTGAACAGGCAGTCTTCGAGTAGAAAGACGGTGAAATCCGCAGAGGCCAGCGCGAGCACCGACTGGAGCACACAGACGTCGGTCTCGCCGCCCGCCACGGCGATCTGCCGCCTTCCGAGTTTGGTCAGCGCCTTGCAAATCTTGGTCTCGCGACACAGGTCGTACGACTGCTTCGTGAATTGTTGCGTATTGGCAGGCAAACGCTCAGCTAGTCGCGTTGGAAGTTCGCCTTTGAGATTCACGGGCTCTTCCACTGTCGTGATCACGGGCAAATCGAACCAACGGGCAGTGATCAACAGTTGTTCCAGTCGCACCAACAGGGGTTCCGCGTCGCCCAGCGGAAGCAGAAAATGAGGCTGGACGTCGATTAACACAATCGTCAAGTCGCTCGCGACGGCGGTCATTGAGTTCGTCATTCGCTCGATTCCATCAGCTCTTTTTTGGCAGTAACCGACAGTGCCATCGGACTCCGCGAGGCTATAATCCACGATACTCGATCTGTCTTGTCCAGGTGTCGGCGGATCCAACCCAAGCCCTGACTTTTTCCTCATCCTTGGACTGCCATGAAACGAACACCCTGGATTGCGGCCTTGCTGCCGCTGTTGATCGTCGTCGCGACCGCGAGAGCCGACGAATTGTACTTCCCAGGCGAACAGTGGGAATCGGTCAAGCCTGCCGACGTCGGTTGGAATCAAGACAAGTTGGACAAGGCGATTCGATTCGCCATGCAACGAAAGTCGTCGGGCGTCGTCGTCTCGTTTCGCGGCCGAGTCTTGGCGGAGCGTTACCAAGCCGTGTCACGGCCGAGCATTCGATATCGCCGCATGGTGCACGGCGACGCGAGTGCAGGCGGCAAGATCGAGGACGTCGCCTCCGTCCAAAAGAGTGTCGTCAGCTTTCTCACGGGAATCGCGATAGAGAAGAAGCTAATCAAGTTGGACGCCCCAGTCCACGAGTACCTGGGAGTCGGTTGGTCACAGGCGACCGCGTCCCAAGAATCAGCCGTTACGATTCGCCATCTGATTTCGATGAGCAGCGGGTTGGACGATCGGCTGAGATTCGTCGTCCGCCCCGGCGTCAAGTGGAAGTACAACACGACCGCGTACTCGCGCACGCTGTTGGCGATTTCTGCAGCCGCAAAGAAGTCGCCCAATGAGCTGACGTCCGAGTGGCTCACTACGCCAATCGGCATGCGCGAATCTCGTTGGGTCAAACGCAAGGGGATTGGCAGCGGGCCAACAAATTCATATGGGTTCGCCACGAGCGCGCGCGACCTCGCCAGGTTTGGTCAGCTGATGCTGGCAAACGGTCGGTGGGGAGATCGTAGGCTGCTATCCGACCAAGCCTATTTGAAAGCCGCCGTCTCGACATCGCAAACCATGAACCCCTCGTACGGCTATCTGTGGTGGCTCAATGGCCAAAAATCCGTCCTTCGGGGACAACGTCTCGTGCGAGGCCAGCTGCTCGCCACCGCCCCAAACGACATGTATGCGGCGCTCGGTGCGTTGGGACGAAAGTGCTATGTTGTGCCTTCCAGACAAATCGTCGTTACGCGTCTGGGAGCCTCGCCCGACGTTAACGGCCAGCCCCGATTCGACGCGCAATTCTGGCGACTATTGATGGCCGCTGCGCCGCAGTAACAACAGCCGTTGCAGACGGAGTTATAGAAGCCGAGGCTCGCACTGCATGTCGGCGCCTCGATAACATCTCTTTCGACGATGGGTGCACGGCCGGTTTATCGCCGCACTGCCAACGTAGGCCGCTAGTCGAGTTTGAGTATGTCCGCCACCGTCAGATCATGGCGCCAACGTGACATCCAGTGCCGGATGGTGGACGCCGGAACTCGGTGCGAATCGCGAGTCGCGTCGGCAAGTTTCCTCGCCCAGGCGTCAAACAGCTGGTCGTCGACGAACTGCTTGTACTTCAACAAGATTCGCAGCTCCTGCCACCAGGGTGACTCCGGTTCAGCGAGTTCGATTTCGTATCCGTGTTCGTCGGCCAGGGCTGCGTAGGCCCGCGTTTCTGCATTGAGTCCGTTGCCGCGATCGACAACAACCGGCGTCATTCGGCATGTGATCGCGTCCCGAAATCTAGCCAGATTCCACTCCCGGGCAACGGGCAACAACTGGTCGCTATAGTCGTAGCTCGACGAGTCGTCGCCAACTTGAGTGTAGAAATATTCGTCGGTCTCGAGAACGATTCCCTCGTCGCGCGCCAGTCGCCGAGCGGTGTGGCTCTTGCCACACGCGGGCAACCCGCGCATTAGGTAGACGATTCTCAAGGACTCACTCATGTCGTCCAGTGTACCAAGCCGAGACGAGGAGATTGAGGCGCCTGGCGGAATTGGCGAGACGGGTAGCCTATCGACGAACGACGTTGGCAATTATCGACGAACGACGTTGGCAATTGTGGTACGATCGAATCCTCGAAGACCGAACTATGTCGCCTGATTGCGATCGCGTCGGGTAGAGTCTCCTGCGTTTGTGGCGAGTTGAGCCGTTCTTGCATCGACAACCGAGGCTTCGCCAGCATGTTCACCAAGAAGAGGCCGATCTCCGCGAGTGTTCTTCTAGCGTTGTTGTCGCTCGGGGCCGCCCTGCTGGCGACGAGTTATTCACCCGCTGAAGATGATGACGGTGCAAAGCAACCCATCAACCCATCGTCACTGACGTTTGAGAAGCACATCGTTCCTATCTTTCGATCGCGTTGCTTCAAGTGCCATGGCGGGACATCGCAAAAAGCAGGGCTCGATCTTCGTCGCCGATTCACCCTGCTTCAAGGAGGGGACAGTGGCCCAGGCCTGGATCTAAAACAGCCCCGCATGAGCCTCCTGCTGGAGATGATCGAGGAAGGCGAGATGCCGCCAGAGGGATCACCCAAGTTGAGTGACGCAAATCGGATGGCGATTCATCGATGGGTGGCTGAAGGAGCTCGACTGCAAGGAAAAGACGAGTTGCCGCTTCCGGATACAGACGGCGATCATCAGCTGACGGCAAAAGACCGCGACTTCTGGGCGTTCAAACCGCCGCAGAGACCAACGGTTCCCACTGTCCGGCACGGCGATCTTGTGCGGACCCCCATCGATGCGTTCCTGTTGGCACAACTCGAACCGCACGGCGCATCCTTCATGCCTGCTGCAGACAAGAATACGCTGATTCGGCGACTCTCCTTTGCGCTGCACGGTCTGCCGCCGACGAGTGAACAAGTTCAGAACTTTGTGAACAACTCAAGTTCGAATGCATACGAAGAGCTGATTGATGAACTGCTTGATTCGCCGCGTTACGGCGAGCGTTGGGGACGCCATTGGCTTGATGTTGCAGGGTACGCTGATTCAGACGGCTATCTTGAAGCCGATCGACTGAGGCCAGAAGCCTGGCGATATCGCGACTACGTTATCCGCTCGATCAACGCAGACAAGCCATTTGACCGATTCCTGCTCGAGCAAATCGCCGGAGACGAACTGGCCGACTGGAGGCAAGCCGACGAACTCACACCGGAAATGGTGGACAACCTAATCGCGACTGGCTTCATGAGAATGGCGCCCGATCCAACGTATCCCGGCTATATCGAGCAACCTGAAGTGAATCAGGTGATTGCAGACACCGTGGAGATCTTCAGCACAAGCCTGCTTGGACTCACGCTGCAATGTGCACGCTGTCACGAACACAAGATGGACCCTTTCGCCCAACGCGACTACTACCAACTGTGGGCGTTCTTTGACCCTGCGCTTGATGCCAAACGGTGGATCGTGTCGCCACAACGCAATCTACCGATGGCGAGCGAAGAGGAAGTCAAGCGAGTCGCTGGCGATAACCAACGAACCAATGCCAGGATTAAGCAGTTGGAAGCGAGTATCACGTCGTCGACCGCGAGATTCAGAGACAAGGCGTTGCGAACCGATTTGGCTGAAATCAAAGACGCTACTTTGCTCAAGAATCTGAAGGCAGCGATTCTGCTCGATCCAAAGAAACGAAACACAGACCAAAAACAGCTCATTGCTGAGAACGCGGCTGGCGTGAAAGTTTCCCAAGCGGACTTGTCCAAGCGGTTTCCCGCGTTTGAGCAGCAACTGTCGAAACTGAATGCAGCCATCGCGTCGGAGACGTCTTTGCGAGAATCGATTGTACAGATCCGCGGAATCTACGATCTCGAAGGCGAACCACAACCGACCCACTTGCTAAAACGGGGCGACTTTCGAACTCCAGGAATCGTCGTGAAGCCCCATCTACCCCGGGTTCTAGCGCCAGCTGGTTATGAACTGCAAGTCCGCCCAGGCTACCGAACGTCTGGGCGCCGGCTCGCCTTGGCTCGGTGGTTGGTCGATCCCAAGAATCCGTTGACTGCAAGAGTGCAGGTCAATCGAGTTTGGGCCCAGTACTTTGGGACTGGCATCGTGAGCTCGCTCGACAATTTCGGAAAAATCGGCGCGCGGCCAACGCATCCGGACCTGCTCGATTGGCTTGCCACCGAGTTCATCAAGCAAGGCTGGAGTCTCAAGAAATTGCATCGCTTGATTTTGAATTCTTCCGCTTTCCGCCAATCATCTCAACTCAATGTGAAACTGCAGACTATTGACCCAAGCAACGAATTGCTTGGGTCCTGGCCGCCGCGAAGAATCGAAGGAGAGGCCATTCGCGACGCCATTCTCTCGGTGGCTGGAAAACTCAATCTCACGATGCACGGATCGCCCGTGCCCGTCAACAGAAATAGCCAGGGCTTGGTTACCGCAGTCGATACGCCGGCTGGCAACCGCCGCAGCATCTACTTGATCGTTCGACGAAGCCAAGCCGTCACGTTACTTGAGTTGTTCGACACACCGACGATGGAAACAAACTGTACTCAACGGACCAAGTCGATTGTCGTGACGCAAGCGCTATCAATGCTAAATAGCGGATTCACCGCCAGCAACGCGAAGACGCTGGCGAAACGGGTTATTGAGAAACGGCCGAACGATCCGAAAAGCCGATTGGATACTCTGTTTCAGCTGGCCTACTCTCGCTCGCCCACTGCAGTTGAACACCGCGAATATTTCGAGTTCTTGCGTTCAGTCGCCGCGCTATCGACAACTGCGGATCCATCGACCAAGGCGGAACCCAACTCAAAGGAAGAGAAACAACGGAACGAGATGGACGCCTGGACTCAGTTGGCGATTGTCGTTTTCAACAGCAACGAATTCCTTTACGTACCATAATTGACCTGGAGCATTCCGTCATGGCATGCGGACACGACGACTATCTGCACTTGGCTGATCTGTTGAACCGCCGAGAATTGTACGCGCGTGTCGGGACTGGACTGACGGGGATCGCACTGTCGTCACTATTGGCTGACGACTGCGGCGGAGCAGGTGGGAGCGAGGATTCACCGCTGGCCCACGGTCCCCATTTCCCTCCAACAGCCACCGCGGTGATTCAGTTGTTTCAGCACGGCGGGCCGAGCCACATGGACTTGCTCGACCCAAAGCCCGCGTTAAATAAACATCATGGCAAGCCCATGCCTAAAGACTTCGCGGACTTGGTGAAGCTTTCCAAGCATGGCGGCTTAATGGGATCGCCGTTCAAGTTTCGGCGATCTGGCGAGTGTGGAGTTGAGTACTCCGAGATCCTCTCGCACACGTCACAATGCGCAGACGACATCGCCGTCATTCGTTCGATGGTCTCTGAGCACAACAATCACGAACAGGCGCTATGGCACATGCATACTGGCCGCACCGTCTCAGGTCGCCCAACGATCGGAGCCTGGGTGAACTATGCCCTCGGGTCCGAAAACAAAGAGTTGCCTGCCTACGTCGTCTTGCGAAACGACAGTAAACTGCCCGTCGATCGCACGCGCAACTGGTCCTCTGGGTTCTTGCCTCCGCGATTCCAAGGCGTCCATTTTCGCCACAGTGGGTCGCCGGTTCTGCACCTCGAACCGCCCAAAGGCGTTTCCAAGAAACTCCAAGCTCTTCGGTTCGCGATGCTGCGTAATATTAATCAGAGGCACAAGTCGCAGAACCCGGGGCTTGACGAACAACTCGAAGCGCGTATCGCAAGTTACGAGTTGGCTGGCCGGATGCAGGTCTCCGCTGCCGAAGCCCTCGATGTATCCGCGGAGACCGCAGCCACGCAGGAGTTGTATGGCCTGAACAATCCGAAGACCGCCAGCTACGGCAAACGGTGTTTGATGGCGAGACGACTGGTCGAGCGAGGAGTTCGTTACGTGCAAGTCTTCATACGCGGCCAAATGTGGGACACCCACGCAGACAATGCGGCGCGAACCAAAGAATGCTGCCTGGAGACGGATCAACCCACGGCAGCCCTGCTTAAGGATCTCAAGCAACGCGGGTTGCTCGATTCGACCTTGGTCTTTTGGGGAGGGGAGTTTGGAAGAACGCCCGTCAGCCAAGGCGGCGCAGGCCGCGACCACCACAAGCAGGGCTTCAGCGTCTGGCTGGCTGGCGGAGGTGTTCGGGGCGGCCAAGCCTATGGTGCAACGGATGAGTTCGGCTACTACGCAACCGAGAACAAAACTCCCGTAGCTGACTTGCACGCAACCATCCTGCACCTACTGGGCCTCGATGACAAGCGATTGGTATTCAACCGCAACGGACTCGACGATCGGCTCACAAGCATTCACGACGCACAACTCCTCCGCCCGTTGATCGCCTAGGAGTCCAGCCACCCTCAGCTCGCTGGACGAGATGACTGCCAACGATCTTGGCAGAGTGAGCAAGTGAACCAGATTACGCCACGAACGCAGAACGCAGCTCGAAATCGAGTGCCAAACAGGAGTCCCGAGCGATAGAACCAATCAACACCTGGTGAGGCTTCCCACTATACGCATCCTGACAAATCCCGGACCATTCGTCCAAGTCGCAAGCCACGAACACATTTGCTAGGAAAGCTGCAACACACAGTGTGCACAATTGCCGGATCGAGAATTGACGTGAGTAGATAGGCATCAAAACCAGCGCGCCCCGTTAGGTCAAGAAACTCGCCAACGCATCCTTCCAGAATTCTACGCAGTCAGTATGCGATGGTCTCGGCCGAACTCACCGCCAGGCAGAACTGTCCGGCGTGCTGAACGTCAGGGCTAGGCAATTCCCTCGTCAGCGATGCCAAAACCCGATCCCCCCGCCTGAGGTTCGAGTTCATTCACCACACGCCTTCGTCGCTCATTCGGTGCCCGATGGTCCGAACGCGTGATGCCGCAGATCCTGATGGAACTGATGCGGCATGAGTCGATCGATACGACGCTCCGATTCTATGTGGACCAGAACGCTCAACGCACGGCATCCATCCTCTGGGAGGCAACGAGAAACGCGGGTGCGGCTGGCGGACAGGGTGAGGAGAATGTGCCTCAAACCCAGTAAAAAGAAGAGGCGCCGCCCGGATTCGAACCGGGGATGGCGGATTTGCAATCCGCTGCCTTAGCCACTTGGCTACGGCGCCTTGATGATCGTTGTGGAAACGGCATTTTAGCGGAATTGGTGAATAGGGCTAGTCTGCTTTGCCCATTCGCCGAAGGTTGCCCAACCGGTGTGAACGGCGTCCAAGCACCCGTCCAATGGCTATCGTCCAATTTGACTGCCGACTTTAGCGACCGAGCAAAGTCTTCGGCCGGTCGCATTTGATTTCTTCGCCTCGATAGCGACGATGGGCACAGTTTACCCACATGGCCCACGCCGCGTCTCAAAGAGCAGGCTGAAGATTGTCCCCCTTCCGGCACGATCCTCATCTTCAGAGCGTCGATTCTCCCATCTAATACTCGCGACGCTCGATCACCACATGGATGAACGTCTCCTCGGAAAGGATCCGCAATGGGTTTTAAGCAGTGGATCGCGATGTTGCGCGGCGGTGAAGGGCTCAATGAAGTTGCTGAGAAGATTGCCATGCGATGTCTCGACGCCGCCTGGTGCAAGATCGAACCTCGCGCCGCACGACTGCCAATCGCTGAATTACGAGGCTACGTGAAGGCTCGGACGCGACTCGATGTCGAAAACGACATCCGGCATTCACAAGAAGGCGCCCACCTCTCCACGACTCAGCTCGCCGCCGCCGTGATGGACGAGATCGCTCGACTCGCGATCGCCCGTGTCCTGGCCTCGCCTGCGCCAGTGGTCGTGTTGCGACGAGCAGCGTAGCGCAAAGCGGAAAATGTAATCAGAACTCCCACACACCTCGACGCGAGGTGTGTTTTTTTTGCGCGTCCCCGGTCGCGGTCGGCGCGCCTCGCCTGTTCTATCTTCAGAGCGAGGGCGGCGAGATTCGCGGTCCTCCGACTGAGCGAGGCGCGGTTGGGGAGTGTGCCCGAGGTCGTTGCCGCAAGTAGTGAGGAGAGCTACAATCGCTCTGACCTCATGAACAAGTCTATTCGAAGGACGGGAGCGGGAACTGGCGATGGAACCACAGTGCGATTTCGGCCTAATTGGCTTGGCGGTGATGGGTGAGAATCTGGCGTTGAACGTGGAGAGCCGGGGATATCGCGTCGCTGTTTTCAACCGGACCACCTCTAAAGTTGACGATTTCATCGCCGGACGCGCCGCAGGAAAGAGTTTCGTCGGTTGCCACAGCATTGAGGAACTTGTCGGCAATCTGGCCAGACCGCGCAAAGTCATGATGCTGGTCAAGGCGGGGCCGGCCATCGATGCGATCATTGATCAACTGATTCCTCTGCTTGAGCCGGGCGACGTCATCATCGATGGCGGCAACACCCACTTCGAGAACACCGAACGACGAACGAAGCAAGTTGAAGAGGCCGGCTTGCTGTTCGTTGGCACGGGCGTTTCCGGCGGCGAAGAAGGCGCGTTAAAGGGTCCCAGCATGATGCCTGGCGGCAGTGAACGGGCGTGGCCTGTCGTCAAACCGATCTTCCAGGCAATCGCGGCCAAAGTGGGACCGAACGCAGATATCCCGTGCTGCGAGTGGGTCGGGCCTCGCGGAGCCGGGCACTACGTAAAAATGGTGCACAACGGAATTGAGTACGGCGATATGCAACTGATTTGCGAAGCCTACTTGATGCTTAAGGAAGGCTTGGGGCTCTCAAACGACGAGATGTACGATGTCTTCGACGAGTGGAATCGAGGCGATCTGCAAAGCTACCTGATCGAAATCTCTCGAGATATTTTCAGCGTGGACGACCCGGACGGCGAAGGACGTTTGCTCGATAAGGTTTTAGACTCAGCCGGCGCCAAAGGGACGGGCAAGTGGATGAGTCAATTGGCTCTGGATCTGGGAGTCCCTAGCACGCTCGTCACGGCCGCCGTTTATGCTCGCAGCCTATCCGCCCAAAAGGCCGCGCGGGGGCGAGCGAGCCACGTGCTCAACGGACCGGAATTTAATCAAGGAGAGGGCCAAGCGAAGATTGAAGCGGAGCGGGACGATTTCATCGAGTCGATTCGAGCAGCCCTTTACGCTTCCAAGATCTGTAGTTACGCCCAGGGGTTTGTTCAGTTGCAAGCCGCTGCGGAGGAGCATGCCTGGCCTTTGAACTACGGCGACTGCGCGCTGCTGTGGCGAGGGGGCTGCATCATTCGAGCCCAGTTTCTCGACCGCATCAAAGAGGCGTTCGACTCGGATCCCAATCTGGAAAACCTCTTGCTGCACCCTTATTTCACCAAGGCGGTTCACAACGCGCAAGCCGCTTGGCGACGAGTCGTCATCGAAGCGACGCGATTGGGCTTGCCCGTACCCGCCTTCAGCGCCGCATTGGCCTATTACGACAGCTATCGACGAGAACGCCTGCCGGCCAATATGCTGCAGGCTCAACGCGATTACTTCGGCGCCCATACCTACAAGCGGACCGACAAGGACGGCGATTTCCACACCGATTGGCTGCATGAACGACGAACGCGGTGATCGTCGAACGCCTGACGCATGGGCGTCCTAACAACGCGCGGATGGCTTGAGAAATGGCGCACACGCTTGTCATATTTGGAGCGTCGGGCGACCTGACGCAGCGGAAGTTAATCCCCGCTCTGTTTCGCCTGCACATCAAGGGCCGACTGCCGGCGGAGACACGGATTGTCGGCTGCTCACGAAGCGAATTTAGCGATGACCGCTGGCGAGATTCCTTAGGCGAAACGACAGCCAAGTTTGTGGGAGAGGAGTTTCAGGCCAAGGCTTGGAACGACTTTGCTTCGCGCGTCTACTACCAGACCTTGGACATCGGCCAGGCGACGGACTTTGCGGCTCTGGCCAGCCGCCTCTCGCAATTGGATGGCGGCGAAGATGTCGCGCGCGTCTACTATCTTTCGACTTTGCCCAGGCTTTACGCTCAAGCCGCCGCGCAACTCGGAAGTAGCGGCCTGGCGGCAGGGAATGCTCCGCGTCGCATCGTGATCGAGAAACCGTTTGGAGTCGATCGCGATTCTGCGCGGCGGCTCAACGAAGACCTCCATCGCGTGTTCGACGAAAAGGACGTCTATCGCATTGATCACTATTTGGGCAAGGAAACCGTTCAGAACATGCTCGTGTTGCGTTTCGCCAACAGCATCTTTGAACCGCTTTGGAATCGGAACTATATCGATCATGTTCAGATCACGGTTGCCGAGCATGTGCGAGTGGGATCTCGAGGAGCCTATTACGATGGCTCCGGCATCCTGCGAGACATGTTTCAAAACCACCTCTTGCAGTTAATGACGATTACAGCCATGGAGGCGCCGCCTCGTTTTGAAGCGGACATGGTGAGGGACGAGAAAGTCAAGGTGCTTCAGGCCGTTCGGCCCTTGGAGGGGGACGAGTTCACGGAGCGGACGTTGCGAGGGCAATACCGGGGCTACCGTTCGGAAGATGGCGTGCCGAGCGATAGTGAGACCGCAACGTTTGCAGCACTCAAGCTGAACATTGACAACTGGCGTTGGCACGGCGTTCCCTTCTATCTGAGAAGTGGAAAAGCGATGTCGTGCCGAACGACACAAATCGTCATCCAATTTCGTTCGCCACCGCACCTACTGTTCTCTGGAACTCGCCATCAACACGTCGACGCCAATCGACTTGTGATTCAGATTCAGCCTGCCGAGGGCGTGCAGTTGCAATTTCAAACGAAGGTGCCTGATGCTGGAATGCGTCTGCGAATGACCGACTTGGACTTCCGATTTCGCGAGGAGTTTCTGGTCAGCTTACCCGATGCCTACCAACGACTGCTGCTCGACGCTCTCAATGGCGACGCCAGTCTGTTTGCCCGCAGCGATGAGGTCGAGTTAGCCTGGGGTGTTATCGACCCAATCGTTGCGGCGTGGAGCGGCGCCCTGGCTCCTCAACTAGGGTTCTATGCACTGGGCGAATGGGGTCCGCCCGAGTCCAATGGGTGGATTGGCCGGCTCGGCCAGTCATGGTTCGATGTCTGCCCGGTGCTGCACTGAGGGCTGCTTTTCGGTATTCCTTTGGCGACGGTAAAAGCGGTGGATGAGCCGGTTGGCGTTGTGGCAACCAAGCGGCTTTTATGCCATAGTAGTCGGCGGCTCATCTCGTCAGTCCAAACGATGGCCAACATTTCACTTGGGGCGATTCCCAACGGCGCGAAGGACAAGACGCCGCAACCAACAATCTGGAGCGGAAATGTCCATTCGGATTCTTGTCGTTGATGACCATGAAATCGTGCGATTTGGCATCCGGCGGCTGGTGCAAGACACCGAGATCGAAGTTGTCGGCGAGGCGGCGAGCGGCGACGCGGCGGTCAGCAAGGCTGCCTCGCTCCTTCCAGATCTGGATCTAGTCTTGCTCGACATTCGCATGCCCCAAAGCGACGGCCTAAGCGCTTTGAATCGGCTCAAGTATGACCGGCCGGAGCTGCCTGTGCTGGTGTTCTCGACGTTTGACAATCCAACCTATGTGGCTCGAGCCGGCGACTTGGGCGCGGCTGGGTATGTGCTCAAAGGCGCGCCCAGCGAAAAGCTGCTGGCCGCCATTCGAAGCGTGGCGAAGGGTGAGAATGCCTGGACTCGAGAAGAACTTCGCCGAGTCACCGGGGCCTTGGCGACGCCTCGCTTGAACGCCGACGTCGAAGTTCCGCTTACCCAACGCGAGAGCGAAGTGTTGCGGCAAGTCGCTCTCGGCTTGACCAACAAGGAAATCGCCTTGGTGCTGCACATCAGTTACGAGACGGTCAAGGAACACGTGCAACATATCCTTCGCAAAGTTGGCGTTAACGACCGCACGCAAGCCGCCGTATGGGCCGTTCGCAACAGTTTGGTCTAGTCACATCCACCTTGCGAGGAATCTCTTGTCCAAATCGACCGACATCCGCATCGTCTCCGCCACGACATCCGAACAACGGATCGACTACCGAACGCCGATTAAGTTCGGTGGACGCGTCGTAAACGATGTTGTGCTCTTGAACGTTCATGTCCAGGTGGAAACGCGAGACGGTCGACGAGCGGTCGGATTGGGATCCATGCCGGTAGGCAACGCCTGGGGATGGCCGTCGGCGAGCGTCCCGGGCGAGCAGACCTTGGAGGCAATGATTCAGACGGGCCGCAGTATCGTCTCAGCGGCCGACAGTCACAGCGAGTATGGGCATCCCTTGGAGCTGACCCATGCGCTCGCCCAGAACTACGATTCGGCTGCGGAAGAGGTTGTTGCTCGTCTGGCGATGTCGGAAGCCATGCCTCGTCTGGCGCTTCTCGTTTCGGCAAGCCCGCTGGAAGGCGCAATTCATGACGCGTACGGAAAAGCACTGGACGCCAACTCGTACAACCTGCTCGGTGAGCAATTTGTCAATCGAGACATTTCGGCCTACTTGAACCAGGACTTTGCCGGCGAATATCTAGATCGATACACGCTCCGCTCGCCCAAGTCCGAGCTGCCCCTCTATCATCTTGTCGGCGCGCTCGACCCCTTGTCTCCGGGCGACATTGAAAACCGTCTCGACGACGGCGTTGCGGAGACGCTGGGCGAGTGGATCGCGGCCGATGGCCTGACCCACTTGAAAATAAAACTCGCCGGCGACGACCTCAACTGGGACGTTCAGCGAGTCGCCTCGATCGATCGCATTTCCGAAGAAGCTCAGGCCGCGCGGGGCTGTTCGCAATGGTGGTACTCGCTCGATTTCAATGAGAAATGCGAAAGCGTTGAATATGTGCTCGATTTTCTCCACCGGCTGAAAGAGCAAGCGCCCCAGGCACTGGATCGAGTTCAGTATATTGAGCAACCGACACACCGTAACTTGCGGGCCAATCCGGAAAACCGCATGCATGAGGCAGCCAAGATCAAACCGGTCGTCATCGACGAGTCACTGATCGATTTCGAAAGCCTGCTTCTCGCCAAGGAACAAGGGTACTCGGGCGTGGCGTTGAAGGCGTGCAAAGGTCAAAGTGAGGCTCTGTTGATGGGCGCGGCGGCCCAAAAGTACAACATGTTTCTGTGCGTCCAGGACCTGACCTGCATCGGCGCTTCCTTCCTGCATTCGGCGAGCCTTGCGGCCCGCATGCCAACCGTCGCAGCCATCGAAGGGAACGGCCGCCAATATTGCCCCGCTGGAAACGAACCCTGGGTGAACGACTACCCTGGCATGTTCAATATCACCCGGGGCCTCGTCGAGACGGCCTGTCTCGATGGCCCTGGCCTCGGCTACAGCGTACCTGCGGACCAAAGCTAGGCAGGTCAGATAAGACCCGAGCGGCGTCCAACAGAGCCTGTTACCCAGCAAACAGAGGATGAGAACATGGCCGACGCGGTAGACCGCGCGGAGTCGCCCGCCAATTCGGCCGAACGACAACCCATTGGCATGAAACTCGTCTGGGTCGGCATCGTCGGAGCAGGCGCGGTGGTTTTTGTCGTCGCCCTGATCATGGCCTTTGGCAGCGGAACTGGAGCAAGGATCAGGGCGCTTCGCGAGCAGGGCGAACCGACGACGCTCAGAGATCTCAAACAGCAAAGCGCAACGATTCCGGATCAGGAAAACGCCGCTATCGGCTTGGCGACCGCGACCGCGGCCGCAGATGTCGCGAAAGTCGTCGCAGCATTAGCGCCCGTGATTGACAACAGGGACTACGGTGGGCCGCTGTCGGATAGCGACGCGGCACTTGCCACAAAGTTGTTCGCTGAAAACGATGACGCGATCGAGTCTATTCGCCAGGCGATTCAACTGCCGAATTACGGGGCTCAATTCGACTACGAACCAAGTCAGTCAATCCGCGTCATGCAGGACCGAGCTGCGTCGACTCGATCGATCGCGCGCGTGCTCTGCCTGAAGAGCGAGGTCTTGGCCCGTGAAGGGAAGGCAGACGAGGCCGTTCAAGTTGGGATCGATGTTTTGCGGCTTGGCCGCCATATTGGACATGAGCCGAGTGCGATGTCATTGCTAGTCTCAGTCGCCATTCGACAGACCGGCGCCGATTCGGTGAACGACGGTTTGCGGGCTGGCGACGTAAGTGACGCGACGCGGACCGCCTTGCGGGCCGAGATGGCGAACGATGATATCGGCGAGGCCTACCTGCGCGCGATGCGGACGGAACGCGTTGTCGCCATTGAGAACGCGCGTGCTCAAGGCGGATCGTTTGCAATGTCGTTCCAGCTTGGACAACTATTCGACTCAGTCGAACAACAAATTGCAGAGGTCGAAAGGGGCGGCTTGGCTCGAAACGCAGCAGGTACGACCAAAACGGCTGGCCCCGCCAATCCCGCCTTGGATGCAACGCGAACGGCAGCGCTACGCTGGCTTGCGGCATCACGATGCCTGCAAGTCGTCGAGCGACTCACCGCAACAGCGGACCAAGAGGCGATGCTGGAAGACCTTGAACTACCCGCCGCAAGCAAGGTGGATCCATTTGGCAACGGCCTACCACTCACCATCGAGAGAGACGCCGATGGCTGGGCAGTCTTCAGCGCAGGCCCTGACGGCGTCTATTCGGCCGGAAAAAGCGACGATGTGGGGCTGCGTAAGCGACAGCTAACTCCGTCCAAGGAATGAGCTGCAATCACTCCGCACGTCCGCATCGTCGCGGCCCAATGCCTTCTAGCGAGTGACCCGTGCGCCGTGCAAAACGACTCGGGGCGTGGTGGGGCTGACCCAGCGATAGGGATCCCATGAGTTTCCAACCCAGGACGGCGCGGCCGAACCCATGAAGGGCAGGGGGGAAGCGGAGGGGCGAAGAGGCGAGATGCCATACCAACGCTGCGACTCTAAGCGAGCTCGGCGCCGAGCTGATCGCTCTTCGGCTTTCCTTCTGACTGCTTGCTTGGGGTCGTCGTAGCGCTTGAGGGACTGCATGTAGACCCAAACCTCGGGCGAGATGTCCGCGGGAACGGCGACCGGCTGGTCGGATGGGCTGGCGGCGCTTGGCTCGCCAAAGGCGACGTCGTCTTGGGCGTTCAATGTTTGGCCACAGGCAATCAACAGGGCCGCTGCAAAGGCGATTCGAAACATGACCGAAACCTCCGTACTTTGTATGGTTGATCCTAGCCCTCGTTTGCCAGGTCTTCTTTCGCACTCTCGAAAAACTAGAATGGAGCGGCAGACTGACAAGCCGCAGCGTGAGGTCGCGCGACATCTCGCGGATCCGACCACCGTACTCGTCAATACTCGACTTCTCGCATGAACCGTTTCGCGAGCTGGCTCTTTCAACTCGTCGGCAAACGGCAAGCCCTGGGTTGAATCGCAGGGTTGCAGCGAGGAACATTGACCCGCAGACTCGCGAGTAAAGGCGCCGGTCGTACGGGTTAGCCAAGCTTTTCGGGGTGGCGCCGGAAAGAGACGCTAGACCGTTCGCCTAGCGCTGGAGCGGACAAGTCGGCGATAGGCGTCCCGGTTGCTGCGAACAACGAGAACGTAGACTAAGTCGCCCTCGGCCCAAACGCCAATCTGCTGGCCCTGGCTGTCGAATTGAGGAGTCGGGGGCGGCGAGGCGGGGAGAGCAATCGAGCTCTTCTTGAGCACGTACAGCCGGATCGATCCCTGCTCGGCTCGCAGCGGACGCACATACTGATACACCGCCGCGGATGAGTCGGCGGCTACTAAACGAACGTTAGCCACTTTGTCCGGGGTGTAGGCCAGCTGCTTACTCCAAGGGCGTTTGGCTGGGGCGTCATCTTCCCGCCACGCTGTTCGAGAGCTCTTTCCCCAATCCGAAACACGTTTGAGCACATCATCCTTGGTCCACTTTTTGTCGTCGAGCAGCCAAGGGGAGGCGATCGCCAAGACCACGGCGGCCGCAGCAGCTGCAATCAACCAGCGTCTTCGCATCCAAATAGACGTTCTGGCGGTTGTTTCGCTCATGCTTGTTTCGACACGGCTCGCAGCCGCCTCGACTTCGCCCGCTTTCAGGGCACTCTCGGCATCCGTGTGCTGGGCAATGTGGGCGGCGATTCGATCTGCCAACCCCTGGGGACTCGGTACGTCGACAAAGGCCTTCTGGATTCTAGCGTCCGATTGTTGGGTGGCCTGAAATCGCTGTCGAAGTTCCGTCGACGACTCGAGCTCGCGAGCTAGTTCGGTCAATTCCGAGTATTCGCCATCGACGGCGCGCTGCAGATCATCTCGGCCGGGGCGACACGCCTCGATCGCATCAATAAATCGTGCTTGTCGATCGTCCATAACGACTACCCTGTGGGTTCCTGAAGCGATTCGGGCGAATAGACACAGCCCAAGGATCCATCTTGAACTGCCGGCGCAAGCTCTGCTCGCAAACGCGACTTCGCTCGAGCCAATCGACTCATCACCGTGCCAATCTTGATCTCCAACTGTTCGGCGATTTCCTTGTAGGAATACTCGTCGAAGTAAAACATCACCAGAACCAAGCGGAACGCATCGGGAAGCTGGTTCAGGGCCATCTGCAAACGCTGTCCGTCGATATCGGTCACAGACACAATTTCAGGCAGCGCGTCAACGTCAGTCTCCGTCGGGCCGGGCGTCGATGGTTCGGGTTTGCGGCGGCTCTTGAGGAAGCAGTTTCGCAGCACCCGGAACAACCAGCCGCGAGCCTTGCTATGGTCACGAATTTGCTCCGCCTTCTGGTGGGCAATCAGAAAGGTCTGCTGGGTCAAATCCTCGGCCTCCGCCGCGCTGCCCGACAGGCGGTAGGCGTAGGCGTACAATGCGGCCGAGTGGTCCGCGATCAGGGTCTCCATGTCCGGCCGCGCGGGTCCGTCGCCCTGTGTCATGAGCAGTTACCGTTTCTTTGTGCTCGCCACATCCAAAGATCCATCCCGTTGGTGCATTATTCCCGTCTTCGCTCAATTGGCAAAAAAAAACGGAAAAACGCAAGAAATGGGAATACCTACCCTACCCCTCGTATCACATCCTGTGAGAATCAGGCCAATCAACCTTCTACGCCCGGTAAGACAATCGGGCTAGAACCACAAGCGACTTCCAGGAAAGGTACAGACTGATGAAACGATTCTACACCCTTTTGGCCGTGGCGGCACTCGCGGTTTTCACACTCGGTTGCGGCGGAGAACCCGGCATCATTGATGAAGGCCCCGTCAACGTTAACCCTCCCGTTGAAGGCCACGAAGACGACGGCGAACACGGCGATCATGAACCGGGCGATCATGATTCTGAAGGCGACAAGGCTCCTGAAGGCGACAAGGCTCCCGAAGGCGACAAGGCTCCCGAAGGCGACAAGGCTCCTGAAGGCGACAAAGCTCCTGAAGCTGCCGAAGGTGAAAAAGTGCCTTCACTGGAGATCGATCTCGATCCGTCGGTCGATAAGAAGGACGATAAGAAGGACGATAAGAAGGACGATAAGAAGGACGAGAAGAAGTAGTGATGCCCAGGAAACAACGGCCGTCCTTGCGAGCAAGTATCGAGGAGGGGGGCTGAGAGCGAGCCAAACCAACGGGCTGAAACATCTGTTTCAGCCCGTTTTTTTGCCGCAATTCACGCAGGGAGGTTCGAATGGCGGGATTCGCTCAGATCAATTCCGCTTCTTGGGCCTGGGGATCTGAGATCGGCCTTTTCGTCGCCGTTTGTTCGGGGCCGTTTTCGCGTTCGCACTGACAATCGACTCGCCGAGAGAATCTCGCAGATGGGTGATTCGATCGCGAATGGCGGCGGCTTTCTCGAACTCGAGATCTTCGGCCGCCTCAAGCATTTCACCTTCGAGCTGATTGAGAAGCTCTTGGTTGACGATTTCCGTTTCGTCCGTCCGGCCGACAGCTTCGTTCGCCTTCTTTCTCGCCTCTGACGCCGACTCGATACCGACTCGCACGTTCTTGCGGATGGTCTCGGGCGTGATCCCATGCTGCTCATTGAAGGTCTGCTGAATCTCACGTCGCCGCCGAGTCTCTTCGATCGCTTTGGCCATGGAATCGGTCATTTTGTCGGCGTAGAGAATCACCTTTGCGTTGACATTGCGAGCTGCTCGACCGATGGTCTGAATCAGCGATGTTTCGCTGCGAAGAAAACCTTCTTTATCGGCATCGAGTATCGCCACCATAGAGACCTCTGGCAAATCGAGACCTTCCCGCAACAGATTGACTCCCACGAGACAATCGAATTGCCCTTCCCGCAAATCGCGCAGCAACTCGACGCGTTCGAAGGCGTCGAGCTCGCTGTGGAGCCATTTGCAGGCGACGCCATTCTGACTCAAGTAATGGGCCAGATCCTCAGCCAACCTTTTCGTTAGCGCAGTGACGAGCACGCGTTCCTTCAACTCGGCTCGCTCCTTAACCTGTCCCAGGAGATGCGAGACCTGGGTGCGGGCCGGCTGAACTTCGACGACCGGATCCAACAGCCCCGTGGGCCGGATGATCTGCTCAACCACCTCGCCGCCACTCTCCTCCAGTTCAAAATCACTTGGCGTTGCAGACACATAGATGGCTTGCTTGACGATCTCTTGCCACTCCTCAAACTTAAGCGGCCGATTATCCAAGGCGCACGGCAAGCGAAAACCGTGCTCGACCAAGTTGATTTTTCGGCTGCGATCGCCGGCATACATGGCGCGAATCTGCGGAGTCGTCACGTGCGACTCATCGACAAACAACAAGAAGTCGTCAGGGAAAAAATCGTAGAGCGTATGCGGTCGCTCGCCCGGTTCGCGACCCGACAATGGGCGGCTGTAGTTCTCCACGCCAGGGCAATACCCGACCTCGCTGAGCATCTCGATGTCGAATCGGGTCCTCGCATTGAGGCGTTGGGCTTCCAACAACTTGCCCTGCCCGCGGAACTTCTCCAACTGCTCTTCGAGTTCCTCTTTGATAATCGCGACGGCGTTCTCGATACGAGATTCCGGCAGCACAAAGTGCTTGGCCGGGTAGACAAAAAGCTGGTCCTCTTTGGAGAGTGTCTCGCCACTGACTGGGTCGATCAAGGACAGCTGATCGACTTCATCGCCCCACAGTTCAATGCGATAGGCATACTCCTCATACGATGGCCAGATCTCGACGCAATCGCCACGAACGCGAAACCTCCCTCGCTCAAATCCAACATCGTTGCGATCGTACTGGATATCTACCAAACGGCGGAGCATGTCGTCACGGTCCAACGTCTGGCCTTTGCGGACCGCGACCATCATGTCCCTGTAGTCGTCTGGCGAGCCTAAACCGTAGATGCTCGAGACGCTCGCAACAATGATCACGTCGCGCCGGCTGACTAATGCGCTGGTGGTGGCAAGACGAAGTCGGTCGATTTCGTCATTGATCGAAGCGTCTTTCTCGATGTAGATATCACGCTGAGGTATGTAGGCTTCCGGCTGATAATAGTCGTAGTAGCTGACGAAGTAGTTGACCGAATTGCGAGGGAAGAAAGCTTTGAATTCGGAGTAGAGCTGGGCCGCCAAGGTCTTGTTGTGTGATATGACCAGCGTTGGCCTCTGTACGGCTTGAATCACATTGGCCATGGTGAACGTCTTGCCAGAACCGGTGACCCCGACGAGCATCTGTGAAGGACGCCCCTCTTTCAGGCCCCGAGTCAATTCATCGATAGCTTGCGGTTGGTCCCCGGCCGGAGCAAAGGGCGCCTGGAGGTCAAATTGCATAGCCGCAGCACCCTTCTGAAGAACATTCAAATCGCGTTGTACCCAAGTTGAAAACCTACGGGGCCTGCAACGCACGTTACTGGTCATCAACGCCCGTTGGACGTTCAAACTTCACATAGGGGCGGATGCGGTCGACAGTGCGAACGCCAATGCCATGCACCTTTTGCAACTCATCAACCGAGCGATAAGGCCCTTCCCGCTTTCTCACTTCAATGATCCGTTTCGCCAAAGTCTCTCCAATGCGAGGCAGCGAGGCCAGTTCGGGCCATTGGGCTCGATTGATGTCCACCACAAATACGACCCGAGCCGACTCGTGTTCCACGCGAGCCAATCTCCCACTCCAACCGCCTCGCCAAATCCAACTGCCCAACCAACAGCCTGCGAGCATCACGGCGATCACGGCCACGGTGGCTTGCTCGCCACGGCGGACCGAGAAACGATCCACTATCTGCGTTTCGCACCACTGCATCGGTCAACCCCACTTTCCCGAGCGAATCAGCCCAGCGCAAATACGTTCCACCAACAATCCTGCAAGGACTTTCCTGTATGGACTTTCCTGCTGCCGATTCCCAAGGCAAGACAAACCGCTATTATGCAGAAAACCGAGTCGGAGTTCGAGGCGTGACAAGAGGGTGTCATTTCAGCGGAAACGGCCGTAGCCCGTTGGCGAGCGGCGGCGGAACGACTTTGAGAACGATATGAATCGCGAATACCGACAACAACAATGGGATTCCGATGTCGAAGACGACTGCCGGCAACTCGTCCGGCTGGCCGTCCGGGAGGACCTGGACTGCGGCCAAGATTGGACAACGCTGGCCCTGGTGGACCCGGACCGTCGCGGCGCCGCGTCTATCACGCCTCGGCAAACGGGTGTGATCTGCGGACTCCAAGCAGCCGCGACGACGCTGGCGGAAATGGAATCGTCGTTGACAATTCAGCCCCGAGCGAAGGATGGCGATGCGGCGACTCCAGGTCTTCCGGTCGCCGTCATTGAAGGATCGGTCCGCGACATGCTGACCTGCGAGCGGATCGTCTTGAATCTCGTTGGGCGGATGTCCGGTATTGCTTCGCTGACAAAGCAGTACGTCGAGGCGGCGCGCGAGGGGGGCGCTGCCCGAGTCTATGACACGCGAAAGACAACGCCTGGTTGGCGCAGACTGGAGAAGTTCGCCGTTGTCTGCGGCGGCGGCGTGAACCATCGGCTTGGCCTTTTCGATGGCATCCTCATCAAGGACAACCACTTGGCGTGTGGCGGGTCCGCCGTGCAGGGGGACGTTTGGAACACGGGGGAAGCTGTCGAACGAGCACGAGAGCTGCTCGACGAACTGGGCCGCGGAGCTGGCTCGAACGACCCGATGATGCTGGAGATTGAAGTCGACACGCTGGACCAACTCCGCGACGCCCTTTCCGCAGGTCCGGACATCATTTTGCTAGACAACATGAGCACCGCCATGCTGCGAGAAGCGGTCAGTATTCGCGACGCCTGCGGCCGCGCCGAACTGGAGGCGTCGGGCGGCGTGACGCTCGATACTATCGGCGCCATTTCCACAACGGGAGTGGAGCGTATTAGCGTGGGCGCATTGACCCATTCCGCCGTCTCGCTCGATGTCGGCCTCGACTGGAAACTATGATCACGACTCGGGCTAAAACGTCCGTTTTGCTGACCATTTCTTGGTCGCCAAGTTGACGATGTCGATTGGCGTTCTATCTTTGCGTAGCCGCAACGGCGCTGAGCAATCGCGCAATCGCGCAATCGCGATCCTAGATCGATCGAACCAAGCGCGGCGGGGGAAGCTGGGAGCTTGAGGGGACCCCGCCGCGTTTTTTCTTTCCGCCCTGTGCGTCGGTCCATTCTCCCGCAGGTCGCATATTCCCCCCAAACGGCCCTCTTGTCGGCCCGCGTTTCGGGGGCATCCCATTTTCGACTGACGACACCTCGGCGCTAACCTAGAGTTTCCCAGCAGCTTGATCGGCTGCATTTGGTCTGCCAGCCGAAGGAGCATCCCTGTGACCTGCCCAAAGACGATTCTCATTTGCCACAGCGAACTGCACGTCGTTCGGGCAATCGAATACCGTTTTCGCACCGCTGACTACGTGGTGCGCTCCGCCATGTCTGTCGATGCAGTCCATCAGGAACTCGGAAGGCAACCTATCGACGCCTTAGTGACTGACGTCAGGTTGGGCGAATCGTGCGGCTTGGAACTCATTGGGGAAATTCGGACGAACCCAGACTACCGATCGACCCCCGTGATCTTGCTTTCTGACAAGGGCTTTGAAATCGCTCGAGACCCGACATGTGAAAGTTTGGGCGTCATCACGATCGTTCCCAAGCCTTTCAGCCCGCGTGAATTACTGTCAATCGTCGACGATATTCTGCTGTTCGACAACGTGCCGGCCCAAGACGCCTTCCTTCGCCCAAACGCACATCGACTCACACCGGTCGCCCAGTAATCGAGCCAAACAGGCGAAGGTTGATGGAAGCGAGCGAGCCGATTTACAGACGCTACAATGGCGGCTCCGCCACCTTGAATTGAGCATCTGGAATCGAGGGTCGCCATGGGCCGAAAAAAGCGAGTGTTGTTTCTTTGCACAGGGAATTCGTGCCGCAGCCAAATGGCTGAAGGATGGACGCGGGCCTTGCGAGCTGAACAACTGGACGTCTATTCCGCGGGGCTGGAAAAACACGGCCTCAATCCAAACGCCGTGAAAGTCATGAGTGAAGCCGGAATCGACATCACTCAGCAGACGTCGAACACTGTCGATGAGCTCGGTGGGATCGAATTCGATTACGTGATTACCGTTTGCGGACATGCTGATGAGCATTGCCCAACGTTTCATGGCGATGCGGTGATCCTGCATCAGGGCTTCGACGACCCGCCCAAACTGGCCCAGGCAGCCAAGGACGAAGAGGAAGGGCTGAGGCACTATCGTCGAGTACGCGACGAGATAGAAGCGTTTGTCAAAACGCTGCCGGAAAGACTTGAGCAGGCGTGAGTTCCGCGCGCCGCTAAAGATGGCCGCGCAGGAGCGCGCTGGCTACCACCCGAAAAGAAAACGAGGGAGGAAGACTTAGCGATACAAGATTCTAGCCGCCCAACAGGCGCGCTCGTCGCGCGCGACGTTCGGCTCGCAATCGCGAGCGACGTTTCACTTCACTGGGCTTTTCATAGTACTCGCGCCGACGCATTTCCTTCTTGATACCGCTTCGCTCAACCAATTTACGGAAACGGCGGACCGCCTCTTGAATCGACTCGCGGTCTCGAACCACCAAACGAACCATTACATCTCCCGGGTAGGCGCCCAAAATTGGGCATGCGTTTGCGTCCCGACGGCGGGATCGCCAAAATCTATGTAGCCAAGCAGTTTAATCCAGTTTGGCAAACCGCGCCAAGGTGTCCGTCCCAGTCTATCAGTCTATCGGCGACTTGTGGGTCCCTCCGCCACAATTCATCGCAAACTACGCACTCACCCCAAACCCCTGAAACCGGGCAAACGGAATCACCGCTGCATCCATCAAGCCGGTGAAGCCATCCGCCGATCTATGCACTTCACCCAGTGATTTGTTCGCAGTGGAAATGGTAGATGGACGATTCCCAAGACGTTCCGGCTGTGGACCCCGTTCCGGCTGTCGATGCTGTTCCGGCTGTGGTCTGCTTTCCCACCAAGGATGGGCAACTTTCGCCCACCGCCTGTGAACAGGCTCCCCCGAAAGACGGCGAAAGCGGGGATGGAGGCCAGCCAGGCGAAGACAGCCAGCCAGGCGA
>CAZWOU010000025.1:0-3840 GCA_964635375.1 uncultured Pirellulaceae bacterium | reverse complement strand
AAGACGGCGAAAGCGGGGATGGAGGCCAGCCAGGCGAAGACAGCCAGCCAGGCGAGGACAAGAGCCAGCCCTCCCCGACACTGCTGCAAGACCTCGATTCGCGACAGAACGACGTGCTGGAGCAGCTTGACGCCCTCAATAACCAGATCGAGGCGCTGATTGCTGATTGGACTCGCAAACGCCGAGACAAGCTGTTATCCGAGGGCGAGGAGACGCGAACGAGGCACGGGGAGGCCGCGTGAGGGTCGGCTCAGGACCCGAGGCCCCCATTGACCCAGTTTGCCACCCGCTCTACAACCGGCGTTTGCGCTTTCCCCAAAGATCGACGAGCTATAGTTAAGCCTCGGCCAATCGCCTCCGCCATCCGGTCACTGCCCAAACGGCGAACCAGACCGACCTGAGGAGGCATACTTCCGAGATTTGCCCGGTCAGCTGACTGTGGCTCGGAAAAGGCGAGGGCTCGGAAAAGGCGAGGACTCGGCAACAGGCGAGGCGTTTGTTCGGTCACGACGGCCCCACGCCTGGTCCTCCGACCAACCTGACGCGCGAGTTTTCGGTCGCCACGGCACCCATTCCAACCCTACTCTCTTGCTAACCCGCTTGCTGGATCGGCCAACGCCCACGACGCGAGCCCCTAAGGCCAATGCCCTCATGCGCCGAAACGACCTGCGAAATATCGTGATTATCGCCCATGTGGATCATGGAAAAACAACGCTCGTTGACGCCTTGCTGCGACAGAGCGGCCAATTCCGTGATGCTCAACTGACAGGCGAGCAGATTCTGGACACGAACGATATCGAACGCGAGCGTGGGATTACCATTCTGGCCAAGAATATTGCCCTCCCTTACAAGGGCGTGAAGATCAACATCATCGACACGCCGGGGCACGCCGATTTCGGCGGTGAAGTGGAACGCGTACTCGGCATGGCGGACGGAGCATTGCTGCTTGTCGACGCGGCCGAAGGCCCCATGCCGCAAACTCGATTCGTGTTGTCCAAAGCGCTCGAATGCGACCTTCGGCCGATCATTGTCGTCAACAAAGTCGATCGACCCGATGGAAGGCCGATGGAGGCGTTAGACGAAGCGTTCGAGCTGCTAATGGAACTCGGTGGCGACAAGCGCCTGACCGACCTGCCTTATATTTTCGCGAGCGCCAAAGACGGTTACGCAACGACCGACCTGGATTTGCCGAGCAATTCGATGGCGCCGCTGCTAGACCTCGTGCTAGAGACCATTCCAGGACCCGAAGTCGACCTCGAAGCGCCAGCGCGGATGCTGGTCACCACGCTCGATTGGTCTGAATTCGTGGGGCGAATCGCAGTCGGTCGAGTCGAATCGGGCAAGTTCAAATCGGGAAGCCAGATTGCCGTCTGCCAGGCCGATGACAAGACCAAGACCGCCAAGATCAGCTCGCTGCACATTTTCGAGAATCTCGGCAAGGTCGAAACGGACGAAGCTCAGGCGGGCGAAGTCGTCGCCATCGTCGGCATTGACGGAGTCGAGATTGGCGACACGATTTGCCATGTCGACCATCCTCGGCCTCTGCCTCGACTGAAAGTCGACGAACCGACGCTAGAAATGATCTTCACCATCAATTCCTCGCCGTTTGCCGGCCGCGATGGAAAATACGTGACGACGCGACAGATTCGCGAACGTCTGTATCGTGAACTGGAACGCAACGTGGCGCTGCGAGTTCGGCCGCTGAAGAACTCGGCCGATTCATTCGCCGTCTCTGGACGAGGCGTTCTGCATCTCTCGGTGTTGATTGAGACGATGCGACGCGAGGGCTACGAGCTGTCCGTCGGGAAACCACGTGTGATTGTTCGGCATCGAGACGGCGTCAAACAAGAGCCATTCGAGTCGCTGGTCGTCGAAGCACCCACCGATAAACTCGGCCCCGTGATGGAACTGGTTGGGCAGCGACGCGGAATCCTGGACGAAATGCAGACTCGTGGCGTTTTCACACACGCCATGTTTACGATTCCAGCCCGAGGTCTCATCGGCCTCCGCACGCGACTGCTCAACGCCACCCAAGGCGACGCGATCATCCACCACCGATTCAGTCGGTACCAATCGGCCGAAGGGGATATCTCGCGAAGAGCATCGGGCGTGCTGATTTCGATGGCCAGCGGGAAGTCCGTCGCCTACGGCCTCAACGGGCTGCAAGATCGAGCCGAGCTGTTTGTGCGACCGGGCGACGAAGTCTACGAAGGGATGATCGTCGGCGAGAACAGCCGAGATAACGACATGCCCGTCAATCCAACCAAGGAAAAGAACCTCACCAACATCCGTGCCGCGGGAAGCGATGCGAACATCCTCCTCAAACCCCCGCGGCAGTTTTCCCTGGAAGCAGCCCTAGAGTATATTGAGGAGGACGAATTGGTTGAGATCACTCCGGCCCACATTCGCCTCCGCAAGACGCTGCTCAGGGAAACCGACCGGCGACGGCATAAGCGAACGTCCGGCTGACCTGGACCAAGCGTCGACTGGCAGACCGGGCTGAAAACCCAAACGCCCCCCAGCAAGACTGTGTCCGCAACACCTCCTCTGTAAGCGAGCAGAACGATGCAACCGAAACGTTTTTTTTCACTGCAGCCGAGCGAGGGAATCCTGATCCGTGCGGCCGCGAATATCTACTCCGCCTACATCTCAGCCAAGCTAGTACCCAACGGAGAAGAGAAGTCCTACATCGAGAAGTCGATCCGAGAAGCTCTAGCGATTGCGGACGCGGTGGAGAACTCGGTTCAGTCGGACAACGAAATGGGCTAGAGAATCCTCTCAACTCGACAAGAAAGGGCCGCGACTTGCATCGCGGCCCTTCTATTTCTCCGCCCCAGGCTTGCTCGCCTCTCCACGATTCCACCCGCGCCATACCACCTTACCGCGTCTTGACCTCGATCTTCTTCGGCTGGGAAGCTTCCGCTTTGGGAAGCGAAATCCGCAAAACGCCATCGCGGAAATCGGCCTCGATACGGTCGTTCGCAACGTCCTCCGGCAAGCCAACAACACGACGGAACTTGCCTGTTCGACGCTCCAAGCGATGATACTTGTTGCCCTCTTTACGAGGCTCGGCCAGCCGCTCCCCAGCGACCCAAAGGCGCCCTTCCTTGAACTCCACACTGACGTTTTCCGCCAAGACGCCCGGCAGATCGAGCTGTACCGTGTAGCCAACTTCGGACTCGACGATGTCTAAGGGCGGATTGACGGCCCCGCTGTCGCTGTGAAAAAGCGAGTCGTCAAACAGGTCGGACAGTCGCTGCCAGGGAACCAATTTCGTACTCATCTTCGTGCCTCCTTCTCGAGGGTGTTCGGCCACATCGAATGATGTCAGCCACTTCTCATTCCGCCAGACAGATAACGCAAGTGTCGTGCCAATCCAATCGCCTATAGGCGTAAGCCACGACAAGGGAACAGGTTGCGCAAAACGACGCCGACGCGAGGATCAACGAATTCTGAGAGGACAGCCTAAAGCACGCCCGGATCATGCCAAAATGGCATAATGTCGCCATATTGGCACTATCCAGCCAATACGGCACAGCAAGAAGTACTGGGCTCATTTCATCTCGGCCAGACGTCGAGCGACGAACTGGCGAAGAAGGGAGATCTTGCAAGCAGCAAGAAACTGGACTCCGCGGAGGGGATCGGCCGCCACAGCGGGCTCGACGCCGTACCAGATCATCAGCGGCAGGTTCGCGTCACCGGCGTCGCCCGCGTGGGAAGCGAGGGCCTCCGCGATGCCCCACCGCTTCTCCGTGGGCAAGTCCTGAAGCAGAGAGGCCAGTTCCAGTCGCACGGCCGGCTCATCATCCCGCTTTGCCAACAGCGCCAAATCCGCCGTCA
>CAZWOU010000024.1:32187-55656 GCA_964635375.1 uncultured Pirellulaceae bacterium | reverse complement strand
GCTTTGCTGTTGGCCCTTGCCGACATCGCCGTCGAACATGGCAACGATTCCGGCGAGTCACTGAAGATTCCGACGAACTTGATTGCCGAAAAGTTCATCCAGTATTACTGGCGGCAGGCTGCACCCTATATGCCACGCCACGACCCAGCAGCGGGCAAAGTCCTTTTGCAGAACACGGGGAGCCAAGCCGAGATCGTCCGCTTCCTAGTGAAAACACGCGACAGCCACGGTGGTACGATCTCTTCCTTTCGGCACGATGGAAAGAAATGGCCATCGCTGGTGAAACGGACGGATCGCGTCATCCGAGTCATGCCGTTGTGGAAACTGCAGAAGGTCGGCCAGAGTGATTTCGACTTTCTCTACGCCAATGAAGGCAAGGGTAGCGTTATTGAACTTCGGCCAGGAGTTGCGTTTTGTTTAAGGCAGTTTTATGGCCTAGTCGGTGACTTGGTCCGAGGATCATGGATACGGTTTGTCCGCAGCTTGAACAATAACCAGGACGTTCTGGGCAGTACGGTCGACTTGCAGGAGTTTCTATTCGGCAGTGAGCGGTCCGCGTTAACGGCGCTCACGCCGATGCTCATTGATCTGCAACACGGGAATTGCTTTTACTGTTCCAAGTCGCTGTCACGGAGCCAGACCCACGTTGATCATTTCGTTCCGTGGTCGCGATACCCGGTCGATCTGGGACATAACTTTGTGCTGGCCCACGAGAAGTGCAATTCGGCCAAGGCCGATCACATCGCAGCCGCCATTCATCTGGATCGCTGGTGCGAGCGCAACGCTCAGTCAGCGAGCCAGATGGATGCGGCGTTTGACGAACAAGGGTTCGTTCATCAGTTGCCAACATCCCTTCGCATTGCGGAGTGGGCTTATCGGCAAGTGGAACTGGCCAAAGGGCTGACTTGGCAAAAGGGCCGGACGATGATTGAGCTACCCGGAAGTTGGAATGGCCGGTTGGAATCGCTCATGTTGGCCCTTGCCCAATGACCGTTTGACGTTCAACGATTTTACGGGCTCTAAGAAAGAGTGCGAAAAAGGCCCTCGGCCGTGGTTCTTGCCGCTGATGGAACTGGAGTTCCGCTGTAGATGCGTTTGTCGAATCGCCTGGGCAGCCATTCGAGATCAAAAGGAAGTAGAATGTTAGGGACAAGAGCACACTTGTCTTCTGTGCCCAGAAGTTAGAGGGGATTGGCCGGTGCGAAGAGTCACACTTTACAGTTTCACCACGATTGGCGCTATGCTTTCGTTAGCCGCGTCCGTCGCCGTTGGGCAGCGTTTGCACACTGAAAGTCCGATCCACTATGAAGAGGCGACGCCAGACAACTGCATCACGCGCTTGCAGGCGAAGATCGACTCCGGAAAGACATCGCTCAAGCACGATGACAAGTTGGGCTATCTCCCGGCCGTACTAGACGCCTTAGACGTCCCCGCCTCCTCGCAGGCGCTCGTCTTCTCGAAGACAAGTCTACAGATCACGAAGATTTCCCCCCGCCGTCCACGGGCGATCTACTTTGGAGATGATGTCTATATCGGCTGGGTGCAGAAAAGTGATTTCATGGAGATCTCCGCCGTTGATCCCAAGTTGGGTGCGGTGTTTTACAGGCTCGATCACACTGAATCCGAGAAGCCCCGTTTCTTCCGCGAGATCGGAAGCTGTCTCGCGTGTCACGCGACGAGCCATACGGAGTATGTTCCCGGACACGTTGTGTTCAGTGTCTTTAGCGATTCGATGGGGTCTCCCATCGCAAAGGCCGGTTTTTCCTCGACCGATCATGTCTCCCCCTTTCGGACTCGCTGGGGCGGCTGGTATGTGACAGGCAAACATGGGCAGCAACGTCATCGTGGCAATAACACCTTGCGGTACTTTGAACGTGCCGAACAATTTGATGCTGAACGAGGGGCCAATCAGACAGACTTGTCCGACCTGTTTAATGTCACGCCTTATCTTTCGAAACACAGCGATGTGGTCGCGTTGATGGTGATGGAACATCAAGCGATGGTGCACAATCGGATCACGGTGGCCAGTTACCTCGGTCAGGTTCTGGAGGAGAAGAAGACACAAAGCGCCGCGCCGGGAGAATCGATAGACCGAAGGACTGAACATCGGCTCGAACGCGCGGTCGAACAGTTAGTCGACAGCTTGCTGCTTGCTCGCGAGGCCGAGTTGACCGCCCCCATCACTGGCACGAGTGGCTTTGCGAAGGAATTTGTCGCCCGAGGCCGCGTCGACGCCATAGGCCGAACGTTGCGCCGTTTGGATCTTAAGGAGAGACTTTTTCACTATCCATGTAGCTATCTGATCTATAGCGAAGCATTCGATGGCTTGCCAAAGTTGGTGCGAAAAATGGTCTACGGGCGGCTTTGGAGAGTGTTGTCCGCCGACGAACCGAGTGGCAGATTCCGTCATTTGACGAGCGAAAATCAGCGCTCGATCATCGAGATCTTGCGAGCCACGAAGACGGAATTGGCGGAGGAGTGGCCAAGCGAGAAAGGTAAGGCGCCGGGAGAATAAGGGGTGTCCCGTTCTTGTCCTCCGTTCTTGACCGCTCCTCGCTCCCGGCAAGGTCTCGCCACCGACGTTCGCCCGCCTTCAACATTGCCAGAGAATTGAGCGAACCCGAAGCCGGCGCAGGGTGTCGTTAAAACTACTGCGAGGGTGGTGATTCACAACCGCCGGACAATTCAGGCGAATTCCACAAGTCCGTTGCGTCATTTCCGCCACCTCGATCCTCCAGCTTCGACCGCAAAGGAGCCGACGATGCGATTCTCAGCGCCCACTTCTGTCTCGTCGAGCCCGTTCCTGGTTGGGGCGTCTCTTCCATTCGCCTAATCGTCAGGCTGGGCTCTCACACGCTCAGGCCCTCGGCACGAGGGTCATTCGAGGCGCCATCGGTGCGCCTTGCCCAATTCTAGTGAGAGTAATATGACATTCGATAAGCGTACGCGCGAGCGATTGCTTGCGCATTGCGGCCAACTCCACGAAGACGACCCGCGACAGTTCTTTAAGAACGACAGCCAACGTAACAAGGCGAACTACAAGACACAACAATTGTGCCGACAGGTAGCCCAGACATTGGAGCAGGTTCTTGGCGCCGATTTTGCGGACGACCGACTGCGGAATCTGCAGGTAACAGGCGTCGAGCCTTCACCGAACGCGTCCCAGTTGTCTGTGACTTTGCGAACCGATGCGCCGTGCGGTTGTGAGCAACTCCACGCGATATTGGACCGCTTGGGCGCCGTCACTGGTCGGCTTCGCTGTGAAGTGGCCGCGGCAATATCAAGAAAGCGGACTCCAAGGCTCATGTTTCGAGTGACTTGTCCTCAACAAGAGGAAGGTTCAGCATGACCAAAGTTCCATCGCAATCGAACACTCGGCATTGGCTTAGCGAGCCGATGCCGAATGGTGTTGCAAAGTCAATTCGACGCTTAGCCGAGGCTGATGACGTCCGCCACCTGGCAGTCATGCCAGATGTTCATCTAGCAACGGATGTGTGCATCGGCGCTGTCGTCGCCACCACTCGCTTGCTCTACCCAGCAGCCATTGGCGGAGACATCGGCTGTGGCATGGCGGCCGTGCGATTTGAAGTTGGAGCCGAGTTGCTCAAGAGTGAACAATCAGCTGCAAGATTGCTCGCCGGACTCTATGGGCGGATCCCTACGAATCGGCACTCGGCCGCCACAATGCCCAATTCGACACCCGACGACCACGCCGCAGAACCGTTGAGCGACCAAAAACTAACCAAGCTCGGGCGCCGTGATGGTCGGGTTCAGTTAGGGACGCTCGGGCGAGGAAATCACTTTGTCGAATTCCAGGCGGACGACACTAATCAACTTTGGTTGATGGTTCACAGCGGTTCGCGAGCGATGGGGCAAGCGATTGCCGCTCACCACCTGGCACGTGCAGCGAAAGGAGCTCGTGGCCTGGATTGTCTAGATGCTCAGTCCGAGGCGGGAGAGGCTTACTTGGCCGACGTCAATTGGGCGTTGCGATACGCCGAGACAAACCGACTGGCGATGATCGCCGCCGCCGCCGACCTGCTGCGATGTGAGTTCTCCGTCGACGCCGACTGGTCGACGCTAATGCAGGGAGCCCATAACCATGTCCGCCGCGAGGAACATTTTGGCGAGCAGTTCTGGGTCCACCGAAAGGGCGCCCAGTCATCCAGGTCTGGCGAGTTGGGGATTATTCCGGGGTCGATGGGAACCGCGAGTTTCCATGTGACGGGCCGAGGTTGTGAGGAATCACTCTGTTCTAGTTCCCACGGCGCCGGCAGGGCTTTGAGCCGCACACAGTCGCGTAAACGCATCAGTGCTCGTCAGCTTCATCGCGAAATGAAATCGGTGTGGTTTGATCACCGCAATGCGGCCGCCTTGTGCGACGAATCTCCCACCGCCTACAAGGATATCTTCTCCGTCATGCGCGCGCAGAAAGACTTGGTTCGAATCACGCGAGAACTTCGCCCATTGCTCAGCTACAAGGGACGTTGAAGGAGGAGGCTATCGCTGTTCCCCAATCAGGACGCCGATCGTCAGATGGCATGGCCGTTGTCCGTCAAGCTGCCTGTTTTCTCAGGCAGTGGCTCGAGGAGCAAGATTCCTGGCGTGAGTTCCATCGTGGAGGCCGTACGCGTCTGGCAACATGGCTCGTGAACCGTACAATCATAGGCATGCTCGCCTGGCCTCCTGCTCGTGGGCAGCATCAGGCGGCTCGACGAGGCGAGTGACGGAGTTACTGGACAACTCGTTACTGGACAGACAACTCATTGTGCGTTGAGGTGAAGTGTTGCACGTATTCAAATTTCTTGGTGCGAGTTCCGGCAAGACGCCGCCAGTCGTGGTGCTCTACGGCGGCGAGTCGTTCCTCAAGCAGCTTGCCCTCAAAGACATACGGAGTTCGCTCTCAGGCGAGGAAGACGCGCTGGAGACTTGTTTCGCGAGCGATGTTCCATGGCGAGATGTTCGTGACGAGCTGTCTACAGTCTCGCTCTTTGGCGGCGGCAAACCGCGGCTGGTTATCGTAAACGAAGCGGACAAGTTTGTGACGGCGAATCGGCCCGCTCTGGAAGCCTACGTCGAAAGGCCCATGCGAACGGGAGTATTGGTTCTTCAAGTCGATCAGTTTCCGCGAACCACGAAACTGTACAAGGCGGTTAACGCCCAACACGGCGCCATTGATTGCGGAGCGCCTGAGAAGACGTCAGGCAAGCGGAAGGTCGAGGACCGCAAGCAGATCGTCGATTGGCTCTGCTCTTGGTCGCTCAAGCAGCATCAGGCCAAGCTTCAAGTGAAGGCTGCGACGCTGTTGCTCGACCTGCGCGGCGTCGAGTTCGGATTACTGGATCAGGAGATCGCCAAGTTAGCCCTGTTCGCTGGCGTTGACGGCTCGATCACTCCCGATTTGGTTCAAGACGTGACGGGCGGATGGAAGGGGAAGACGATTTGGGAGTTGCTCGATTTCGCGCTCGATGGCAACATGGGCGAAGCGATGAGGCAACTCGATAGGCTCCTGCATTCAGGTGAAGCGCCCGTCGCTCTGTTTGGGCAGCTCAGCTGGTCGCTTCGGCGTTTCGCCGCCGCAACCCATATCTACGAACGAGCGCTTCGCCAGGGCCGGCGGATGGCTCTCCAGCAGGCGCTGAGCGAAGCGGGCTTTCGCGATTGGCCTCAAGGTCAATTGGCCCGCGCGGAGGATCAACTAAAGAGACTCGGCCGCCGCCGTGGGGCCAAGCTCTATCGCTGGCTGCTCGAGCTGGACCTGTCGCTCAAAGGATCTCATTCCGCGACGGATCGCGCCCGATTGGCGTTGGAACTCTTGTTTCTGAAAATCGCCTCGCCTGGTAATGCCGTGCCGGCTTGAGGCAGATGGATCGTTGTTCCAGCGGCGGCCGCACGCTCTGGCCCTCGGCAGCGCGGCGCAATTCGGACGGCCAATCGCAAGGCTCGCCTTGTAGCCGCGTCCGGCAGCAACGCTAGCAGCGACCTTGCGCGGCTCGACTCGACTTGCCTCATTTGGGGCCTTGTCGTACTATCCCGCCCGCCGATTCCATCGATTCCGCTTGAAGGTCGTCCGCCCAACGATGAGTTTGCATCTTCCTATCGACAGCCGAGTTCTTTGGGTTCTCGCCTCCGCCCTTCTGGTTTCCGCGTGCGGCTGCCTCTCACCGGTCACGCGCGAACCGACTCAGCGCGAGATTCTGCGAGCCATGGCGGAACCTGAACGCGAAACCAAGGGACGAAAGAGCCGGCGCTACGACGATGATGATCGCGACGAAGACGATCGCGACGAAGACGATCGCGACGATGACGACCGCCACGGTGACCGTGCGGTGTTGCGAAGGGGAGACCGCCAATACGCTGGGCGCTCGCGGCAGAGAGACCATCAGGACTGGTTTGACGATTATGACGTGGACGCGACGAGACGCCGAAAGATAACGGAGATATGGGGAGGCGTCGATCCGCGCGAGCGAGAAATGTTGTTAGCCGCTTTCGCCCATCAGTTGGGGCTCAGTCGCAACGAGCCTCGCGAGTCGCAGGCGATAGAAGCTCCACCCCGACAGCCCTCGCTGTTTGATCGGAAGCAAGGCGAAATCGCGACGGCTGGTCTTGCCCAAGAGTTCCCCTCCCCTCGATCAAGGACTTATCCACCGCTCAACGGCAGCCGCGGGCGATTGATTTCGTACGATCAAGCGAAGACAAGCCCGTATGTCTTGCCCCCATCCGAAGGGCTCAACCCATCTCGCTCAAGATCGTCTGCTGGAGGGACTAACGAGCGTCGCGTTGAGTCGACACGAATGCCCGGTTCGGGCGTCGGCCTATTGCCCGGTTCGGGGCCTGGCTTATCGCCCAGTTCGGGCGTTGGCCTGTTGCCCGGTTCGGGGCGTGGCTTACAGGTTCAAGATTTGGGCGCACTGGATCGAAGCGGCCAAACCGGAACGGGATACGGAACAGGATACGGAACGGCGACGGGGCCCGTTGCCAGGCAGGAAACCGCCGCAGGATCGGGTGATTCGTCGGCGCCTACGGATTGGCGTGGGGCGCTGGCCAAGACGATCATGTTGCTGGAAGACAAGGTCTACAACAGCCAAGCCTCTTCAAAAGACCGCGCGGAGCACTTGGAGACGGTCCTGCACCTTCTCTACGCGACGTCTGGCCAGTCCGACCAAGCCGTTGAGCCGATCTACTCGTTGGATCCTGACGAGCGGGAGTTCTGGCAGCACCTGATTCACTCGATGACCATTGTGATGGAGACAGAGGCAGAGCGTTCCACAAGTCTGCGCGCGGCAGCAACGCTTCGCGAACTGCGAGCCGCCCGCCGAATGCTGGCTCGACTAAGCGACCTGGACGTCAAGCAGATGACTTTTTGCACCGCTGTCCACAGCTTCGGGCAGTTCGAGGCCTTTGAAGGGTCGAGCTTCAAGCCGGAGCAGAAGATCTTGCTGTACTTTGAGGTCGACAATTTCGTCTCGACCAAGAGCAAGAAAGGCTATGAAACGCGTTTGAAGGGGCGGTATTCGATCTACAATGCGGAGGGCGACCGCGTTGCAAACCGCGACTACCCTTCCTCTCAGGAAACGTGCCGCAACTATCGCCGCGACTATTTCGTCCGCTATATGATGACGATCCCGGCCCATCTTGAGCCCGGCCAGTATATGTTAGAGTTAACGGTCGAGGACGAAAACGCGAAGAAGTTTGGCCAAGGCGTGATCAGTTTTGACGTCCGCTCACGGTAGTTCGCCATCGGCTCGCCTGCGACCGAGCGCAACTTTGGCGGAGCGACACGCGCGAGACGAAGTATCTCTTGCTCGACGCGATGGTCGCGACTGCTTGCTCCTTGGCGTGAAAGGCAACTCCAAGGCGAAATTCCATGCACTATGACTTGATCGTATTGGGCAGCGGCGGCATCGGCAGCGCGGCGATGCACGAGGCGGCAAAACGCGGTCTTCGCGTGCTCGGCTTGGACCGCTTTCCGGCGGCTCACGACCGCGGCAGTTCCCATGGGCAGACTCGCATCATCCGGCAGGCCTACTTCGAACATCCCGACTATGTCCCGCTGTTGTTGCGCTGCTACTCGCAGTGGTCGGAGCTGGAAAAGGAAGTCAATCGCAAACTGTTCTTTCAGGTTGGGTTGCTTGAGGCAGGGCCGGCTGACGGCATCGTCGCTCCAGGCGTATTAAGGGCGAATGAACAACACGAGCTCGGTGTGGAAACCTTGACGGCGGACGAGGCTGCTCAGCGATTCCCCGGATTCCGTCTGGACCCCAACTGGCTCGTCGTCCACGAACGGCAAGCTGGTTACTTGCTCGTCGAGGACTGCATTCGGGCGAACATTCGCCGGTCAATTGAATTGGGGGCGGAGCACCGCGTGGGCGTCGAGGTGCAGACCTGGCGTCGCGACCAGGGCGGTTATCGAGTCGAGACGGACGCGGGTGGGTTCAGTTGCGACCGTCTTGTGATTACAGCCGGCGCGTGGGCTTCTGACTTGCTGGACGACCTGGGGGTCCAGCTGCGAGTTCTCCGCAAACACTTGCACTGGTTCACGGCTGAGGCGGACCACCACCAGTCGCCAAACTGCCCTGTCTTTTTCCTGGAGACAAGCGAGGGGAACTTCTACGGCTTTCCCGCCTGCGACGAAAACGGAATCAAAATTGCTGAGCATTCAGGCGGCGTGGAAATCGAGGATCCACTAAACGACGAACGCTTGCTCGATGAGGAAGATGCGACTCGGATCGAGTTGTTCACGAACAGGCATTTGTTGCGTGGTGAACTGGAACGGACGCAGCATTCGGTCTGCTTCTACACGTCGACCGCGGACGACCATTTCATTGTCGATCAACACCCGAGCAATCCAGGCGTAGCCTTTGCGGCCGGCCTGAGCGGGCACGGTTTCAAGTTCGCGCCGGTGCTTGGGCAGGCGCTGATCGACTTGGCTCTGGACGGAGGCACCGAGTTGCCTATTGACTTCTTCTCCGTCGATCGGCCAGCGTTGCAGTAACTTCCGGCAGGCCCCAAAGGCCTTCAGCGGGGTCTCGCCTTTCTCTTGCTTGAGGTTAACGAGTACCGAGACGGATGAACATGGCCTTCGGCCAAACTGGCGGGGTTGGGTTCTATTCCTGGGGCGTTGCCTGCGCCCCAGAGCGGCTACCAGGTTGAGGAGAGGAATCGCCGTTTGTTGGGGACATTGGGCGGAATCGCGTTTGGCGTGATCGGTTCCAGGCCAAGGTAGTGACTCAGATCATCGTCGCTGACCGATTGGGCGAAGAAATCGTCGGCGGCAACGAGGGCTCGGTTCTCGTATTGGCCCGCGACCGCAGTCGAAAGCAATTCGTACAACCAAGCTTCGGTCGGATCGAGCAGGCCGTTGCCGTTGTCATCGCCGCCGGCGAACGTCGGCGTCAGGTCATCGGACGAATCCAAGGGCGTGCCAGAGTCATCGATTAAGGTGACGTTTTGCAGTGGCTGGTTACCGGGATTGGTGACGACGAATTGGAATGTCACCGGATTGCCGACTGGAACCGTTGGCCCAGGGCCCGTGTCCGCGTCTTCTCCGTTAGTCGACTTCTCCAAATGGATGACGGAGACGACGCCATAATGGTGGCTCGGATCCTGGTCGGCGACGTCAGGCAAGACGGCAATGTCGCCTCCACTTGCCGAAACTGGATTAGCGGTCACGCCGCCCTCGTTCACATAGGGGCCTGTCGCAGCAACGGCGCTCGCCTGGAAGACCCAGACTTCGTCGACGTCGAGTTGCCCGTCGCCGTTGGAGTCGCCGCTGACAAAGTTAGGAGCAAAATCGTCGCTGGCGTCTCCGGCCGTCCCGTTGTCGTCGATCACGGCGACTTGGGCCAAGGCGGTGTTCCCCGTGTTGGTCACGACGTATTCAAAGACAACCGATTCTCCGAATGCGACAAACGGGCCATCGCCGGTGTCGGCGTCTTGCCCATTCGTAGATTTTTCAATATGGATGCCTGCGCTCACGCCGAAGTGCCGGCTGGGATCCACGTCGCTGACATCGGGTAAACCGGCGACATCAACACCGGTGTCGGAGACGGGGTTGGCGCGCACGTTGCCGAGATTGACGTAGGCGCCCGCGGCTGCCGCCGAACTGGCTTGGTAGCGCCACGTCTCGTCAGTGTCCAGCAGTCCGTCGGCATCGCTGTCGCCATCGACCAGCGCGGGGCTAAAATCATCGGTCGCGTCAGATGTCGTTCCGTTGTCGTCGATGACAACCACGGCGCCGAGGGCTGTGTTTCCGGTGTTGCTGACGAGGTACTCGAACAGGGCATTTCCACCAACGGCGATCAGCGGGCCGTCGCCTGTATCCGCGTCCTCTCCATTGGTCGATTTCTCGATGTCAATTCCAGCGGCGGCCAACGTGTTGGGGAAGTTCGCCGAAATGACCGTGGGGCCATGGGACGCGATGACATCGATTTGACCGTCCATAGCGGTCGCTGTTGAGACGATTTCCAATTGAATGGCGCCGACGCGAGTGAAGTCGCCCCCGCTTCCCGATCCGCTTACAAAATTGGACCAAGGAACAAGGACCTCGCCGCTCGGCAGGCCGCCCGTGTTGGGCAAGGCAATGATGGCTTCTGACCAATTGGCGCTGTCTGAGTATATTCTCAGCGAGGCCGTTTCATTCGGCTTATCCACTCCCATGCGGAGCAGCAGGCCTTGCATGGTTCCGCCGTTGGTCAGATCGATTCCAGCAGGCAAGAGCCCGGATGCCGAGAGCGCGATCGGGTCCGAGTCCCCGTCCCAACTCAGAACGTAGCGAGCTGCTGCGGAAGATCCGGGATTCACGTCAAACACACCGGGCAGATACGCCGCATTCGACGAGATGGTGGTGATTCCTGTGGGCGAAGTTACGTCGACGAAGACGTCGCGGCTACCACCAATGGCGCCCGCGTCCAGCACGGAGCCGAAGACCGGGTCGCCCGCCCCGGGCGCCACTGCCGTCAGTGTCTGCTGAACTCCGTTGAAAGCGTCAATCGTGGTCCCAAGCGTGCCGCTTGCCTGGTCGGGTGTGATAATCACCGATAGGGATTGCCCGCAGCCGTGGGCACGATTCCCGCCGGAGCCGGTGGAAGTTGAGTGAGCGTATAGGTGCCGGCTCGCAGATTGTCGAACCGGTACCCACCGTTTGCATCCGATACCAAGGGGGCTCGAGTGACCAGCCCCAGGTCGTCCGTTCCTGTTAGGGAGACCTGAATTCCGGGTAAGCCAGCGTCCGCCGTGGCATCGAACAATCCGTTGCCATCGGTGTCTGAGAAGACCACACCCGAGATGGCGCCTAGGTCGGCCGCCAGCAACCGCCGCTGTTCAAGTCGTTCAAAACGAAGTTTCTTTGTCTGTTTTGATTTTTTTGGCCGGGGTGAAGATCCAATTCCAGAGATCCAGCTTTGCCAACTTGCCATCACAACCTCACACAGAAACGTCCTTGATCCGCTGGCGCGCTTGCGGGTTTGCGCACCGAGATGCAAGTCGTATCGGCGTCGGTAGAGTCGGAACTTTGCTCGTAACCCCTACGATCGCGCGCGAAACGGGCGACAGCGAGGCTCCCAGGCAAGTTAGGCGAACTGGGACGTTAGTCGCGTGATCTGGGATCGACTTTGGCCCAGAACGGATGGCGCCGATCGCTGCGAGTACGAGCGTCCTCCAGCATCACTTTGACATCGGGCTTGATTTCTTCCGTCCGACCGCGTCGGTTGACAGTGACTCTAATGCGCTGGGAGAAATCAACCATGTCAGGAGTCAAGTAGACGATGACGTTGGATGCCGCAGATTTGACGAAGACGTTGTTCTCGATGATCCGGGCCTCAGTGATTGCAGGTTTCGCCTTGGGGTTGGGCCAGGTTGCAGGCGCGACAATCGAGTTTTGTGGGACCTCGATTTCGACCCACCAGAAGAAGTTGTCCCATCTCCGCATTGTCAATGTTTTGAAATCTCGATTGGTGAAATCGCGCTGCTGGACGCGCATCCAGTCGAACATGTTTTGGATCTCGTCTGAAAAACTCTCATGCCCTCGGCCCTTATATTCCACGACGATGACGTCGTAGCCGACTTTCGTGAGGTAGCGGTCGAGATCGATCGCGTTTTCGGAGAGTCGATTGCCATCCATTTCTCCGCCGACGAAGTACATCGGCAGGCCACGGCCGTTCTCCCAATAGCGAGTGATGTAGCGATCCGAAGAAGCGACGATGGGCAGCACTCCGGCCCAGAGATCGGGATGGGCGAGAGCGATATCCCAGGCGGCGTCGCCACCCATGGAGTGGCCGGTCAGGAACACTTTGTCGCTATCGATCGAACAGCGGTCCATCGCATCGCCCAACGACTTGAGGACGGCGGCGTGTTCTTTGGCGGTGAAATTGTAACGCCGTTGTCGGTCCTCGGACCATTTTGGGGCGATCACGATATAGCCTTGCCGGGAGGCTTGACCCAGCCTCATTTGGTCGCGTTCTCGGTAAGACCCGGCCCACCAGTCGATCTGTTTCTGAGGCGTTGTCGCTGAGCCATTGAGCGTGACGATGCACGGGTATCGCCGATTGGGATCATATTCGGGCGGCAGTTGAATGTAGTAGGTAATATCGCCCTGTTTGGAGAGACCGGGAGTGGTCAATTCGTAAAAGCCCGGTTTGCTAGGCGTCTCGCTGGTGAACTTGGGCGGCTTGATGTTGGCGAGGATCTTGGCGACATAGTTCGGCGTACCTCCCTCAAACCCCTCGAGTTCTTCGAGCACGCTCGCCCGATCCAACTCACTGGCGGACGACAAGTACTTCTGGACGGCGTTGCGAACAAGGACTAAGTCGGTCGACACCGCCAGGTTCTCAGTGGCTGATCCCGGGCCCAAGATCCAGCCGCTCACGGCCAGTGACACTTTCTCGCCCGGGTTGAGATCTGCGGCATCGGCCAGGCGAAGGTAGTCGGCCATGCGGTCGAGCGTATTGATCGAAAGACCCGTTTTGATTTCGTCGACCGCTGGCTGAAGGTCCTTCTTGGCAGCGTCGTCAAGTTCGCCTATGTGCTGATCGAGCATCTCGAGGGCGCGGCCGGCTCGTCCGCGCAAGTCTTCGTATTCTTCGAGCATCTCGCGCACTCGAAGCAGGGTTTCGCCAGCGACGCCCGCTTCGGGGAACTGGTTCAGCATGGTGTAAGCCAGCCGGTGCTGGCCAGCCCTTTGACGCAACTCAATCTCGCGGATCAATCGTCTCGCGCCTTGCTGCCTAAGCCTGACAACTTGCTTCTTCAGGTCCTTCGCGTCGGGGAAATCCTCAATGATCTGTTCCATCTCAATCCGTGCTTCCTTGAAGCGTTCGGCTTGTAGATAGAGGGTCACAACGCGAAGTCGCTCATTCAGATTCTTTGGATCGATCTGCCGCATGAGAATCCGACTCAGCGTGGACCGGGGAATGTTGCTGGTGGCGATGTACATCGTCCAGATATAGGCATCCTTGCCGAGTAAGCACTCGACTTTCGTATAGCGAGGCGTGATGAGCGTAATGCCCTGCACGAGGTCGAGGCGTTGTCGTTTGGGGCCGTCCATCGAAAAGATTCGCCGTCCGTATTCGTCGAACGGCGTCACGCCATGGATCGCTCCAATGGCGCTGATTCTGCGCCCGGTTCGCGCCACACGTTGCTGAATCGCGATCTTCTCCTCGACGACCGGTTCGCCATCGGACGGGGGGGCGGCGATCTGTTTGCTCGGCACGTAGACGCGGCGGATCTGGTCGTCGAGCAGAATGATCTGGCTGACCGTGATCTCGCCACCGGTGGGATCCGGGTTCGAGGGGTCTTGGTTGAGGCCGGAGATTCGCCCAATCGCTCCACTTACCCTCGTTCCGTTCTTGAGTGTGATCTCTGTGGAATTCGCGGGTGAGACCAGCAGGACTAGCGAAGAGAGCCAACCCAGAACGAAGTACCTACCGACGTCCATTTGTGCCACCGACCGGGTGGGTTCGGAGTTGTGCGTCGCCATCCTGGGTCTCCTCGTCTGTTGTGATCCGACTGCCGCCTTGCTCGGCAAACCTGGCGGCCGACCGTCACATTCGAGGTGGCCTGCTGGCTCCCTCTATTTTGACGCCCGCCGAGTCAGTCGTCAAACTCACAAACATAGTCTGGTTGGATGGTTAGGTCTCGGCAGGCGAGATGACCCGGACGATCGTTTCCTTCCAATCTGTGAGGAAAACGAAATCGCCTCGATTGACAACAATCGATGCCCAACGGCAAAATGGGGTGTTTCGGGTAACTTTAACGAGAGCCAGTCCTTGATCAAACGGAACCATCTGCGTGTCTTGCTTTACTGCTTGGCCGTCTTGCTGACCCTGTTGGCCGTTCTGGGCGGATTCAACGCGTTGGCCATCAGCATCGACGATTCGATGACTCGTTCGGTGCTTGGCGGCGCACTCGTTTTCGTGGTGGTGCTGCTCGCCGCCAACACCATCTTGCTTGTTGCTGCGTTGGCGATTCGCGCGATAGAACAGGACGAGGATGAGGGGATTGGCGAATTATGGGAGCCTCCCATGGAAGAGCCGGGGGAAGATGAGCGCTAAGAACGCGCGGGTTCGGCCCAATCGCTTCTCTACAGGCATTTCTTTGGGCGGGGTGGTCCTTGCATGGGGGATGTGCTGAAAATAGGCTGGATCTAGCCGGGGTCGCCTGCGAGCGACTATTTGCTTCCCCATATACCCTGTAACGCTCCGCTGGGCCGCATTTGGGCAGTGCAGAGCCCGCCGAATATTTTCCCAATCCGTCTCTCGCCTATTCCTACCATGTGTCATGCCCATCCGATTTCGCTGCGAGCATTGCCGGCAACGCCTCACGGTAAGTGAGCGCAAGGCGGGGACACAGGCCCACTGCCCGAAATGCCAAAACGAAATCACTATCCCTGATGCGGTTGGGGAGGCGGATCCGGCGGTTGTCGGGCCGCCCAGCCAAGATCCAACGGATTTCGGTTCGATTGGCGATGGTGCGGACGGGGACGACAAAGAGGTCTTCACGCTTTTCGAAGACGAGTGGGTATTTGACGATGGCGAGCCCGTTGGCCAATTCGACGCTTCCAAGGTCGCCATCTCGCGCAACGTGTTGTTCATGCAGGGCGTGTTAATCGTCGCGGTGGGCGTTGTGGCTCTGATCCTGGGGATCATGATTGGCCAACTGACGGCGCCTCAGACCTCCGACGCGGGTCCCAATCCATGCAGCATTAACGGAGTGATCACACTGGCTCGCGCTGGCAGGGATCCCTTCCCCGACATTGGCTGCGTCGTGTTGGCGCTGCCCGTCGAGCAGCGTCCCAATCGAAACAACAAGATTTCTATCGATTCAATTCGGCCCGGGCGAACCAAGCCGAGTCGCAACGATCCGTCGGTCGCGGCGATCTTGCGGTTGGGTGGAAACTATGCGGTCGCCGACGCCAACGGCCGGTATCAACTTCAACTCCCCGATCGAGGAAAGTACTTTCTGCTCTTCGTCTCCGGCAACGCCGACCGCGCCGCGGGCGACGACCTCGACAAACGCGATCTAATGCAGATGGGCAACTATTTTCTTTATGCCAATGACCTGCTTGGCGACCATCAATACGATTGGCGACAAAAGACAATCCGCCGCAACGAACAGCTCAATTACGAGTTCGAGAAACTCTAAGCACGGCAGAGGCACATCCTCCAGATCGCTCGCATGCGCTGGCTCACACCTTCGCGCAATTGGCGTCAAACACGACCCGCCCGCCGACGAGCGTGTGCCTGATCTGTCCGGTGAGCTGTTCGCCGATCATGGGAGTATTGCGGCTCTTTGAGCAGAATTGACTGGCTCGAACGGTCCATTGGGCGGCTGGATCGATGATCGCAATGTCGGCGTCAGAGCCGATTTGCAGGCTGCCGCGGTCGATCCCAAGAATACGAGCAGGATTGGTCGACAGCTTGGCGAGGGCCTGAGTCCAGTCGAGGTGTCCGGGCTCGATCAGGTGGGTGACGGTGAGCGCCAAGGCGGTTTCCAACGCCGTGACGCCGAAAGGCGCCTGGTCGAGTTCGAGCATTTTCTTTTCTTTAGCGCGCGGCGAGTGCCCGCTGGCTATTACGTCGAGCGTACCGTCCTTGAGTCCCTCGATGCATGCGCTCAGATGGCCCTGGGACCGCAGCGGCGGACCGACCTTGCAGTTCGAGTCAAACGACTTGAGCGCCTCGTCGGTCAGAGAGAAGTGCATGGGCGTGATTTCGCAAGTCACCTTTACGCCACGGTCCTTGGCTCGACGGATCAACTCCACGCTGCCTCCGCTGGAGATGCTCATCAAGTGCAACCGGCCCCCAGTCGCCTCAGCCAGGCGAAGGTCGCGGCCGGTCATCACGTCTTCCGCCTCGGCCGGTATGCCGCCTAGGCCGAGCACCATCGAAACGCGGCCCTCATGCATAACGCCGTTCAAAGTCAGCTCTCGCACCTCGGGGTGGTTCATCACCGGCCGATCGAACATCGTGCAGTACTCGAGCGCTCGCCGCATCAGTTCCGTGCTATGGATTGGGCGTCCCGCATCGCTGAATCCGACGGCCCCGGATGCGGTGAGCGATCCAATTTCCGCCAGTTCTTTGCCGTCGCGGTTCTTGCTCACACAGGCGATCACGTAGACTCGGCATTTCCGCGACTTGGCCGCCTTGCGAAGAACGTATTCCACGCTGGCCTGAGTGTCGATCGGCGGGTCGGTGTTGGGAATGCAGGCAACCGAAGTGAACCCGCCAGCGACCGCAGCGCCCACTGCGGTGTCGATCGTCTCATCTTCTTCCCATCCCGGGTCGCGAAACTCGGCGTGCATATCGACAAGGCCTGGGGCAACAATGCAGCCGCTCGCATCGATCGTCTGCTCCTGACCGTTCGAGCAGGCGTCGTAGGCAGCGACGGATCCGTTCTCGATAAGGAGATTGGTAATGCGATCGAGTCCTTGACTTGGATCGATCACTCGGCCGCCTGTTATCAGCAGTTTCATCCCATCATCCTTTAGCGCCGAACAGGTCCCAGGTTCATTCGCCAGAGGCGCTGCGAATCAACCACAGTACAGCCATACGCACCGCCAAGCCGTTTGTTACTTGCTCCAGAATCACGGAGTGCGGCCCATCGGCGACGTCCGGCGTTACCTCGACTCCGCGGTTGATGGGTCCCGGCGCCATGATCAAGATGTCCGCTTTGGCTCGCTCCAGCCGCTCCCGGTTCATCGCGTAGAGCAAAGCGTACTCGCGCACCGAGGGAAAGGGCCGAGTCGACTGGCGTTCAAACTGAATCCGCAACAGATTGAGAACGTCGCAGCGAGGAAGAATGTCATCCAGGTTGTAGGCTACCTCGACTCCGAAATCCTCCCATTGCCGCGAGACCAGAGTCGCGGGTCCGCAGAGGATCACGTGGGCGCCGAGCGTCCGCAGGGCCCAAATATTGGATCTCGCGGTGCGGCTGTGCGAAATGTCGCCCACCAACGCCACGGTCAGCCCAGCAAGATCTCCGCGGCGCTCGCGAATGGTCATGATGTCGAGCAAGCCCTGGGTCGGATGTTCGTGAGGCCCATCGCCGGCGTTCACGACTGAGACGTCTAGGTTCTGGGCGAGCAGGTAGGGCGTGCCAGGCGTTCGATGCCGAACAACCACCGCGTCCACCCCCATCGCCTCGATGTTCTTCGCCGTGTCGACGAACGTTTCGCCTTTGGACAGACTGCTTCCGCTTGAGGCAAACTCGACCGTGTCGGCGCCCAATCTCTTGGCGGCGAGCGAAAAACTGGTTCGGGTTCGCGTCGAGTTCTCGAAGAACAGGTTGGCGATCGTCGCCCCCTGAAGCAGTGACAACTTGGTTCGGCAGCCGCCCGTCGCGGCCTTAATCGCAGACGCAGTATCGAGGGCTGCTGTCAGCTCATCAAAACTAAGCGACTCCAAATCAAGCACGTGCCGGCGGCGCCATTTCGCCCGAGCCTGTTCAAGCTCTGCGACGAATTCAGGCTCCATGCCGCCCGAGGAAGAAGGTTCCGCTTCCGCCAGATTCTCGCTGCTCATGATCGTCCGTCCTCGCGCCTCATGGCGTTCAGATGCGTTCACGCCCGTTGTTGGGCTATTTGGGCGCTCACCAGGCTCAGGCCCCGCTCGCGCTCCGGGTGATTCTATCAGCAGATTGTCTCCCTGCAACCGGCGCGGGGAGGGCGCCGGTTGCAGATTTGAGGTTTTCCCGCCGTTGACTGTCCATTCCCGCCCTTGACTGTCCACGCGGACGATCATTCGCGTTAGACTCGACAACGCTCAGCGCTCTTCTTCCTGAACCTTCCGTTTCTCGGGGACACCTTTGAACCAAATGGCACGGCCGCGACTGCTGGCTTCCGCCGCCTCCATCGAGCGTTTGCGGGACGCGTTTGAAGAACCGTATCCATTCGAAGTCTGCAAACACGACCAGCCTGCCGAGGGGCGCGTCGATGTTGTTCTGCTGGATGAAGCTCTCGGCGAGTTTGACGCTGGTGAACCCATTGCGTGGTGCCGCCTTGCCCTGGGCGGTGTCTCCTGCGAATGCGACGCGAGCCTTTCGCCAACCGCCGACGCCGAAACGTGGCGAACCGTCGTGACGCTGGCCTTGGAAATCGCCTGTGTCCGAAAGGAACTCGCGTCCGCGCGGCGCCAAGCTGACGCGCTGCATTCGCAAGCCAACTCGGACCCACTCACGGGCCTCGCCAATCGACGCGGGTGGGACCAGACCATCCAATCTCGGATCGCAGCGACAGTCAACGATAGCGTGACGATTCTGGTTTTCGACCTCGATCGATTCAAGGATTGCAATGACCGCCACGGGCACGCGTTTGGGGACCAGGTACTGGTGGAAACGGCAAACCTCCTCAAGCAGAGCCTTCGGCAAAGCGATCTCGTGGCGCGGGTCGGCGGTGATGAATTCGCCGCCCTTCTCGATCGGATTACGGTGGAGGACGTCTTCGTGACTTCAGAGCGCATTCGTCAACAAATCTGCGATTCGTTGGGTCGCCGTTTCGCCGCCGCCGCGCCGACCGTCTCGCTGGGAGCTTGCTCAGGTCGAATCAAAGAACACGACGTCCTTGTCGCAAAGGCCGACCAAGCGCTGATGCGAGCCAAGCAAGCGGGGCGAAATCGCTGCGAAATCGCCAACCACGATGCCTGATGCCCCGCTAGCAGCCAGATATTCTCGATTTTTGGCGATTGATTGACGATTGGGCTCATCGACCCCCAAGAGCGGGTCGATAATCTCCCACAGTACGCGAGGGGGGAACTCGCGCTGCGGTCGATGCCTTCATCAGCTTGGCGTTTGACTCGGCAACAAACAAGGAATCCCCCACAATGCGTCCAAGAGCTTCTCTCCTCACCAAGCCTCTCTTCTTGGCCATTGCGGCCAGCGCGGTCCTTTCTTCAGGCTGTGCCTCCCTCAACTTGAGTTCGCTCTCGCTTAGTGGCTCTGCCCAGCCAAATCAGACGCTGGCGCCCAACACGCCGACTTTCACAGTCGAGTTGCATCCCGCTGGTCGGCCGCCTCAGCGGGCGGCGCTCCCACTGACACAATCGATGCTCGCGAGCCAGGCGCTGGCGATGGCCAAGGCCCGCGATCATTTTACCCGCTTTGACGCCCACATCGTTCGTGCGACCCCTCAAGGCGAGTTGAAATTGCCACTTCTGTGGGAAGGCGGATCGGGCGTCCTCAGCCCCTCGTCTGACTATTCGGTCCACCCCAACGACCGCCTCGTGATCGCGGAGAATACGAACACGGTCATCGGCGATATGACCGAAAAAGCCCTCCGCCCGCTCGCGTTTCTGCGCAAGTAGACCGAGTTCGCGGCGTGATCCTCGAGTGTTGACACTCGGGCGGGCGAGAGAGGACGAAGAGATTCTTGCTCTCCGCACTTTCCGGCTGCAACGCTCTCCTTGGGCGCTTACCCCGCCACACGCCAGCGGCGGTTGAAGAGCCAGATCATGAAGGAGAGCAGGACGAAATTGAGCGAGGCGGCAAAGATGCAGAAACCGCCGAACATCCACCAATGACCGCTTTGAACCTCCTCCGTAACGCCGACTTCAATGTCGTACAGGGGGACCTCAAATGCTGCAGCGAATGGGCTGATTACGCTGAGATTGGTGGCCATTTCGTGGGCGACTTGGCCCGGGAAGAAAATGCTGGTGAAGAACTGGGCGGCGAGTGGAGCGCAAAACAGGGTGACGATTAACAAATAGGTGACCATCAAACTGGTCGCCGTCTTGCGAAATACGACCGAGCAAAACAGGGCTAGCATGGCTGTGGTTAGGCACGAGATCAGTACGATAGCGACGTAGGCCACGACCGCGCCAAGGTTTCCCCAGTACTGGTTAACCATCGCGCAAGCGAGCAGCACGGGCCAGAGCAAGAACAGCGTCAGCACACTGGAGACCCGAAGGCCCGCGATCAGCTTGCCCCACAAGATTTGCCACGGCGTAATGATCGTGGTCAACAACAGATCGAGCGTTTCGCGTTCACGTTCACTGGTTACGGCGCCGGCGGAGAAAACCGGGCCGACGAGCATGTTGAATAGAACGACGTAGCCGATGTAAAAGGCAGCGTACTTTGGCATGATGTACAGGCAAAAGGCCATCAGCGGAATCGCCAGCAGCATGCTGACTTGGATGACCAACCGCAGCATCAACGTTCCCTGACTGAAAATCTCGCTGCGAATCTCTTTGTCGTACACAGGATTAGCGCCATCCTCGAGCAGCGTTTCCCGCTTCTCGGGAGCGAACAATTTGTCCGGGAATTGGTCGCGTTGAATCACGAGACCGATGGCCTCTTGAGCCTCTTGCTCAAGATCGACCACTTCCTGTCCTTCGCTACCGACATCCGGCGGGTGGAGCAGCCGTGCACAGGTGTTGGCGAACAGGGCCAGGCAAATCGCAAGGCCAACGCCCGGCAACACGGTGACGGTCAGCAGCAATCGAAAAGTCCCGGAGTCTTGTAAGGCCCACCATGTCAGCACGCCCAACATCGCCAGCGGCAAAATCAGGAGATAGGAGACAACGAGCGACGCGGCAGTGCGTTTGAAATAACTGCTGCAGGCGACGCTGATCGCACCGAACGTGATGACCGAGACGATCAGGCCGGAGTAGGCTGCCAGGACTTCATAGAACGAGACGCCGCCCAACGGCAAGCACAACATCACAATGGGCAGTGATGCGAAGATCAGCACTGTGATGTGGGCCAGTGAAGCAACCATTTTCCCGAGCACAATAGCTGCGGGGCGGAGCGGGCTGGCCAACAACATCTCGTACGTCTTGCGCTCTTTCTCTCCCGTGATGCTTCCCGCCGCGAAACTGGGCGCCATCATTGAGGCCAGGATGTATTGGCCGAGAAAGAACATGTCGACCAAGTTGCGCACGTTGCTCGGATTCTCGGTCAGATCGAGCCGAGTTTCTTGCGGCCAGGCGAAATAGACCAGAATGGCGAGCAGCACCTGGTAGAGCAAGAGCAGCACGAATGCTCGCGGCATCCGCAAGTTGACCAACAGCTCGCGCTGGAGGACAGGGTTTTCCATCAAGTACATGTCAAATCACCGATCTTTCCTGGTCTCGTCATGAAGTGGCTTGCGAGTCGATAGCCGGGTCGGCGCTTGACCTTGCCATTGTAGCGGCCAACGGCGCCAGGAATCCAGCACTACGACAGCCTGGCTCGATTTATCGTGGACTTGAGCCCCGAAGCGGCCCCGCCCGCCCGGCCATTGCCCTTCTCCCCGGCTCAGCCACCTTGCGAAAACCAGCGTCAGGGTGAGAATAGATCGCCTGTCCAATGCGACGGGCGTTTCCGCGTCCACCCATGTCTCCACGAAGAGGTTAATACGATGCCAAGTTGCGTACTGGCTTACTCCGGCGGCCTCGACACTTCGGTGATTCTCGGATGGCTGCAAGACAAGGGTTACGAAGTTCACGCCGTGTACGTCGACTTGGGACAGCCCTGCGAGGACCGCGAGGAGATTCTGCAAAAAGCCCGAGACATCGGCGCCGCGAGTTCGCAAATCATCGACGTGCAAGAGGAACTCTGTCGTGACTTCGCCTTCCCCGTCTTACAATGGCAGGCCAAGTACGAAGGCATCTACCTGCTGGGTACATCCATTGCCCGCCCGCTGATCTCGAAGGTCTGCCTGGAGGTCGCTCGAGAAGTCGGCGCGGACGCCTATGCTCACGGCGCCACGGGCAAGGGCAATGATCAATGCCGATTCCAACTCGCCGCCGAAGCGCTGAATCCGTCAGTCCAGCTGATCGCCCCCTGGCGCGATGAAGAGTTTCGCCAGGCGTTTCCTGGACGGACGGAGATGATCGCCTATTGCGAGGAACGCAATATTCCCGTGAAGGCCTCGGTCGCCAAACCCTATAGTTCCGACGAGAACTGTCTCCACATCAGTTACGAAGCGGGCGACCTGGAAGACTTGAATGTCAATGGCGTGGAGTTGGTTGAGTTTGGCATGACCGTTTCTCCCCAGGAAGCGCCTAATGAATCCGAAAGCCTCACGATTGATTTCGAGAAGGGTCTGCCGGTCGCTGTAAACGACAACGCGATGTCAGCCTTGGAAGTCGTCAAGGCCCTCAATGAAATCGGGGGTCGCAACGGTATCGGCCGAATCGACATGGTCGAGAACCGCTTTGTGGGCATGAAGAGCCGGGGCGTGTACGAGGCGCCGGGCATGACGATTCTGTACGACGCCCATCGCGTTGTCGAACAACTGACGATGGACCGCGACCTGACCCATCTGCGAGATAGCCTCTCCGCCGACGTCGCCGAAGCCGTTTACTACGGCTATTGGTATGCGGCCAAAATGGATGCCCTGTTGGCGTTCATCGCCGACGCCCAAAAACATGTGACTGGCCGAGTCAAGTTGAAGCTCTACAAAGGCAACATCATGGTCGACGGGCGCGAAAGCCCCAACAGCCTTTACGATGAGGGCATTGCCACAATGGAGGGCGGTGGATCGTACAACCAAACCGACGCCGAGGGGTTCTTGCGAATTCAGGGACTTCCCTACCGCGTGCAAGGCCGAGTCACGCCGCGCCCCTATTAGCCGTGTCAGCCGCTCCCGCCCAAGTTCTCGCTCAAGCCGCTCCCGCTCAAGCCGCGCGCTCGTCGTCTCGGATGCGCTGGGCGAGCAACTTCATCTGCCCCTGAAGATCGGCCATCAGCGTTCGTGAGTTGGCTCCGCCGCCGTAGTGGGAATAGAAAGAGCGGGCCGCGGCGTCATCGAGATCGTCGCTCGGATGCGAGTTGCGCTGGATGTTCTGAATCCGCGAATCGAGCTCAGATAGCGTCTTCCGCGTCGTGCGGTTGGCTTGCCAAAGTGACATCAGGATTCCGCAGAGTCCGATGATGACGACCAGTTGTCCGATCGCGCCCGCCACGATCCCTGCAACTCGCCAGGCCGCGAAGGTTTCGGTCTGTCCCCAGGCCAACACGACAGCTCCCGCCGTCAGCGTTAGGCCGCCAAAAAGTAGG
>CAZWOU010000024.1:25460-32177 GCA_964635375.1 uncultured Pirellulaceae bacterium | reverse complement strand
GCGAGGCGAAGAAGCCCCCGTCATGCTCTGCTGGCTCGGACTGTTCTAGGGGAGGGCTAATGTGCGGGCGTCGCGCAGCGTGCGGTTCATCGACGCGGCGTTTTGACTCGGTCCGCGTGGCGCCAATGGCTCGCAGTAGTTCGTCTGCGCCCTCGCTCACCTCGTCCCAAGCTTGCGTGTCCCAAATGTCGTCAAATGACGGCATCGAGTCATCGACCTCAAAGATCGGCGTATCCAGCGCCTGCTGCTGGGGCGCCTGCTTCCGCCTAACCGTACTGGCGGGCCCTGCAGCCGGACCGGCATGCTGGGGAGCGGAGTCTTGGGGAATCGGCTCGTTGGCAATCGGTTTTGTTTCAGCCGAGTTGCCTAACGGGCGGTTGTACGCGGCAATGTGATCGGAGAGGTGTATCTCGCCCTGCTTGCCGCTCGGGTCGAGCGACCCCTGCTGGCGTGGGCGGTCAAAATCTGCGGGATCAAGATCAGTGGGAGCAAGATCTGTGGGAGCAAGATCAGCGGGGCCAGGCTGCTTTTGGGCTCGGCGACGAGGCGAGTGATAATCGGTGGTGAGCAGCAGCGGGGAGGCGCAACGTGGGCAGACAATCGCTCCGCGGCCACCCGGTCGGGCAACTCCTGGAACGTCTTGCTGGCAATCTCCACACCACATCGTGAGACCCGAGAGGTAGAGAAATGAAGCTACAAAGCCTCGTTGTCTCTATCGGTCGTCATCGCGCGGATTCTGCAACTTATTCCTGAAACCTAGGTCTCGCTGGGAGCAAGACTGACGGGCGTGGTGAGCATCTGGCGGGCGAACGCCGCGTCGCTGTCCAGGCTGACCGCACGTTCAAAAAACTTGGTCGCCCGGCTGTGCTGCCCGTCGTATTTGAGGAATAGCCCAACCAGGAAATAGGCGTTGGCGTCACGTGAATGGCTCAACGCATGCTCCGCCAATTGCTCCAAATGGCGTTCCTTGTCAGCAAAAGCCGACCCATAAAAATCGCCGAGATGGAAGCGACTCCGCTCTAAGTCGGGCGACAGGGAAAGAGCTGCCTTAAACGCGCGGGCTGACGATTCGTACTCGCCCGCGGCGGTCAGGGCGTGTCCCAGGCGGAACAGGCTTTCACTTTCGGTCGGCGCCGACTCGACGGCCGTGGTGTAACTGGCCACTGCCTCAAGATATCGGCCCGCCGAGAAGTACGAGTCTCCAGCGGAGCGAAGCAGTGGAGTTCGCTCTGTTGGCGTTGCTGTACGCATCGTGGAAATCGCCGTCGCCGGAGTGATTCCTCTCCCAGGTGTGGATGCCAGTAAACTCGAAGCCAGAGTGGCGCCGCTGGTGATTCGGACAGGCGGGCTCAAGACCGTTGGCGAGAGTCCGGAAATGCTGAACCCAAAGGACGAGTAACCAAATGTTGGGCAATACGTCGGCGCATAAATCGGGTATCGCCGATAGTGGATTGGGTAGTATCGATAGCGAGGGTAGCTGTAGTGATAGTGAGTTGATCGATACGTTGGCAGGGAGTAGAAGTAGCTGCTGACCGTGCTCGGCCCACGACGGTAATAGGGCGAAGCCGCGCGATACCCTGTGATTGGGATCCGCGAGTAATGGTTGGCGTAGGTCAATGGTGAGCGATAACTCAGCACGCCAGAGTGCCTCACATGCCCGCGATGCAGGCTGTACCCTCGATGGATGCCGTGGACGCTGCTGCGCAGGTGGCTGGCGCCGTGGTGATGAAGGTGGGTGCGAATTCCCAGTCGATGGCTCAGTCGGTGTTGGGCGAACAGACTGCTTGCCGGCAAGGCAAAACAGCATGCCGCGAGCACGAGGCCAAGACAACGCAGGCGAGTGGTTCTGAGTTTCGATTCACTCGCTCGGAATTTCCCAACTTCCGTCCCGCTGGTTGGATGAACTAGCATCGCCTTCTCCTCGTCGACTGAATTTGTCTACGCCGCTTCGCGAAACAGATCGCCCACAACTGTCGGTCTCAGACATGAGAGGTCCGACTTCTAGCTCCCCTAGGATCATTATTGCGATATTTGCGGATTCGTCCACGGCTTTCCTTCGATCACTCGCGCCCCATCTCGACATATTTCCGCAGGGAGGCCACGGATTGGCCGCCGCAGTCGCCACAATAATCACCGCTGGGCGGTTCAACTGGCGAGCGGCACTGCAGTCAGGCTTTCGCCTGGCGCGGCACGGCGTCGCCGTCGGTTGTGGTATTGGGCGGTGTGCGGCAAATAGGATGGGGGCCCAATTATGTGGAGATCGAGCCCGCAAACGGGTACGATTGAGGCAGAACACTCCGCTTGATGAGGAAATGAGCATGGCGTTTGGGCGAAACCAGCTGGTTCATCTTTAGGCCGTTTTGAGCCAGCTCTCCCTGGCATGCCTGTTCGCGTCTCTGCTTGCCATCAACGCCAACGCCGTTCAGGGGGAGGACGACCTCGTCGAATTCATCACTGGGCGGAAGTTGCAAGGAAAAGTAGTTTCGATTCGGAAGGCGGAAAAGGAGTTCGATTTTCAGTACAAGATCGGTGGCCGCGATTTTGTTCGCACGTACAAGTTTGGCGCCGTGCGGGCTGTCACGATGGGCGGAAAGCGCCACCTCCTGACGAAACCGGGCACTGAGGCGGAGGGCTCGTCGCCGAGCAGGCGGAGCACAACTCGGGGGAAATCCAAAGCGCAGATTGAGCGCCTCATCGCGGACGTTGGTCCTACTAAGCCCGATTGGTTTGATTCCTCAGAGACGAATTTTCCCAGATCGTTGGACATGGCATGGCCGTTGAAGCCGCCCAAAGGCTGGAACAATCAGAAGAACGTGGGGCAATACATTTGGGATATCGTGAACCCCAACCCAAATCGGTGGCGCTCAGGCGTCAAGTTGGTTCACCAATGCATGGCGCTTCACAAGGGCGACCGCCGATTGCTTGAACGGGACATGAACACGCTCGGAAAGATGTACTTCAGCCTGTTTCAGGACTATCCACGAGCCGCCTATTGGTGGCGCAAATCGGGAACGCATATTGCCGGTCCAAATGGCATCCTGTTGGCTGAAGCTTATTGGAGGATGGGGAGCCGCTCCATGGCTGAGGAGATGCTGCGATCGAGGACTCTACCTATCAGTTCAATCAAACTGCTCGGCGACATGGGGCAAGTCGACCGCGCGGTACAACTTGCCAAAGCGGTCCGAATGCCTCGGCAGAAGACGAACGCTTTTCTGTTGGCGGCCGACGCCTTGCGAAGTGCGGGGCGAATGAGAGAGGCGATAAGCTACTACCAGAAAGTCCTCGAGGGCACTGCAAACAGTCAAAAGAACCACGAGAAGGCGAGCAGGGCGAGGGCGAAAGACAGCATCGATGCGATTCAACTGGCCGATCGGGCGGACGTCAGGCGGGTCGCCTCCGGGGTCTATCGCGGCAGCGCCGTGGGCTTTGTGGGCAACATCGACGTGGAAGTCCAAGTTGCCGACGGGAAGATTACTTCAGTCAGGGTGATCAAGCATCGCGAAAAACAGTTTTATTCGGCGATCAGGGACACGACGAAGAGCATTCAGGACTCGCAGGGGGTTCGGGGAATCGACGCGACAAGCGGGGCCACGATTACGTCGCAAGCGATCGTGAACGCCACCGCCAGAGTGTTGGCGAGCGGCGCCAAGTAACGGCCGCTGAACAGGGACAACCGCGGTCCTGGCAACGCATGAACTAGAAGTAAGGCGATCGAGCCATCGACGGCGCCTACCCAGCCCAAGACGAGGATTGAGAAATGCGAAATAGACTCACCAGACGTCGCTTGATCCAATACGGTGTTGCCGCGGCCGCCGGCCTCGCTCGTCCCGCTTCTGCCGCGCCCCAGAGCAAGGGGCCCCGCTTGGAAACTCACACGTACAAACGAGTCGGCGATCTGGATATCAAGGCCGACGTGTATCGCTACGGCGACGACCAAGTTCGACCGGCGATGGTTTGGATTCACGGCGGCGCCCTGATCAACGGGCATCGCGCCGGCGTCAGCGGACGAGTTAGGAAACACGCTTTCGACTCCGGCTATGTGTTGGTGTCAATTGACTATCGCCTGGCGCCGGAAACCAAGTTGCCGGAGATTATTAGCGACTTGGAAGATGCATTCGCATGGCTCAATCGAGTGGGGCCCGAGCGTTTTGGCATCGACCCGAAACGGATCGGAGTCTCAGGCGGATCGGCGGGCGGGTACATGACGCTGACCTCCGGGTTTCGCGCCAAGCCAAGGCCGAAGGTGCTTCTTTCGCTCTGGGGATACGGCGACTTAGTCGGAGATTGGTACAGCAAACCGAGCCCGCACGCTCGGCATCGAAGCAAGATGGGCCGCGAACAGGCCTACCAACAAGTGGCCGGGCCGCCCATTTCCGATTCGCGCGAACGAAAGGGAAATGGCGGAGCTTTCTACCAGTATTGTCGGCAAACGGGAACCTGGCCGACGGCGGTTTCCAATTGGGATCCGAACAAGGAAGCGAGCAAGTTCGACCCATACATGGCCGTCAAGAACGTCGACGCCAACTACCCGCCAACGGCCATGATTCACGGAACTCTCGATACCGACGTGCCGCATCAACAATCGACGATGATGGCGGAACAGTTCAAACAGCATCGCGTCGAGTATCAACTGCAAAGCGTTCCCAACGGCGAACACGGCCTCGCGGGCGCTAATCCCAAGCATGTCAACGATGCCTACCGCAAAGCCTTTGCATTCTTCGACAAGCACTTGAACGCGTGAGACGCTCTGGTTGCTCGTTTGTGCATTGTCTCGACTAGCGGCCGGCGCCGGTCTTCTCCAACAGCTTGAGAATGGCCGCATGGTCCCTGGGAGAGGCGTAGGTGATCAGTCGTTTACTATCTGGTTCCACGAAAACGCTGATCGATCCGTTCGGTCGAAAACGCGCAGCGCCGAGAGTGGCTTGAAGCAGAGTGACCAGGCTTGCCTCATCGCCGTCCAGAATCTCCAAGGCTCCACTAGCAGGATGAAAGAACACTCGCTCAGTGGCGGCGGCTCGATCGAGCGAGACGATTTGTATTGTGTCAGGCGCGACCAGCCGGTAACTCAACTCCATTGGCTCGAGCAACTGGGTCAGGGCTTCGCTGAGCGGAACGTCTTCCACGTTCAGGCGAGCAAGACCGTCTGGGTTCCAGCCGACAGCAGTCGCCGACTCCCAGTCCACCAGTAAGTCGACTTCGGCTGCTTGGGCCAAATGGTCGAGTACGTCAGTGAAGGCGGCGGGAATACGGAAATTCGCTGAGACCCGTTGTTCCAACTTCGCGGGTTGAGTCGTCAACTCCAATTCAAGCAGGTTCGCGGGAATGCCGTGTCTCCCCTCCAATCCGCGGGCGAACCGGAGGCGATCCAAGAACCGTTTTGTTTCGAAGTGTAGGTTGGGGTGGCCGTCAATGACGAAGATCTGGCCTTCCACTGTCAGCCCGCCCTCGCTGCCGTCGCCCTGACTCGACTTGCTCTCCAGCAAAGGGTTCAGCCAGTTGGCCACTTGGCCCAGTTTCAAAGAGCTGTCCGTGAGTAAATCGGATACATCGAGCCTGCTCGGGGCAGCCTTCGCCAATTCAACACGCAGGTGGTTCTTTCCCCGCGCGAGCACAAGTCCCTGCGGCGCCAACACGGATTCAAGCACTGCGCCCACCGTTGTGTCTTCTTGCCGGACAGCGACGGGCGTCATCCCAGTTAGGCCCTTGGCCTGCAGCGCGATCGGATCCAGTGAGATTGGAATCGTGCTCATCTTGCTGATGAACCGGATGAAGCCCACGAGCGGCACGTTTTCGAATTCGACCGACGCGACCGGGCGACGCAGTTGCACGTCGATATCGACGTTGCGTGCGGCTGGCTTCGGCGCCAACACAATCGGCTGTTTGATCGCGGTCAATGGCGATTCCGTCCGTGGCTCGGCATCCTCCTCGTCAAGAGCGAGCAACGATTCAAGTTTTCGCAAACTCTTTGTAAGATCTGCCGCGTCGGCGTCGCCATCGACCGGCTTTTGCGAGCTCGGCTCCGGATCGAACGACTCCGCACCATCCGCTGGCTTATCCGCCGAGTCTTCGCCCGTGGCCTTCGGCGCCGCGTCTGTTGTGCCCGTCGCATCAGTGCCCGTCGCATCAGTGCCCGTCGCATCAGTGCCTGTGGCGTCAGTACCTGTGGCGTCAGTACCTGTGGAGTCTGTGCCCGTTGCATCAGCACCTGTTGCGTCAGTGCCTGTGGAGTCCGTGCCGTCTGACTCGGCGGTGTCCGCGGCCTGGTCCTGGTCATCAGGGATCGCAGTTGGGGGCGGGCTGCCAGGGTTGGGGTCATCGGCCTCCGCCGTCCCCTTGTCGGCTGCGGCGACCGAGCGAGATTGGGAGAGCCAGAATCCGCCGAGAGCAACTGCAATAACGACTGCGCCAACGCCAAGTCCGCTGAGCAGCAGAATTCGCTTCATCTTCTGGGCTTCGGACGACGACCAATCCGAGGTCGGCAAGACTGGCGATTCGTGTTGGGAGAATTCACCCTCCGCGGGGACCGCCATCGGTTTGGTGTCGGCATTGCTATCGTAGTGTGGGTGGGGCGCTGGGCGTTTTTTCCCTTCCAGTGGCTGGTCGGCCGTGCCCTTCGCGCCGGCGGCTTGGCCAGCCTTCGCGCCATTGGAACCGTCATTTTTCCCCGGCGCATCATCCTTTTGGGCGTCATCCTCAGGCCCAACGTCCTCTGCGACG
>CAZWOU010000024.1:0-25450 GCA_964635375.1 uncultured Pirellulaceae bacterium | reverse complement strand
CGGGGGCCTCTACCATCACCATGCTCTGGCATTTTGGGCAAGCTAGAATTTGGCCGATCAGGGCCGCGTCGCGGACATTCAGCGTGGCTTGGCAGGTCGCGCATTGGATAGAGAATGTTGACACTCAAGGCTCGCGGCAAACGGTCGTCTCATGCAGTCGACAGCGACGAGTTCATTGTACTGGCTTTATCGGTACGGGTGTCAACGATTTCGCCGATCAGCCCGATGGGGTTGGTGATCGGTTCCGGGTCCCATGCGTTGCAGCAGAGGTAGCGGTTTTGCGGCCCAAGGGTCGAACGGCCAAATCGTCAGGGCACGAATACTTTGGGCAGCGTGAGACTGTCTGTCGCCACGCCATTACGAGTGGTGACTAGGATCATCTTCTGGCCCGCTTTTTCGGGATCATCGGTGATAACCCAAACGAGTTTCTGATCCAACTCGTTTGGCTCCTTGACCGTCCCAATCGGGTTGGCCTTCATCACCAGTTTGGTGAGCATTTCGGAAAGCGGCTTGGCTTCCACGCTGAATCCGATCACCTGTTGATTTCGCGTGATCCCATTGAGTTCCAGTTGCTTTCCGTCGATTTTGATGGAGAAGGAGAAAGGCAAGTTGGGATTAGCTTCGTTAATGTCATTGGAAATGTCGCGCATTGCGAATTCCAACGATTGTTGGTCAAACGACATGCTCGCCGGTTTGGCGAGCAATTCTTGAAATGTCTTTGGGCCGACTGGTTCAGGAGTCGCGGCGACAGCCCGTCGCGAGGGCGCGGACTGCATCAGCATTGCGCCTCCGAATGTCAGGTTCGGGGCGGCCTTGGACGGCACGTAGAAGTTCAATACGGCGTGCCCATCTTCCGCGCCGACTCGACTCTGGCCGTGAAGAAACTTGACCATGTCAGGCAGGCCGAATGCGATCCGCCTCCAGTAGTCCGGTGGGTCAAGTTTAAACGAGACGTACTCTTTCATCTGGTAGTGGATGTCGGCAAGTCGGCTCTGAAGTTGCCTGGCCAGTTGTCGCGGATCGGTGCTGCTCTCGCTGACCAACCGCACTTCGCCGTAGGCCGCGCCATCGTCAAAATGAAAGCTGACGATGCCCGCTTCGAGTGAGTCGCCGAGCATCCAGTAGAGCGGCTCGCGAGCGCGTTTCGCAACGCCTTCAAAAAGCGGCAAGCCATCGCCCGAGAAGAAATTGGGGCTGAAGAAGACCGTCACGTGTCGCGTCGCATCAGAGACCTTCCGCAGCTGTTCGACTGCGCGGCGAATGGCCGGCGGCGATCCGCCTCGTGATGCACTCTCCTTGACGTCCTCTTCCGCTCCCATCAAAAACCGGCTCCCATCCGCCACGGGGAAGAAGCAGTAGTCGCCTTTTTTGTAATAGTCGCTTCCATCGGTCTTCAAGGCGCTGCCCGCGCCCCAGGCGCTTACCAGGTCGGTGACCGGCTTGGGCGCCTTCAATTTGACCATGAAGTTCGTCCGCGGGTATCGACTGTCGTTCCCGTGGTAGCTAATGATCAGCTGTTCGATCTCTTGCAGCTTGACGCCGGCTCGTTTCTCCCATTGCTCTCGGTACGATTGATTTTGCAGCGCGCTGTCAAGCGCTTTCAGGGATTCGGCGCCGCTTGAATTCAGCAAGTCCGCTGGCCGAACAACGACAAAGATCTGTCCTCCTGGGGGCAGGTAATCGAAAGAAATATTCTCACCAGCGGTGGGCGAGACCCACAGCATCTTGCCATCGTCAGGCAGGCCCTGCTCGGCGGTTTCGGACGTTGGTCCATTCTTAGCCTCGCCCTCATCAACGCCGGATGATCCGCTGTCGGTTCCGTCCGGATTTTCGCCTGAATTCGAGGCCGCATTGGGGTCGGACTCACTGGGGTTTCCGTTCTGAGCGACCCCGCCGTCGCCTGAGCCAGTGTCTCCGCTCAGCGCCATGATCAGGAGGGCGATGAGCACTCCGGCGGCGACGAGTCCACCCGCAATCCACCCGAGGGGCAGGCCTCTCTTTCCAGCGGCCACTCTTTTCTCTGCGAGCGAGACTCCTTCTTCGGAATCGGTGGCAATCGAGATTGCGGGCCCTGGAGACTGGGCCATCGCCACCACAGGCGTACTCACAGCCGCGGCGACTGCCGGGCTCGTCTCGCGTTTCTGCCTCAAATGGGCCAGATAGGTTTCTTGGCTGGGAAGGGGCTGGGGCGGCGATTGCGCCGAGGCGCCCATGTAGGCCGCCAATTGGTCGAGCACGTGTTGCATGGACGGAGTTCGCACGGCGATGTTCTTGGCCATCATGTACATCACGGCGTCAGCCAGCGGTTTGGGAACGCCAAAATTCTCCAGCGGCTGAATGGCCTCGTTGGCTTGGCGTCTCATCTTGGCGCCAATATCGCCCCCGTCAAACGGCGGCTTGCCGACAATCGACTGATACAGCGTACAGCCCACGGCATAGACATCGGTCGCCGAAGTCGGCAACGCGCCCGGGTTCGCCAATTCAGGCGCGGCATAGTCGGCTCGCTCTGGTGTGAGCGCCGTCAGGTCGTCGAGCGGCGAGTGCATCAATTTGACGTGGCCATTTTCGGTGAGCCACATGTTGCCAGGGCGGATATCGCCGTGGGCCGTTCCCATCCCGTGCAAGTGCGCCGCGCCCAGAGCCGCTTGTCGAATCAAAGCGCACGATTCGGGAATGGCGAGCGGACCGGAAAGCAGGCGCTCCTCCAGCGTCTGGCCCCGCAGATCCTCCTTGACCAAGAACTTGTGGGTGGTCAGGTCGACGACTTCGTGGGGGCGAGCCAGGTTGGCATGGGGGTTGGCGGACGCCGCCTGGACTCGCCGCACCGCCTGATTCCAAGCCGCCCCGCCTTGGGCCGCGGGGCCAGTCAGGAACTCGAGAATCACGGGGTGGCCAGTCGGTTGGTGGACCGCGCGAAACCGTCCCTGTAATCGCCCGCTGTCAATACGGTCGTAGACCCGGTAATCTCCGAAGAAAAACGGGCCCGACTTGCCCGCCAAGAGCACCTTTATCTGATATTGGCTGAGCGCATTTTGCTCAATCAGCCAACTCGAGACGCGACCTGGATCGGCTGCCGAACCAGGGTTCGACTGCAGAAACGCAGCTTGGTAATGTTGGATCTGGGCCGCATCAAGGAGGCGGCTCTGGGCAATGAGATTCCAAAACTGGTCTATGTTGACAGACATCGGCAGTTTCTGATTCGAGGAGTGTCCAGATTGGGGGCCGGGCGCCACACGGGAACGGCTGAGCGACGGAGGTTACTCCCATTCTAGTCGATAGCGAGTCTTCGCAAAGGCGTTTCCGGCTGGGCTAATTGCTGCGTTTCCGATCGGCGCCAAACAACAGGCATTTCCAGAGCAACGTCCGCAACTCGGCGGAGTTCAGGACCGACCGAACCGGTCCAACGGCGCAGGTCAATCCCCGTTGGGTTGCGATTTTGCTGTTGTGCTATTCGTCGTTTCAGGTTCAAAATATTGACCGCTGGCCGTCGAAGAAGGTGAAAATTCGCGCCCGGTTAAGGCCGATCGCACCTGGCCCTGCGAATTCTGATGGATCGCCCACCCGAGGGGCCAAGGCGGCTACCGGCGATCTCACTCCACTCCGTTCGGCTTCATTCTGGTCAGGTCTACATTGCAGGTACGTGGAACATGAAGGCTTCCGAAGCAACAAAGCAGTATTTTGATCGCGCGGCCGAGGAGTTGGATTACAACGAGCGAATTCGCAAGCTGTTGCTGACACCCAAACGCGAAGTCCAGGTTCAAATCGCCGTGGAAATGGATGACAGCCGCCTGGAGACCCTGATCGGGTATCGCGTGCAACACGACAACTCGCGGGGGCCCATGAAAGGCGGGCTGAGGTTTCACCATCATGTCGATCTCGACGAGGTTCGCGCACTGGCTACGCTCATGACCTGGAAGACGGCGGTCGTGAACATTCCCTACGGCGGCGCCAAGGGAGGCGTGGCCGTCAATCCCCACAATCTCTCTCGCCGTGAACTCGAACGCATCGCGAGAAAATTTACGGACGGCATCCACGACGTGATCGGTCCCCATACCGATATTCCGGCGCCTGACATGGGGACAGACGCCGAAGTCATGGCTTGGATGCGAAATCAGTGGGAAAAATACCACGGCTTTAACCCGGCCTGCATTACGGGCAAGCCGGTCGAGTCCTATGGCGCAAAGGGCCGAGAAGAGGCGACTGGCCGAGGCGTTGGCATTCTGGCTTTCAAGCTGCTCAACCGACTCGGCGAACGCCCGATGGACACGACGGTGGCGATTCAAGGCTTCGGTAACGTGGGCACCCACGCAGCTAAGTTCATGCATGAGTCGGAATTCAAAGTGCTCGCCATCAGCGACGTCTCGGGCGCCTACTACGCCCCCCAGGGGATTGATATTCCGCAGGCCCTCAGCTACTCGCTAGATAACAAGTTAAGCCTGCAGGGGTACGACGGCGCAGAGCGGATCTCCAACGAGGCCCTGCTTGGGCTCGACGTCGACGTGCTTGTGCCCGCAGCGATTGGAGGCGTGATCCACGCTGACAACGTAGGCGACGTTCGTGCCCGCGTAATTATTGAGGCCGCCAACGGCCCGATTGAGCCGGACGCCGACAAGGTGCTGCACGAGAACGGCGTCGTTGTGCTCCCCGATATTCTCGCCAACTCGGGCGGTGTGACCGTGAGCTACTTTGAGTGGGTGCAAAATCTGCAGTACTACAGTTGGGGCCTCAATCGAGTCCGGCAGGAATTGGACCACGTTCTCTCCGATGCATTTGAGAACGTCTGGCAGGAGGCGCAACAACGCGATGTGAGTCTGCGAACAGCCGCTTACGTCATCGCTCTCGAGCGCGTGGTCGAGGCGACGCGACTGTCCGGAATCTAGCGCGCTGTTGGGAGTTTGGTTGCTCTTGGCGGCCAAGTCCTGATCTCGATCACTTGCCTTGCGGCTCCATCGGAATTGCGTCGCCCCCACGAGCCAAGTGGACTTCGTACAATTGCATCCCCAAATGGGCTTGCATCAACATGCCCAGCCCGACGGTAAAGATCACGCCCACGCAGAACATTAGAAGCCCGATTAACTCGAGCGCCGCCACGGCGACGACAAAGATAACGCCGCTGATGAGAATTTGCGCCCAGGTGTTCTTGACGAATTGCCAGGCGAATTTGAAATTCAACACCTCGTTGATACTGCGGGTCAGTCCAACACGGAGGATGAGGGGAACCATCATCATCAACGTCCCAAAATAAACAACGACGCCCACAATAACGGCCGGCGGCATGATGATCATCATCGCCACGCCGGCGCCGTCTTCGCCCCCTGCCGCGCCGGCAATCGCCAGCCCAACGACCATGATGGCCGCCAGCGCGCCGGCAAAGAGGCCAAAGATCAGGCCGATAACGAGCGTAGCGAGAAACACCCATGCTCCCGTGAGCAGATACTCACCCAGTTTGTCGAAATCGAAGTCGGGATACTTTGACTCCGGACGTAGGTGAAGCGACTCGATGATGGCAAACTGATACCCATGCAACACCAACGGCCCGACCAAGGGGACAAGCATGCAAAGACCGACCCAGACCAGGTTCATTATCCAATTCGGATTTTCAAAAACGAACTGAATCGCCTCCACATGATCCACGGAATCTCGCTGCTTCGCCGGCTGATATGAACCTGTCGCCATGGGAATCCCTCTAGTCATCGTGGGGGAGAAACGGTCGTCCGATTCTGCTTGAGAACGAATCTTGCGTCAACGATTTCGCCTGCCGTGAATTTGCGACAATTGGTTTTCGACAAGACGATTCGATTGCTGGCGTCGATTATCGCCTGCAAAAACCCGGTCCGAGTCCGAGTTGACATCGTTTTCTCCCCGGATTCACCCTCGCCCTGCCGCATCGACTCGAGGGCGCCAGCGGTCTACGATAGAGGATTCCCAATGCGTTAACTCCATTCCCCAGGCGCCGATACGGTTAATCCGTCATGACCCCACCTATTGATCTTCGCAGTGACACGGTCACGCAACCCGGCCCAGCGATGCGCGAGGCGATCGCCAGCTGCGAGGTTGGGGACGATGTGATCGACATGGATCCGACAGTGGAAGCCCTTCAAGACTACACGGCTGAAGTGCTTGGCAAAGAAACCTCACTGTTTATGCCCTCAGGCTCGATGACCAATCAAATTGCCGTGCGCGTGCATTGCAAGCCGGGAGATGAGTTCATTTGTGAAGCGGGCTGCCATATTTACAACTACGAGCAGGCCGCCTTTGCCCAGTTGAGCGGTGTGGTGGCGAAGACCGTCGAAGGCGAGCACAGCGTTCTTCATGTCGACCAGCTCAAGGGACTCATTCGCCCGCGAAACGAGCATCTCGTCCGCACGCGAATGGTCTGCCTGGAGAATACCCATAACCGAGGCGGCGGCCGCGTCCAGCCTTACGAAAACGTGACGGCGATTACACAGTGGGCTAGAGACAACGGCCTGCGAACCCACCTCGACGGCGCTCGGCTTTTTAACGCAGTGGCCGCCAGCGGGATCGACGCCAGGCAATGGGCAAGCCACTTCGACACGGTTAGCGTCTGTTTCAGCAAGGGACTCGGAGCCCCGGTTGGATCTGCGCTCGCTGGGCCCAAGGATCTGATCCTCGAAGCGCGTCGCCACCGCAAGTTGTTTGGCGGCGGGATGCGGCAAGCTGGCGTAATCGCCGCGGGCGCGCTCTTCGGCATGCAGCATCATCGCCAACGTCTCGCCGAGGACCACGCGAACGCGCGGATCTTGGCCGATGCGGTTGACGCGGTCGAAGGCCTTCACTTGCGGCAGGATAAGGTCGAAACCAACATCATCATCTTCACCGTGGACCCCTCGATCAGTACGCCCGCCGAGTTCGCCGGCTCGCTTGAAAAGCGAGGCGTCCGCTGCTTGGCGATCGGACAATACGATGTGCGGATGGTGACGCATCTCGATGTCTCCGCCGAGCAGGCTGAACAAGCGGCCGAGATCATGAAAGCCACCGCCGCCGACTTGGCTTCTGGGCGTCTCGTCGCCAGTAACCCAGGCACTCAATACTAGGTCCGTCGTCCATGTCTGAAATCGAACTTCAGTGGATCAACACGCGAGCCCATGACGTCGAGTCTCGGCTGGGCGAACTGCGGGAGAAGTTGAGCCCTCAGGGGAATGTCGTCAGCGAACAAGGGCGGCAGCGGACTATCGAGACTTTTGGCGAACCCCTGTCGCCCCAGCAAGTCGTAGAGCGAATCTGCGAAACGGTGAAGCGGGATGGAACCGAGGCTGTGTTGAAGTATGGAAGCTTGCTGGACGGAGCTGACTTGGAAGCTGACCAATTGCGCGTGCCGCTGGAAGTGATGGAGCAGGCCCACAATCAGGTTTCGCCAGAATTGCTCGACTCGATTCGCTACATTCGAGACGGCATTCTTGAATTCCAGAATGCGATCTTGCACAAAGACGTGTCGCTTTCACCTCGCCCAGGCGTCCGCTTGAAGCAACGCTACACGCCGGTTCCTCGCGCCGGCCTCTGCGTGCCGGGCGGGGCTGCGGCTTACCCCTCCACCGTGCTCATGACCGCGGTGCCCGCCATGGCGGCCGGCGTCCCGGAAATCTGCGTCGTTGCCCCGCCCACTGAGTTCGGCGCTTACAACGGCGAGATGCTTGCGGTCTGTTGGGAACTCGGCATCCGCGAGGTCTATCGCATGGGGGGCGCCCACGCGGTCGCCGCCATGGCCTACGGAATAAGCACGACGCCTAAGGTCGACATGATCGTTGGGCCAGGCAACCTGTTTGTCGCCTTGGCCAAAAAATATGTCTTTGGGCAAGTTAACATCGACTCGATCGCCGGCCCCAGTGAAGTGATCGTCATCGCCGACGAGTCGGCTCGCCCCGACTTCGTCGCAGCCGACTTACTCGCCCAAGCCGAACATGCGCCGGGGGCCAGCATCCTGGTCAGCTGGGACGAAGACGTGCTGGAGAAGACCTACCTAGAGGTGCAGCGACAAGTCGAGAAACTCTCTCGAAGTAGCTTAACGGTGCAGAGCCTTGAGGCGTTTGCCGCCATGATCCTGGTTCGCGATGAAGAGGAGGCGTGTGTGATTACCGAGTCGCTTGCGCCGGAACATCTTCACATCGCCACCGCTTCGCCTGAGCAACTTGTTGATAGGATCCCCAGCGCGGGGGCGGCATTCTTGGGGCACTATTCACCCGTCGCACTGGGCGATTACGTGGCGGGCCCTTCACACGTTTTGCCCACCGGCGGCACCGCCAAGTGGGCTTCCGGATTGTCGGCGAACGACTTCCTGCGGTCTGGCAGCGTGATCGAGTACACAGCGGACGCGCTTCGAGCCGACGCGGAGCACGTGCAGCGGATGGCCGACAAGGAAGGCCTCACCGCACATCGCCAAAGTATCGACATTCGCCTCTCCTGAGTGCAGTCAAGCAGCAAGGAAACGACCATGTCCTTGGTTCGAGATGAGATTGAAGCGATGGCCGGCTACACGCCGGGCGAACAGCCGCAAGCAGGCAAGTTCATCAAACTCAATACGAACGAAAATCCCTACCCGCCGTCCCCCAACGTCGCGTCGGCGATCCAGGCTTGTTTGGAGCGCGGCCTAATGCGTTATCCCGATCCGCTCGCCACGCCGTTTCGGCAACGGGCGGCGGAGGTGTTGGGCGTCCGGGCAGATTGGATTCTCTGCGGCAACGGCAGTGACGACATCCTCACCATCGTCACCAGGGCGATGGTGGGACAAGGGCAGTGTCTGCGATTGCCTCACCCGAGCTATGTGCTCTATAAGACGTTGGCGGCGATCCAGGGGGCAAAGGCGGAGGAAGTTCCCTTCAACAATGATTGGAGTTTGCCCACCGCCTTTGGGTCGGCTGGGACGGGATCAACGGGGACGGGCGGATCGGTGCGGGTTGTTTTCTTGCCTAACCCGAATAGCCCAAGCGGGACGATGGTCGCGGCCGACGAGATACTAGCCCTCGCCGAGCGTCTCCCCTGCCCTCTGCTGATCGATGAAGCCTACGCGGACTTTGCCGATTTCAATTGCGTCTCGCTCGTCGCCCAGAATCCCAAGATCATGGTCTGCCGCACGTTGAGCAAGTCATACGGGTTGGCGGGTCTGCGGTTTGGGTTTCTGATCGGACAGCCACAGGTGATTGAACAGCTCAACAAAGTCAAGGATTCCTACAACTGCGACGCGCTGTCGATCGCGGGTGCGACGGCGGCCATCGATGATCAGGCGTGGCTGGAGGCAAATGTCGCCAAGGTCCGAAGTACCCGAGCCAAGTTGGAATCAGGGCTGGCGCAACTCGGATTTTCGGTAACTCCCTCACAGGCCAACTTCGTTTGGGCCAAGCACCCAAGCGTGTCTGCCGAAACCCTCTATCTCAAGCTCAAACAGGAACGTGTTCTGGTACGATACATGAACTATGGAAACTGGGGCGACGGCCTGCGGATTAGTGTGGGCGACGAGCAACAGAATCAAGTTTGTCTTTCCCTCCTGCAGAGTTTTCTTTCGCCATGACAAGCCGCGTTGCCGAAATCGACCGCAAGACCGCCGAAACCAATATTCAACTGAAGCTGAATCTGGACGGCACAGGCGACGCCGATATTGAGACCGGCATCGGATTCTTCGACCACATGCTCGAACTGTTTGCTCGACACGCGGTGATCGACCTGAGCGTACGGGCTGCTGGCGACCTTCACGTCGATCAGCATCACACGGTCGAAGACGTTGGAATCTGTTTGGGGCAAGCGATCAAGCAGGCGCTAGGCGACAAGCGAGGAATTCGCCGCTACGGCCACTTCACTCTGCCCATGGAAGAGACTTTGGTCACCATCGCCCTCGATCTGAGCGGCCGCTATGCAATGGTCTTCGGGGCCCAGTTTTCCAGCGAGAAGATCGGCGATTTCGACAGCGAGTTAGTCGAGGATTTTTGGCAAGCGACCGCAGCCAACGCCCTCTGCAATTTTCACGTAATGCTGCACCACGGCCGCAACAGCCACCACATTAGCGAAGGCATCTTCAAAGCCGCCGCTCGCGCTCTGCGAATGGCTGTCGAGCAAGACCCTCGCGAAAGCGGCGTGCCCAGCACCAAAGGTACGCTGGGCTAGTCGCCCGTTGGCGCGCTGGTCTCAGGTTGGTCGCCCTTTCCGTGCGAGCTCGCGTCGGCTCTCAGCGGCGCGAAACAGACAACGTGCGTCGCCGTCGTTATTCCCTCTTCTGCATGCTGTATGGATTGGCAAAGGCAGCGAATGCGCCCAAGCCGCCATCGACCTCCAAATCGGTCGCCGTGATGAACGAGGCGTCTTGACTCGACAGCCAGAGCACGGCGTTGGCAATTTCTTCGGGTTGGCCTAGCCTTCCAAGCGGATGTCTGTTCTCGATTTCCGCTGCACCTCCTTGCCTCGACAAACTTGCACGGACGAGCGCCGTATCGATAGCGCCGGGGGAAACGGAAACAACGCGTATTCCCTGCCTCGCATACTCAACGCCCCATTGGCGAGCTTGCATGATGTTGCCCGCCTTGATCGGGCCATAGGTTCCGACCTCTCTCGCCGTGCGGTGTCCTTGACCGCTGGCGATGTTCACGACCACGCCGCTCTGCTGTAACCGCATCTGTTGAATCGCGTGCTTAGCCAGGAACGTATAGCCCGAGAAGTTGATCGCGACCAAGCGATTCCACACGTCCGCCGGTAACTCATCTATCGGGGCGTATGACTCGCTCGGCTGAATCGCCGCGTTGTTCACCAGTACATCGAGGCCTTGAAACCGTTCGACGCTCCAGGCTATCGCATCACGACACTGGGCCTCATCAGACGTATCGCAGCGACGAAAGGAGACTCCGTCCGGAAGGTCTTTGGCGGCGGCTTCGTCGATATCAAGGCAGACGACTCCAGCCGCGTTCGATTGGACGAAGGCGTTGCATATCGCCCACCCAATGCCGTTACAACCGCCTGACACGACGGCGACGCGGCCGGTGTTGTCGTAGCGAATGTTTCCCTGTGGACGACTGTCTCTTATCGCCGCGTCTCTCATCGTCGCTGCCTCCCCTGGGACGCCGCTTCGGGCACCTCAACTAGCCGCATCGGTCATGCTGCAGGAGAGAGATTGCCGGAAAGGACCTCAGTTTATCTCTTGGTCGAGCGAGCCGCCATTTCACTTGGCGGGCAATCGCACAGTGATCGTGTTGGACACGCCCGTTCCCAGGGGCCCTGTCGGGGACGGGCGAACCGCGTAAACTCGGTAGCGATAGACTTGTCCGGGAGCGAGCCCGCGGTCCGTTAAGGTCGCGATATCAGCACCGGGCGTGCCGATGCGATTGCGGAACGCTTGCCCCGCCTCCCCTTCAGCTCGCTGCACAATGTGGGCAGCCTCTCCCTTTGCGTTGTCGATCCATTGCAGAGTGACTGAGGAAGCGGACGACGAGCCGATTCGCAAACCAGTGGGCGCGTCGGGCGATGGCGGACCGGGTTGCGGATCCTTTCGTTTGCTCCCATTGCTGTTCGCGTTTTGTGGTCGAGTTCCAGGGTTGTCGAGCTGAGCTCGAGCCGTTTCATATCTTTGCCGCACAAACGACTTGATCGAAGCGATAATGCTGTCGTAGTCTCGGTCGTCACGGTTCGTTACTCGCTGATGCGGAAACGGATCGTCAGCCAGGTCGTCCTGGATTCGCTGATGTAACGCATCGATCTTCGGCAACATGACTTTGGGATGAAAGTACTCTTCCAGGATCGAGTCGGCCAGGCGGCGATAGCGGGCAAGCAACTGTGGATCCTCAACAATCCGTTCGACCAGCGGAGAGGGCGAATTCCCGATTAGCGGCCAAGCTGCATTCCAGCCAGAGATGATAGGCAAGCGGCCAAACGCGTTGTCGGCAAACCCCACATCCAGATCCCAGGGCAAGTAATGCCAACGTTCATCCATCGGGTCGCGGTACAGATAGTAGTTGTGCGGTCCCACTCCAGTGAGTTGATCAAACGCGCCCGAGAATAACATCACAGCCATGGTTTGCAGAAAAGCGTCCAGATCGATCGATTTCTCCATAACCTCGGCAAACTCATCGGCCGGGGTCTGATTGATCCTGGCGATCAACTCTCGCACATCGCGCGCGTCTTTTCGGGCGGAAGGCGACTTTGGCTCGAACGCCAAGGCCGTTCGAGCCCGTGGATCTTCCGCCGATGGAATCGGTCCCAGGCTGGCGCCGACGCCGCCCACGTCGTTCTTGTAGAGCGCGCCGTCGTGATGGGAAAAATTGTTCTTGATAAAAACAGAGTCGATGCGTTCAACATTGGTATAGACGCCTTGGTACGCGCCGTTCAAATACAGCTTGGCGAAGTTACATCGCGGCGCTTTGAGGTTCAGGTCGCGGAGAACGCCCGTAATCAATTGCTCGCTGAACAGACTGCCAAACTGCACGCCGTTGTCGAGTGCAACTCGTTGCAGGCCCAGGAACGTGCGCTCTTTCTCAAACTCGGCGAACTTGATCAGGAAACTTCGCTTGTGTTTCTGTCGCGGGTTGGACGAGCTATTGCCCTTGAAGCGAACGCCAACGTTCTCGATCCTCTGATCGCCCCACTGAAAAGCAGCCGGAACATAAATGCGCCGAGGCAAACTAGCGATCATCTTTCGGAGGTCGCTCTCGCCTACCTGCAAATGGATCACCTGAATCTGATCAGGCCGATAGAACGCAGCCGATTTCCCTGGATCTGCGGTTGCCGGTGTCTTTGCCGGCTTCACTTGAGCTACCGCGAATGTGGCAAGAAACAGCCCGCCGACAACCGAAGCAGGGATTGGAAAAAAGAACCGCCCGCGTCGAGACATCTGAACCCTCGCATTCGCCAGTTATGAAGAGACGTTGGGTCCGTTCTCAAGTCGACTGAACGACGATTGATCCGCACCGCAACCATTCGAGAATCGACTGGTGCGACTTGTTCGCCGAGATAGCAGGAGGCGCCTGAGCAGCACGAAGTTCCCGAGCAAAAAACGACTGAGCACTTCTGCTTCTCTGAGTGCGCCTCGCCTTTACCCGTCAGCTTTTTCGATATCCAAATTCAGCTCGTTGGCCCCAATCTCAAGCTGGCGTTTAAAAGTGAACTCCTGTTTGACGGCGAGCCCATCTTCCTTGGCAACTTCGCCTTCTTCTCCTTCTGGAAGAGGGCTTCCATTTTTCAATTGGTAAGTCGTGACGACGATGTCGTAGAAACCTGGCTGAATGCCGTCGCGAACATCGATCTGAATTTCACCATCGTCCAAGGTTAGCCCAAAGAACTTCGCCTCGGGGTCGGTCTTGTGCTCCAAATAGACGTCGGCGTGCCCCACCGGGCTTGCGCCCGACATGATCTTGCCTGTTAAGACGGCAGACGGTTTCCCGCCGCACCCAGCGATAGAGCAAAGCAGTAACGCACAGAGGCAGAGGCAGTTCAGTTTCATGGTCATTCCAACGTTCCCGGGTTGTTGTCGTTCCTCATGCCGAGATTACGAAACGTCTGAAGGTTTATTGTGTAGGCAATGGTCCGCGTCGATCCATCGGCTAGCGTCGCCACGATGCCGCCCGGGTGAGACGATCCGAATTGATTGTGTGCAAGACTGCCGTGAATCGAAGGCAGAACAATGTCCTTCTCGGGCACTTCGTTGGTGGCTCGCACGACATCGTCAGCCCAGCCCGAGACGTAACACGCCTCGTTGTCGGCCCAGTAATCCGCTAGGCCTTTTTCCATGTACGCCCGGTGAATGCGAGCCTCGCCGAACATAAGTGTGTTGGATGTGCCGTCGAGTATGGACTTGAACTTGATCCAATTCGTGCGAGTCCGTGTGAAAACGCCGTTGTTGCTTGTGCCTCGGCTGCCTGCATAATCTGACTTGGCCCCGCCCCGGTAGAGTCTGACGTCGCGACGCGATGGGCAATAAAAAGCAGCAACAGGTGTCCGTCTGAGCTGCGCGCGATTCTTCAAGCCAATTTGGTAGACCTTGTCTTGCTCAATGAACGGGAGAATGTGGAACGGCCAGTTGTACCGGTCGATCCGATAGGTATCCGGCGAACAGCAATTGTTCGGGCCGTTGTCCCCGGCCGTCGGAAATGCGATGTGAGAATCGTGATAGTGGTGGACGGCAAGGCCAAGCTGCTTGAGGTTGTTCGAGCAACTCATGCGTCGAGCCGCTTCCCTGGCCGCCTGAACGGCAGGCAGCAACAAAGCCACCAAGATGCCGATGATGGCAATCACAACCAAGAGCTCCACCAAAGTAAAGCCGCTTCGGGGTTTCCGCATGATCTTCTCCGGGATGTGGGTTGGGCCGTGGGGGATACAATTGGGAGGTGTAACTATCTTCCCCCCCCTTGGGCGGTGCGTCAAGACCGAGGGGCGACGCTGTTTGTCCTCTGATGTTGGCCACTTCCGGTGAACTGGGGGCTTTCACCTCGTCCGACCAGCGAACGAGAATCGATCGCCGAGGATTGGGGCGTCGACTCGATTTCGCTACCCATTCACGTAGGTTTCCAGGAATCGCGCGAGGCGGTGAAAGTCGCTGTCAGGTTCAATGTAGCGGACCACGGTGACGAGCGTTTCGGGATTGACGAGTTTATCGAAGGGCACGTAGTGCAATTCCAGTTGGCCGGAGACGGAGACCATCACGCCGTTGTGGTTTTCCTCGACAAGGGCCCGATAGGCGCCGACGCCCAGCTGGCTGCCGAGCATCACGTCGAACGCGTGAGGTTTCGCGCAACGGGATTCGTAGCCGAGCTGCAATCCGTTGACTTTGCGTTTCTTGCCAGTCGCTTGCTCGTACGCCTTCGCGACAAGCCCCGCAAACATGCGGCCTAGATTGACTTCGGCGATCGAGATGTGTCCATGATCGTCCCGCGAGACTCCTTGGAGAAACCGCTTCGGAAGGTACTCGGCTAAGCCCTCGGCCATAACGATCACGCCGTATTCTTTACCCTCCTTGTCGCGAGCGAGCATGGTTTTCACAATCCGATCGACAACACGGTCGACTCGCATGATCGTGCGCGTCTCCGGTTGGCCGCCGTTTGGGTTGGGATATTCCTCTTTCTCAGCGAACTCGCCTGCGATGTCCTCGACGCTGATGACAAAACTCGCTTCGCCGGCAATGGCGGCCCCGTAGGCAAGCCAGCCTGCGCTGCGGCCCATCGTTTCCGTGAGGAAGTAGGCATTGCCGGCCTCCGCGTCGTGGATCAAGTTGCGAATCTCAGCCGCGAGCGTCTCGGCTGCCGTGAAATAGCCAAAGGTGAAGTCGATCCCCATGTAGTCGTTGTCGATGGTCTTAGGCAAATGCACGATGGGGATTCGATGAGCCTCTGCCGGCAGCCGATCCTGATACATTTTCAGCTTGTTGGCCGTCTTCAGCGTGTCGTCGCCGCCGATCGAAATCAACGCGTCAACGCCCAGTGAGCAGAGCCCCTCGTAGACTCGGCGGAGCGGCGCGGAACGTTCTGCGTCCTCGAAATGGTCGGGGGAAGAAACCAACTTCCCCGGGTTGTCTCGGGCGGTGCCAATCAGAATGCCCTGCGAGTTGCGGGTCCTCTTGAGTGCCCGGTGGTCGAGCGTGATGAAGTCCGGCCCCTTTTCGAGCGGCTTGTCGGGTGTGTAGTTGATCAAGCTGGAATATCCGTGCTTGATGCCGATAACCTCGGCGCCGTTCCGCAAGAATGAAACGGCTGCAGTGGAAATCACCGCATTAGCCGCCGGCGCGGGCCCACCGGCAAACAGGATCGCCACGCGACGAATACTCGTCTCAGCTTTGGGCGGGTTCGAGAGCGCATTCATCAGCCTGATTCCTCGTCTAAGGATGCGAGGGGCGCCGCGCAAAGTGCCGGCGTTCACTCCTCGTTACCGCCAATTGTAGATGGTTGTCAGGTCTGCTGGCAAGCATCGTTAAGGGCAACCGTCTTCCCTTGTTTTCTGTCTCGCCTAAGGTGGCCAGTGGTTATGTGGGGAAACGCTGCATTAGGGCTCTCTAAGGGTCGCTCATCGATCGTCCAGCCAAGCAGAGTCGATTCGGCAGGTGTCGCCCTTGCCTGAACCGCTGACCAACGTCTCCCGAGTTGGCCGAATACCGAGTTGTTTAGCGCGGATTGCCCGCCCATCCCGATTCGCTTGCTAATAGAGCGACATCGATAGTTTTCGCCGGTATTCGCTGACGAGGTCATCATCAGTCAGCACTCGGAGGATGTCGATCATGAGGAGTCGTGCGGGTTCGCCCGCGCCGTGGCGGTCGCGTCGGATCAGGGTTAGGCAATGATCGAGGGCTGGCTGGTAGTCCTGGGAAGACGCGAGGGCTTGAGACAGCGCCAGCAACGCTTCGTTGTCGTCGGGGTCGTCTTCGACTGCGGCCCGTAGTGGTTCGAGGTCGACCGAGGCCGAGGCGGCGAATTGAAGGGCCGTCTTGACCGTCTCAGCTTCGGGCTCCAAAAACCCGCGTTCCTCGAGCGAGTCGATGAGCTCCTGGGCCTCGGCCGTATCGTCTTGGGCCAATCGCATTCGAGCCAGACCGATCTTGGCCTCGGCCATTTCCGGGTTGTTCTTGAGCAGCGCTCGGTAGGCGGCTTCGGCCCCCTGCGGGCTGGTTTCCTCGAGCCGACCCGCCTGGGCGAATGTGCTCACATCGACGATTCGCAGAATCCACTCGCGCAGCTGCGGTTCGGGCATTCCGCCGACGTTGGCGTCGATGACTTCGCCATCGACGACGGCAAAAAGCGCGGGAATGGACGAGACGTTCAATTGCGCGGCGGCATTGGCGGCTTCGCTCGTTTCCGCCTTAACGAGCACGAACTTGCCGTCGCATTCCTCGGCCAAGTGTTCCAGCATGGGGGAGAGCATCTTGCACGGCTCGCTCCAAGTCGCCCAAAAATCGACGATCACGGGCGCTTCATGCGATCGATGAAGGACCTCGGCCTCAAATGTCTCGTCCGTCGCGTTGCGGACAAAACTCGACTGCTCGTCGTCTGGAATGGGGGCGTTGCTCATCGGGCTCTGCTTCTCCTCGTCAATTGGCTCGTGTCTTCGTCAGTTGGCTCGTGTCAGGCGGTGATTGTAGCACTTTGCAGGAATAGATGGCGGACCGGTTGCGGACACCTCCTGGTTTGCCTCACAATATTACCATTCCCATTTAGAGACGAGATTTCGGCGACGATAGTAGAATCGCTGGGCAGTTTCAGCAAAGGGTCTTTTCAGGGGGACCGAATGCACTGGCTCGACTACACGGTGTTGCTTGGCTATTTCGGCGTGATGATCGGGATTGGCGTCTACACGTCGATGAAGATCAAGAGGCAAGAAGACTTCTTCATGGGCGGCCGATCGTTCGGCAAGCTGATGCAGACGTTCGCGGCTTTCGGAGCCGGCACGGGGTCGAGCGATCCGGTCAACACGGGCCGGACGACGTTCACGGGCGGCATGAGCGGCATGTGGAGCGTGATGTACTGGCTGTTCGTGACGCCGTTGTATTGGATCAGCGGAGTTTGGTACCGGCGGATGCGGCTGCTGACGCTGGGCGATTGGTATGTTGAGCGCTACGAGTCGAAGGCCATGGGCGCTGCGTACGGCGTGTTTGGCATTCTGTTCATGATGGTCTACGGCTCGATGTTGTTTTCAGCCATCGGCAAAGTCGCGGCGCCGATCATTGGGGCCAGTGAGATCTCGCTTCTGGGCGCCATGGTGCCGATCGAATACCTGCTCGTCCCCGTCATCGGCGTCGTCGTCTTGGCCTACGGCATCGCCGGCGGTTTGGAGGCAGCCTATTACACCGACTTGATCCAGGGCCTGTGCATCATCTTGTTGTCAGTCCTGTTGATCCCGTTCGGGCTTTCCGCCTTGGTGGAGAAGTTTGGTGCGCCGGGCGACGGCATGTTGGATGGGTTTCGGCTGATGCACGAGCAGGCGCCAAAGGAGTTCTTCTCGGTGCTTGGGTCCGGCGCGGGCGCCGAATTCCCTTTACACCGAATCATTGCGGTGGTCTTGATCAACGCGGTCGGCATTGTCGTGCAGCCCCACTTTATTGTGACTGGCGGCGGATCGGCCAAGGACGAATGGAATGCCCGAGTCGGTCTTGTGGTTGGCAACTTCCTCAAGCGTTTCTGCACGATCGGCTGGGTGATAACTGCGCTGATCGCCCTGGCTCTGTTCTCCGATCACCCGGAGCTTGTGGCCGACGCGGACAAGACATGGGGCGTGGCCTCGCGCGAACTCCTCGGGCCTGGCCTGACCGGCTTGATGCTTGCCTGCTTGTTGGCTGCTCTGATGAGCAGCGTGGACGCCTACATGGTGGTCGGTTCGGCGCTGGTCGTGCGAAATATTTACGCTCCCTACATCAACCCAGGGGCGTCGGACAAACAGTACCTCAAGATTGGTCGTTGGACGGGCGTGATCGTGGTTCTGGGCGCGGTCATTATCTCGCTGACCATGATGGATGTTTTCAAGCAGCTGCAGCTGACGTGGATCTTTCCCGTTGTGTTTGCCGCGCCGTTTTGGATAGGCATGTTTTGGCGCCGAGCTACGACGACGGCCGCTTGGGCGACCGTGGCGTTCTGCGCATTGACGTTCTTCGTCATCCCCAAGACCGCGCCCGTGATTTCGCCCGGCCTGCGGACAGCGACGAATTATCTGGGCACGACGGACAAGATCGAGACGACCACGACACGACTAACCTCGCCGTCGGACGTGGCCAAACGCAACGCGCGAATCAAACAATGGGACGCGAGCTTCGAAGCGGCTCAGAAGCTCAACGATGAGCGGGCCATCGAGGAGCTCGGCAAACGCCCGGAAGAGCAGAGCGTAGGCGAGCCGATGACGGTGGTTTCGGTCGTCGCGGCCAGGTCTGTTTTCTGGAAAGACGGCCTCGAACCGATTGACGACCAGGGCAATGTTCTGGAGAACATTGGGCTGACGGTCGTCTCGACCGATGAAACCGATTCCGGGACCATTCGTCGATACAATTACGCCAAGGGCGTCAAGCTGCGAGGAAAGGGGAGTTTTCAACTCGATTTCCTGCTCTATCAATGGGCTGGAATACGCCTCGAATCGCTCTCGAACGCTTTTCTGGCGACGCTTGAACTGCCCCCGAAGATCCTCACTCCTTTTCTGGTCATGATCTTGATTAGTCTCGTGACCCCAAGGAATTCGAGACAAGCTCTCGACCGATACTACGCCAAGATGAAGACGCCGGTTGACATTGACCCCCAGGTGGACGAGGACAACCTCAAGGCCGCCTACGCGAATCCCCAAGCGTTGGAATCCAGGAAGATGTTCCCCGGCACTTCGTTCGAATTCCGCAAACCGGACCGAGTCGACATCATCGGGCTGTTGGTCTGCTTCTTCGTCTGTTTCGCCGTGATCGCCTTGGCCACGCTGGCCGCCAATATTCAGTTCTAACCGTTTCAGTTTTCAGCAGGTCTCGGTTCCAGGCGCCGGAACACCGTCTTCGGAGGCGGTGTTCATGTTCATTCACATGGAGGCATTGATGAGTCGTTTTGAAGAACGCCGCAAGAAGCTTCGCCGTCAGTTCAAGAAACTGGGCGTCGACGGGATGCTCGTGACTAACGAGGTGAACGTCACGTACCTGACGGGCTTCACGGGCGATTCAAGTTTTCTATGTTTGACCGCCAAGCACGCAATTGTGCTGAGCGACACGCGATACGACGAGCAACTCGAGCGAGAGTGCGGCGAGGTGGAGCGGATGATCCGCGGCACGCCCGTGACGATGAATCAGCAGATCGCTGAAGTGGCGAAGCGGACGAAAGTCGGCAAGCTTGCATTTGAGTCGTGTTCGATGAGTCATCGCGAGTTCTTGGAATTAGGAGAAACGCTGCCCCGCGTCGACTTGGCGCCGACGAGCGATATCGTGTTGCACCAGCGAGAATTGAAAGACAAGAGTGAGTTGGGCGAGATACGCGAAGCGGTGAGGCTGGCGGAGAAGACGTTTGCGGTCATCAAGGCGCAACTGAGCGGTTGTCAAAGCGAGCTGGAGATCGCCGCCAATATAGAGCACCAGATCCGGCAATTTGGGGGGCGAGGGTGTAGTTTCGCGCCCATCGTCGCGGTAGGGCGAAATGCCGCCCTACCCCATTACCACCCCGGTTCCGCAACGATCAACGAGGCTCCCTTTGTGCTCATCGACTGGGGCGCCGAGTCGGCCGGGGGCTACATGAGCGACTTGACGCGAGTTTTGGTCACAGCTAAAATTCCGCCCAAACTTGAACGTATATATGGAGTTGTGTTACGAGCCCAAGAGAAGGCGATCGCCAAAATTCGCCCCGGCGCCAAAATGGGCGATGTGGACGCGGCCGCCAGAAATGTGATCGCCAAAGCGGGGCACGAAAAGCACTTTGGACACGGCCTTGGGCACGGTTTTGGACTGGAAATCCACGAACAACCTCGTTTGGCGCCAAAGCAAGATCGCGAGCTCAAAGCCGGTATGGTCGTCACGGTGGAGCCAGGGATCTACCTTCCCGGTTGGGGGGGAGTTCGGATTGAGGACGACATTTTGGTTACGCGTACGGGACATGAGGTGTTAACCCATGTCTCGAAAGATCTGGCCGACTGCGTCGTCTAGGCAAGCTTGAGCTGCTGTTGGCTAAATGGACCTGATGGCGGCTGGCTATAACGTTTCTAACTGCACCGACTCGCGAAAATTTCGGAGAATGCGAATGTCCGATTCCGGGAAGCCCTATGACCTGGAAGAGATCAGGGAGCTGGCCGCGCTCATGAAGGAGAGCGAGCTGAGTGAGTTGGAGTTGCGCGACGAGAAGCGGCGGATTCGCCTTCGCCGAGGCGTGGACGCCCCGCTGGTTGCATCGGCGCCATCTCCAGCGGTTTCAGCCGCCTCGGAATCGGCCGTGTCGGGCGCGGCCGAGGAAGACGCGAACATTGCTTACATTACAGCGCCAATGGTCGGCACGTTCTACGCCAAGCCGAACCCCAAGGCGTCGGCTTATGTGAAGGTCGGCGACCACGTCGATTTGGAGACCACCGTTTGCATCGTGGAGGCCATGAAGGTGTTCAACGAGATTCCCGCCGAAGTGCAGGGCAAAATTGTCGCCGTGCTCGCCGACGCGGAGTCGCCCGTTGAGTTTGGGCAACGATTGTTCCGCGTCGACACGAGCGGTTAGGGCGTGTTCAGTCGTCGGATTCGCTGAGGCGCGTTGGAGAGAGTTTTCGCTTGGCCCCTCCACCCTGTGGTCTCTGAGCATCTCTCCGTTTCTACTCTTCTGTTGCTACTCATTCGCCCTGACAGTTATGGAAACCAACGAAACACTTACTAAACTCGGGGCAACACTCGACCCGATCGCAAACTGACGTTATGTACAATCGCATATTGATCGCCAATCGCGGCGAAATCGCCCTCCGAGTCATTCGCGCTTGCCGTGACATGGGCATTGAGACGGTCGCCGTGTTCAGCGAGGCGGACCGCGGCGCGGCCTATCTGGATCTGGCCGACGAGGCTTATTGTGTCGGCCCCGCCAAGTCGGCTCAGAGCTACTTAAAGATCGATCAGATCATCAGCGCGGCCGAGGTGGGGAATGTCGAAGCCATTCATCCGGGCTACGGATTCTTGGCCGAGAACGCCCACTTCAACGAGGTCTGCCGTCAGTGCCAGATTGACTTCATCGGGCCTACGCCGGACGCGATGACCCAGTTGGGTGACAAGAACCGCGCTCGGGACCTGGCGAAATCGGCCGATGTGCCCGTTGTCCCCGGCAGCGACGGGCTGATCGAGAACGACGCCGAAGCAGCTCGCGTCGCTCGGGAAATCGGTTTTCCCGTCCTGATCAAGGCGACCGCGGGGGGCGGCGGAAAAGGGATGCGAGTTGCGGCGGACGAGCACGCTTTGGAAACCGCGATTGGGCAAGCTCGGAGCGAGGCCGAGGCGGCGTTCGGCAATCCGGCGGTCTACGTCGAGAAGTTTGTCGAATGCCCTCGACATGTCGAAGTGCAGGTTCTCGCCGACCACCACGGAAACGTGGTTCACCTCTGGGAACGAGATTGCTCAACCCAACGTCGGCATCAGAAGCTGATTGAAGAGAGCCCCGCGCCCAAGCTGCCCGCCGCGACGCGCGAAGCGATGTGCGAGGCCGCTGTGCGATTGATCCATAAAGCGAACTACACGAACGCGGGCACGGTTGAGTTCATTGTCGACCAACAAGACAACTTCTACTTCATTGAAGTCAACGCGCGGATACAAGTTGAACATCCGGTCACCGAAATGGTGACCGGCATCGATCTGATCCAAGCTCAAATCCGGATCGCGTCAGGAGAGGAACTCGGCCTGCGGCAGGACTCCATCAAGCTCGACGGCGTCTCCATCGAATGTCGGATCAACGCGGAAAACCCGCAACGAAATTTTCAGCCATGTCCTGGTTTGATCACAGGCATGATCGTACCAGGCGGCCTTGGCGTGCGCTGGGACTCGCATTCGCACGCTGGCTATCGCGTGCCGTCTTATTACGACTCGATGATCGGCAAGCTGATTGTGCACCGACCAACGCGAGGCGAGGCGATCCAGTGCATGTTGCGAGCGCTCGACGAACTTCGAGTCGAAGGTATCGCGACCACAACTTCTTTTCACAGCGAGGTCTTGCGCAACGCTGAGTTTATGGAAGGCGGCATCGACACAAGTTTCGTAGAACGCGCATTCCAGATTGGCTGAGTAAGGTCGCTTTTTTCGCGTCCTTATCTTCTCCTTCAAGAACCGGCTCAGCGCAAAAAAAAGTGGGTCAGGATAGTGAGGCGCTGCCGTTTCCCATCGGGATCTACTCCAAGTTGTGTTTTTCAACCACCCACGCGATGTAGTCTTCCCATCTGCCAATCTGCTCGGTGTCACATTCGAACCATTCGGCTGAGCGGTCCTTGGCTTCTTGAAAAACGTCTGCCAGTTGGGTTGGTTCCAAGCTAACCAGTTGTTCAGACGAATTCAGTTTTTTCCCAGAGACCGCCATCGCATGGAGTGAAATTGCATCGACTGGGCGATCATCGGTGACGATATTCCACAACCTGGCGCTTTGATCATCCGAGGAAGTGAGAATTCGCTGCCCCGAAGGGTCGAAGAATGCACGAATCGTTGCAAAGTGATTCAAGGGAGGCGCAACGGGCAACCCCGATTCTAGATCAACAAGAAACGCGCTGCCCGTTCCGATACGACGCCCATCGCCTAGAGTCGCGCCCCCGCAAGCCAGCGCAAACCGGCTCTGAGAATCAATTTCACAGTGCTTGAAGAAGTGCTTTGGTCGGGCGAACCTCCAGAGTAGCGACTCCTCTTGCCAAAGCGAGAGATGGCCGGAGAAATCTGAGATGAGATAACGATCTCCTTCCGGACTAAACGCGACATTCGTCGGCCAGGCGCGAAAGGTGAGTTCATTCTTCAACTCGTAGGAGTCTCCATCGAGCCAGAACCGCACTGAGTTATCTCGACTGGCCGTCCATAATAGTGAGTCACCCTGTCGAGAATAGCCACAGCGCGTGACAATGTCTTTGTGAACTAACGGCGGGCTCACGGGACTGCCATCCTTCGCGCGTCGCACGACGGCAAGACCGTCGACGGCGCCTATAATCACAGATTCGCCATCCGGAGCAATGGCAAGGTCAGTAATGGTCGTGGTAGCATCACTCGCCTGAAATATTCGCTTTCGGCTAGCGGCATCCCAGCCCGTTACGACGCCGTTGGACGCGGCAGTGAACAGGACGTCGGACGTTCCAGGCGAAAATCCAAGCTTCAACACTCCTCCCGTGTGTTGCAACGGATCACCAAGGGCAACGCCTCGCCTGCCGTCCAGAATCTGGACCGTCCCATCAAGGCTGCCTGTAGCTGCAAAGCGACCTCCAGCGCTAAACCCGCAGTCGGTAACGTGGTCGGAATGTTTGTGTTTCGAGATCAGAGACCCATCTTGCGCGTCCCAAAGGGCACCCGTCTTGTCGTTACTGCAGGAGATCACGCGAGTCCCACTAGGGTTGAATCTGGCCACGTTCACTTGGCCATCGTGCTTGAGGATTGAGACATCGGGCGCCATACCCGCCAGATCCCAAATCCTGACTATTCCGGAATTCCCTCCCGCGATAAGGCGCCGGCTGTCTGGATGAAACTCAAGTGACGAAATCGACTCATCGACAAAGAGTGCAGGGCCGATTCTCTGGAGCGAGTGTCGCCAATAAAGAGCCACTTGGCCGTCAGTTCCGCCAACAGCGAGGATTCTCCTGCGTTTGTCCAGTGTCGAGTCCAGAATTCCGGTCGAGTGCCTTGTGAGTTCTCGACGTGTTCCATCCATCGACCAAACTGTGATTGTGCCATTTCGCTGGACGGTTAGCAGTTTATCCTCAGCGATGTAACAATCCTCGAGGCGGCCTTGGTGTCGAAATGGACCTTGCTTGATCTTGCCCGTCTCGATGCTGAACAAACTGACCGCTCCATCAGTGCCCGATACAATCAACGACTGTGAACCCTCGTCGATTCTCGCGAAAGCGACATTCGCTTCGGTTTTGAATTGCTTTTCGACTGACATGGGCGAGAGCGTCCAAGCCGTCAACTCGCTCGTTTCGCCAGCTCGAATACACTCCACGTAGGCAAGTAATCGGTCATCGGGCAGGAACTGCAGTCGCAGCCGGCCGGCCTCATGGTTGATCGTGTGCAGTAGGCTTCCGTCACGGGTCCGCCAGACTTTGATGCTACCGGACTCGTCGGCCGTTGCGGCCAATTGGCCATTGCTCGACAAGTCGATTGACCTTAGCGCCGCCGAATGGTTCAGCTGCGCCAGCTTGCCTCCGTTGCGAAGATTCCACAGCGACGCCTCGTGTTGCTGCTTGCCGAATGAGACCAGACGTTCGGCGTCAGCGTTGGCAACCAGGTCAACGACCATCGTGCTTTGGCTCGAAATTTGAAGCAACGACGACCCGGCGCTGGATTCAGTTTCATACTTGGCAATCGAACCTGATCGTGTAGCGGCGAGAAAGAAATCGCCAGACTTTGCGAATCGAAGAACCTGCACTGGGCCATCGACAGCCTGGACAGCAACAAGTCTCGGGTGCTGATTCAAGGTCATTCCAATTCGCGTGCGATGCGCTAATTGATTACCTTTTCCTGACTGCAATGCTGCTGTAAACCAAAGTACGGCGTCACCATGGCCGCCTTCGGTCGAGCTTATGCAGGCCGTTCTGCGTGAATAGCGCGGCCAAGCGACGCTCGCTCTCCGCGGCATTCGCTTGAGCGGAAGCGGCGCTTTCTTTGGCAATAAACCTCAAGCTCTTTTCTCTCACTGCCCAAAAGACTGATACAGCGGACAGCAGAACAAGCAGCAGACTGATTGTTGTGAGCAGCAATGCGGTCCTTGGGTGACGTCGACGCCAGCGTCTCAACTTGGAGATGCGGCTTTCAGGACTCGCAACAATCGGTCGGTCGGCCAGCCAGCGTCTGAGGTCTTCCGCCACCTCTGCGGCCGTGGCATAGCGGCTC